>JBBIKI010000088.1:0-11828 GCA_037445535.1 Acidobacteriota bacterium | reverse complement strand
AGGCAGATGGTGTTGATGTCGGGCTTCACGAACTGCATGGTGTCGTAGATGGCCAAACCCGCCGTGATGGAACCGCCTGGGCTGTTGACGTAGAGCCAAATGTCCCGCTGCGGGTCTTCCGCTTCGAGAAAGAGGAGCTGGGCGATGACGAGGTTGGCCAGGTGGTCCTCGATCTCCTCGCCGATAAAAATGATGTTGTCCTTGAGCAGGCGCGAGTAAATGTCGTAAGACCGTTCGCCGCGGTTCGTCTGCTCAACAACGATGGGAATAAGCGCCATTTAGGTGGTCTCCTGTGACGCGGCTTTGCCCTCTGTGAATGTAACGGAAGCCTGGGACAGAAGCAAGTCCGCGGCCTTGCGGTGGATCAGGATGGAGCGGACGATGTCCAGCCGGTCGTCCTTCTTGGCCTGCGCCTTGAGCTGGTCTGGACTCAGGCCCGTGCCGCGCGCCTGGTGGACGAAATAGGCCTCCACTTCCTCGCCGGTGGCCTCGATGGCGTTCTGGCGGGCCACCGCGTCGAGCAGGTAGTAAGCTACCACTTTCTTTTGAGCCATGGGACGGCGGGCTTCCGCCATCTTGGTCCAGTCGACCCCCGCCTTGCCTACGTCCATCCCTTGCCGCGACAGATTTTCAGCGAACTCCTCGAGATCCCCGCGGAGCTGGCGCTCCACCTGGGTGGGAGGCACGGGGAAGGGGAACTTGGCCGCCAGGGCGTCGATGAGCCGCTCCTCTTGGATGTCCCTCATTTCGGACTGGACCCTGGCCTCAAGGTCAAGCTTCACTTTGGCCTTGAGGTCGCCAAAGCTCTCGGCGCCCACGTCCTTGGCCAGATCGTCTCCCAGCTCGGGAACCTCCCGGCGCGCGAGCTTGCTCACCTTCACGACGTAGTCACCGGGAGCGAGGTGCTGCTCGCCGTGGACGTGCTCTTCACCTTCCGCGTGGACATGCTCCGCTTCCTCGCCCACGGTGACCTCAAACTCGTCACCGGCCTTCTTGCCCGCCAAAACCCGCTCGATGGGATGCTCGCTCTTGGGAAGGGCTCCGAGGAAACGCTCCAGGCCCTTGGCCTGGCCCTTGCGGGTGATCACGGCCATGGCGAAATCGCCTTCCAGCGCCTCGCCCTCCACGGGCTTCATCACCGCGGCCCGCTGGCGGATAGACTCGATGGCCCGGTCCACCTGCTCCTGCGTCACTTCGAACTTGGGACAGTCGATGGCCACGCCGCTGGCGGAGATCTCGGGCACCTCGGGGGCCACCTCGATGGTGATGTCCACCGAGTAGGGCTGGCCGTCGTCCAAGTGGACATCGGCCGCGAAGGGCTCCAGCACCGGCTTGAGCTCGAATTTTTCCAGGACGGCCTTGGCGCTGTCCTCCAGGAGGTGCTCCAGGACTTCCTCCCGGATGGCCTTGCGGAACTGGCCGCGGACCATGGTCTCGGGGGCCTTTCCGGGGCGGAATCCGGGGAGGCGGACCTGGGACTTGAGGGTCTTGGTCACCTCGCCGAATCTGGGGGCGATCTCCTCCCAGGATGCCTTGACCTCGTAGATCTTCTGGCAGCCGTCCTCACTCTTAAGGGAAATGTCCATGAGCGGTGGGTCCTTTCTAAGAGAAGGCGCCGCAAAGGCGCTCCTGAGTACGATCACGGGGAGACCAGGTGTTCTTGCTCCTACCTTTGGCAACTAGAACGCCGCCGATGATTGGGTGCGAAAGGGGGGACTTGTCCTCCCCTTCCTCCTTCGCAAAACCTACAAGTCTGGTGCGAAAGGGGGGACTCGAACCTGCGCGGCCTAGAAGCCTCGGCGCCGTCCGAGTCCGGCGCCTTGCGTTTCAAGGCCGCCTACGGTTCCCGGGGCGGGTCCCTCGCCTCGTCCCGATGGCTGCGGCCGCTCGCTCCTCGCTCGCGCTCTCGCCTCGGGCCTACGGCGTCTCCCGCCCTTCTCGTCCTCCCCTTCCTCCTTCGCAAAACCTACAAGTCTGGTGCGAAAGGGGGGACTCGAACCCCCACGGGTTGCCCCACAGGATCCTAAGTCCTGCGCGTCTGCCAGTTCCGCCACTCTCGCGTGGTCACCATCCAAGTGCCGGCCAAGCGCCGGATCTGCACCGCCAAGCTCCAGCGCCACGTCTCACCGCCGCTTCGGGACACCCCATGCCTCCCTGTGGGTTTGGGCTTGTGGCTACCGCGGGAGGCGATGGCCGGATGGACCCGAAAGGTGGTGGTGCGCCCGCCCCGACTCGAACGGGGGACCTGCGGCTTCGAAGGCCGACGCTCTATCCAGCTGAGCTACGGGCGCAGGGCGGAGCGCGTAACCCGGACGGCTGTGTATATCACAGAACGGCTCCGCGTGGCAATGGGCGGGAAGCGCCCGTCTCATGATACAACCATGCCCGGTGATCGAGAGCCAAGGACCACGGGGCACTGATCGCCAAATGGGGCAAACGGCGCCCCGCCCTCGCCCTAAACCAGAATCTCGTGGCGCTGGTTGCCGCAGGTTGCCACGAGGCGGGGCAGGCGCTGCATACCCTCCCTGGGCGCGGGACACCTGTGGGTAACCACGGCCTCCGACACCCCGATCTGCCGCAGCCGCTCCAGGATCTGAAACCGCTGCTCCCGCGATCCGTCGGTGATGGCCTCGAACACGGCCATGGGAGACAGGGCCACCAGGAGGGCCGATCCCGTCAGGCTCAGGGCTTCGAGGTCGTCCCCGGGGTCATCCGCGAGGGCTCCGAGGACACCTCTCGCGCTGGCCGCCCAGCTCTCCTCCTCAAACTGCGCCGACGCCAGGAGAAGAAAAACGGCGGCCCTGGCGTTGAGCGCGCGGTCCACCACGGGGCGCTTCGGAACCCCTTTCGGCTGGGCCGCCAGGAGCAGGTCGAGGAACCCTTCACCGGCTGGATTTTTGAAGTCCTTGGCCACCGTCGCGGCCACGGCGCGAACGTCGTCAAGGTAGTGGGGGTCCAAGGTCGAGTGATAAAGGGCAAGGCCCGCCCGGCCCATTTCCAGCGCGTCTTCGAGGTAGACCGTGCCGCAAGCCTCCGCGGGAAAGGCGTGAGCCACGGCGCCGCCGGGCAGGATCATGGAGGACGTGAGAAGGGCATAGGTCCTGAGCGCCTGATCCAGATAGGCGGACTCGCCCAGAAGGCGCCACCCCTTGCACAGGGCCCTCACGGCCAATGCATTGGACGCCGTGTAAACCACGGAGTCCACTTCCGGGGAGGGCACGCGGCGCCGCTCGTCTCCCGTGAGGCGGTAGTAGCCCGAATCGTCGCGCTCCGCGTGGCCGAAGGCCCCACCCGGCATGAGGAGGTGGTTCTGGAGGTAGTGAAGGATGCCTCGGGCCAGGGACAGGGCGAAGGCCGCTCCTGGATCCCGGGACAGGCGCAGGGCGAGGATGAGCCACCCGGCGTTCTGGCCCAGGAGCTTGAATGTCCGGGGACCGGAGGGCTCCCTCTCGCCGAAGAACCCGCCTTCCACGGCGTCGTAAAGGGGCGAATGGGCTACTTCGTGAAAGCGCTCCACGGCCCATGAGACCCCTTCTTCGTCCCCTGTCTGAGCGGCTCGGCCCAGGAGAAATTGCAGGGCCCCCGCCTGGGCCTGAACGGGGACGCCTGAGGAGAAGCCACGTCCCAGAGCCATTTGGACGGCATCGCGAAGGGTATCGATGGTTTCGATGCCCCGCTCCAGGTTCCCCTCTCCCGGCGGCACCAGCGGAACGGCACATACACCCAGCCCGGCGTGCTCAGAGGTGATATCCACGGGAGCGGCGGCTGCCGCACCCGCCAGGACGGTCCGAAGGCGGGACGGGTCCAGTGCCGAGAGGCGGGCCAGGAGAGTTCCGTCCGCCGAAAGCACGAACGCCGAGGGCACTTGTCCGAGCGCGTATCGGAGACGGAGTTCGGGAACCTGGTCGGCGTCCGCCTCCACGAACACGAAGCGGTCCGGCGCCAGCGGCCCGGCCAAGCCGTCCTCCCAACAGGCCCGCAGCGAGGCGCTCTCCCTGGCGGCCCAGAAGGCGGAGAGACGGACCAAGAGGGGGCGGCCCGAGCTCCGCGCGGCCTCGAAGGCGCCCGGACCCCACGGCATCCACCGGATGTCAGCCTTGGACACGGTTTGAGCCCTCCTAAAGAGCACAGCCGGAGCAAACCCGATGCCATCCCTTTGCTCCTTCCCATTGCTTTCTGAAAGCGCCGCCGCCACGCGGGTTCCGTGGGGCCGCTGGCGGCGGCCGGGAGGGTCCCATGAGTATCACGGATGAAACGAGGCCGAGTCCCTGTTACACCGGATGAAGGAGGGGACTCGGATCTTGCCGGAATCCCGCTCTAATGGCATAATAATAAACCTTGCTTTCTAGGGAGATGTGAGACATGCGTCGTGCAATCCTTCAAATGTTGGCACTGGTTATCCTCGGTACCGCGGTGAGCTTCGCCTACAACGCGGCTTCACCCAAGAGCATCCCCGTCTCGGGGGGCAAGCAGGCCATCCTGCAGCAGCAGGGGACGCGCATGCTTACCACGGATGAGGTGAAGTTTTACGCCCAGCAGCCGGGCACGCTGCTGGTGGACGCCCGGTCCTTCGAGGAATACGAGCTGGGACACATCAAAGGCGCCCTCAGCCTTCCCCTCGATTCCTTCAACAAGGATTTCGGATCCGTCGCTCCCCAGCTTCGGGAGGCCAAGCTGATCATCGTGTATTGCAGCGGGGGCTCCTGCGGAACCTCCGAGGAATTGGCGAAGAAGCTCCAGGAGAGCGGCCTGCGCGGGCTCGCCGTTTACTCGGACGGCCTGCCCGGCTGGATGCGTGCCAAGCTCCCCATCGCAAGCGGCGCGGAGCGATAGGGTGGCAAGCCGGGGGGGCATCTGGCTCGAGCGCCTGGCACGGTGGGCTCTCGGGCTCATTTTCTTGGCCGCCGCCGTGCCCAAGATCCTCGATCCTTCCGGGTTTGCCCTGGACATTTCCCATTACGCCATCCTTCCTGACGCCCTTGTGAACTTGGTGGCCATTATCCTTCCCTGGGTGGAAGCGGTGGGCGCCCTTGCCCTTTTGTCGGGCTTCGCCGCGGAGGGAGGACTGCTCCTCGTCAACGGCCTTATGGCGGTATTTCTCGCGGCTCTGGCCTCGGCCTGGATTCGGGGCCTGGACATCGACTGCGGATGCTTCGGCCATAGCGCGGCCCGGGGCCACGTGGGCTTGGCCTTCCTGCGGGATTTGGGATTTCTGGTCCTGGGCCTCCTCGCGGCATGGCTCCGCTTCAGGCGCCTTAAAGTCCGGCTTTAATCGCATGGCATGGGAGACGGTCCGCCTGGGCGGGCTCCCAACGACCGGATCACAGGAGTCCTCGTCCCATGAGACTTTGGACTGCCGTATTACTGGCCTCGGCCCTTGCGGCCGCGGCCCAGACGCCTGCCCCCGACCCGGCCCCGTTTCCCTTCGGTGACGTCCGGGCAGGTTTGGTGGGAACGGGATACACCGTCCTCTCCGGAACCCGGCCCGTGCCCTTCGAGGCCCAGGTCATAGGGACAACGGACCAGGGTGCAGCGCAACCGCGCATGATCCTCTGCAAGCTCTCCGGGGCCGGCCTGGACCAGAGCGGCGTGCTGGCAGCCATGAGCGGGAGTCCCGTGTACGCCGAGGGAAAACTCCTGGGAGCCGTGGCCTACACCTGGGCTTTCTCCAAAGAATCCCTGTGCGGCGTCACGCCCGCCGAGGATCTCCTCGCCGTTCGGGCCCGTGCTCGAGAGGAGGAGCCCACCTCCGAGGCGGCGCCCTTCACCCTCTCGCGGTTCTGGTCCTCCTCCGCTGCCAAGAGCCTTCCGGCGGAGGCGGGCAACGTCCCATCCTCGGAATCCCATACCATGGAGAAGCGGCTCGCCGCCCAGGGATTCGCCTGGTCAGGACCGGTGGAGCACGGCGCCTCCGTGTCCGCCCCCTCCGAACCCCCGGCGGCGGTGCCGGGGCCGGGCGGCATGATCGGCGTCCAGCTCGTCACGGGGGACGTCCAGTTCACCGCTTTCGGTACCGTGACCTGGGTGAAGGGCAGAGAGTTCCTGGCCTTCGGCCACCCTTTTCTCGGCCTCGGGCCTACCGACTTGCCCGTGGTCACGGCGCGCGTGGCCGGCATCGTGGCAAGCCTCGCCCAGGGCTTCAAACTGTCCCAAGCGGGATCGCCCATCGGAACGGTGACCCAAGACCGGGCCACGGGGGTCTACGGCCTCTTCGGCAAGAAAGCCGGCCTGCTGCCGGTGGACCTCCGGCTGGAGGGAGGCGAAGGCACCGGAAAGCCGTTCCATTTCGCCCTGGCCCGCCAGCACCAGCTCACCCCCTTCCTCCTTACGGGGGCCCTCACGACCCTTTTCTCAAGGCAGGTGGACCAGAGCGCGTCCAAAACCATCAGCTTCAAGGGATTGACGCTGACACCCGCGGGACATCCTCCCGTGGTGCTTCAGGACCAATCTTTCACAGGGCTCACGGCCCTGCCCAGCGCCGCCGACTATCTCGCCTCCACGGTGGCCCTCCTTTCGGACAATCCCTACGAGAAGGTCCAGCTGGACCACATCCAGACCACCCTTTCGTGGCGGCCGGGCACGAACTCCTCCACCCTTGAATCGGCCTGGCTCGACCGGCGAGTCGTGGTCCGTGGTGAGCCTCTCCTCCTGACGGTGCGGCTGAGGCCCTACCAAGGGGAAGTCTTCACCCGAAGCCTGGAAATCCCCACCGCCAGCTTGCCGCCGGGCCCGGTGACGCTTTGGGTGGGAAACGCTCTTGATGTTTCCAAGAAGGCGGCCCCGTCCATGGACCAGCCCCAATCGGGGGAAGCGCTCCTTCGCTTCCTGGCCTCCATACCAAGCGACCTGAATTTGGAGGTAGCGGCGGCCACGGCGACGGCGGGCGTCACCTTCGGGAACCGGCACGCGGCGCCTCCGCCGCCCTCCGTGGGTGCCCTCCTTTCCACGCGGCCCGCCTCCACCTCCACCGAGGCATCTCCTTCTCGGCTTGTGTGGACCAGGAGCCTGGAAGGAACGGGCCTGGTGGACGGCCTTCTCGAACTCACCTTTTCCGTAAAGGAGCCCGGCGATGACGCGCCTTAGAATGACATGGACTTTCCTCCTGGCCTTCGCTGCCGCGGTCTGTTCGTGGTCCCTGGGCGCCGCCGCGACTCAGACCCGCATTCTCCTCTCCTCCTCCCAGGATCTCTGGTCGGGATATCCCGAGGGCACCACCGTCACGTCCGGCGGCGTCCTCACGCCCGGTCCCGCCTTCCGAAAGGCCCTGGACCTTCCTTCCCTTCCCCTCTGCGCCGTCTCCACCGCGGACGCCCTGTGGGTGGGCACGGGAACGGGAGGGAACCTTCTCAACGTGCACGGCGGAAAGGCCGAGGTGGCCCACCACTTCGAGGAGCACCTCGTAACGGCGTTGGCGATTCTGCCAGGAGGAGATCTCCTGGTGGGGACCTCGGGGCCGGCCAAGGTTTACCGCTACGACCCGGCGGCGGAGAAGGCGGCCCTCGTGGCCGACCTCAAGGCCGACTACTGTTGGGCTCTCATGCCTGAAGCTTCGGGCATTCTGGCAGCCACGGGCGGCCCCGGACACCTGCTGCTCGTCAAGGCGGACGGAAGCACCGCCGTGATCCTCGATCCCAAGGCGGCCCACGTCCGGTGCCTGCTGAAGCAGGGTGACACGATTTGGGCGGGGACCAGCACCCCCGCGGCTCTCTTCCGGATCAAGGATGACAAGGCCTTCCTGGAGGCCTCCTTCAAGCAAGAAGAGGTGGCGGCCTTGGCCAAAGCCGGCGAGGGAATCCTCATGGCCTTGAACGCGAAGGTCCCGACGTCCCCGTCCCCCGCTCCCGCCCAAGAGAGCAAAGTCTCGGGCGACTCGGTCCTGGCCCTCCTGGAACCGGGCCACCCACCCCGGCAACTGACATCCTTCACCACCCCGATTCTCGCCCTCGCTACCCTTCCCGGAGCCTGCGCCGCGGGATTGGGCGACGGGCGCCTGTTTTTGCTCCGAGGAGGGCGCTTGGCCCTGGCGGCCCATTGGGAGGAGACCCCCGTGGCGGCCATCGCTTCGGGTGCCCAGGGGAGCAGCGTCCTCACGGCGGAGCCGCCGGCCCTCTACCTTCCGGCCCGTGCCCCGGCCAAGGGAACCTATGTGTCCCCCGTGGCGGACTTTGGTTCGCCGTCCTTCCTGGGACACGCCGAGGCGGAAGGAGCTTCCGCCTCGCTCTTCCTTCGGGCGGGAAACAGCGTCAAACCTGGACCCTTCTGGAGCGGCTGGGTCTCCGCCGGCTCCGCCTCCTCCCTGCCCCTGGCCCAATTCGGGCAGTGGAAAGTTGAGCTGGAGACGGGCGGTGAATGCCGGGGCGTCACCCTCGCCTACGGGCCCAAAAACCGGCCGCCGTTTTTCAAGAAAGCCTCCGTGCATGCCCCCGGCGAGGTGCTCGTGAAAATGCCTTCTCAACTGGGTGACCACCTCGTTCGGGAAGTCCACGAGAAGGACTCAGTCTTCCCCGCCCTCGCCGAATCCACCGCCTCCGACGCTTCGCCCCAGCTCTATTATCTCCAGGGATTCCGGATGGTGGCGTGGACCGTGGAGGACCCTGACGGCGACGAGGTCCGCGTGAAAGTTCAGGTGCGGCCCAGCGGCTCGGCCTCGTGGCTCACCCTCGCCGAGAGGGTGAAAGATGCGTTCTACGATTTCGACGCCCGCATCCTGCCGGACGGCGTCTACCGCGCGCGCCTCACGGCGGATGACGCGGCCTCCAATCCCGAGGGCGACGCCCAGCAGGCCGTCTTGGACCTTCCCGATTTCGTGGTGGACAACACGCCGCCCAAGGTGGACATCACGGCCCTGTCCCCCGCCAGCCTCCGGATCATGGTGACGGACAACACGAGCGTCCAGGCGGTCCGCGTGAGCGTGGACGGCAAACCGTGGCAGGTCCTGGCCCCCGTTTCGGGCAGCCCCGGTTCAGCGCGCATGGAATTTCGTCTGGACCTTCATTCGGCATCACCGTGGGTGGCGGTCCAGGCGGTGGATTCCTACAGGAACGAAGCCAGCGCCGCGTGGGTGGGGCAGAGCGGCGGCAGATAAGCGGGAGGGTCCATGTCCATTCGGCGCAAGGGCCGTTGGTTCGCGGGAGAGTACTTCAAAGAAAACCTTTCCGGGCGGGCCTTCGCCGCAGCCACCGTCCCGCCCGAGGGCAAGCGCTACGCCCCCGACAAACTCGTGGATGTCCTCCACGTCAGGCTGGACATCGCCTTCGACCTCGACACGCGGGAGGTCTTAGGACGCGCCACTCACACCGTGACTCCCATCATGGACGGCCTGAAGCGGCTCGTACTGGATTGTTGCGAGCTCACCGTGGAGAGCGTCCGCGAGGGCTCGGGCAAGGCGCTGCGCTTTGACCATGACGGCACCAAGCTCACGGTGGTTTTCCCCAAGGCCCTTCAGCGGGGAGAGCGCCTTGACGTGGCGGTGGACTACCACGGCCGGCCGCGCATGGGCCTCTACTTCACCGGCCCCACCGAGGATTACCCGGGCACGGCGGCCCAAGTCTGGAGCCAGGGGCAGGACGAGGACAGCCGCTACTGGTTCCCGTGCTTCGACTACCCCAACGAGAAGGCCACCTCAGAGACGTTGGTCACCGTGCCCGAGCGTTGGACCGTGGTGGGGAACGGCAAGCTCGTCTCGGTGAAACACGACAGGAAGGCAAGGACCCGAGTCTTTCACCACCGCGAATCGACCCCTCACGTGACGTACCTCGTCTCCATCGCGTGCGGCGAGTTTAGCAAGATCGAGGAGACGTGGCGCGGCGTCCCCGTCCAGTACTTCGTTAAGCCCGGCGAGGAGGACAAGGCGCGGCGCAGCTTCGCCCTCACCCCCGGCATGATGGAGCACTTCTCCCGCACCTTTGGCGTGGACTACCCCTACGAGAAATACAGCCAGGTGGTCGTGGAGGATTTCATCTTCGGCGGCATGGAAAACATCTCCGCCACGACCCTCATCGACCGCTGCCTCATGGACGAACGCGCGGCCCTCGACTACGAGCCCCAGGATCTCATCAGCCACGAACTCGCCCACCAATGGTTCGGCGATCTCCTCACGTGCCGCGACTGGTCCCACGCGTGGCTCAACGAGGGGTTCGCCACCTACAGCGAAGTGGTCTACCGGGAGCACTGGCGGGGCGAGGAGGACGCCCACCAGCACCGCCTCCAGCAGATGCAGTCCTATTTCGACCGGGACCGCGCCGAGCGCCGGCCCATCGTAACCAAGGCCTACACCCAGCCCATCGAACTCTTCGACGCGCACATCTACGAGAAGGGCGCCCTCGTCCTCCACATGCTCCGCTACCTTCTGGGCGACGGACCCTTCTGGGCGTGCGTGCGAGCCTATCTCACGGCCTTCCGCGGACAGACCGTCCAGACCGAAAACCTCATGACGGTCATTTCCGAAGTGACGGGAAAAAACCTGGAGTGGTTTTTCGACCAATGGGTATTCGGCGCGGGATTCCCCGAGTACGAGGTGGCCTTCGCCTGGGACGAGGAAAGCCGGGTGGCCAGCCTCACGGTGGATCAGAAACAGAAGGTCGAAGGGTCCACGGGGCTCTTCCGAATGCCCGTCGTGGTGCGGTTCCACGGCGGGACTCTCGTCGAACAGACCATCGAGATCAAGGAGGCGCACCAAGCCTTCACCTTCGTGCTGGACGCCAAGCCCGCCTTCGTGGCCTTCGACCCGGGATGCCAGATCCTCAAAAAACTTACCTTCAAACAGCCGGCCCAGATGCTCAAGGCACGCCTGTCGAGAGACCCCGACTGGTTCGGCCGCGTGGAGGCGGCCCAGATGCTCTGCAGGGACGGAAGCGCGGAGGCCCTGGATGCGGTGGGCAAGGCGCTGCTGACGGACCCCTTCTGGGGCGCTCGGGCGGAGATGGCCGCGGCTCTGGGAGAGAACGGCTCCCTTTATGCCCGCGACCTTCTCATCGGGGCACTCAAGATTAAGGACCCCAAGATCCGGCGCGCCGTGGTACGGGCGCTCGGAAAGTTTCGAGACGGGGCCGCCGCGGCGGCTCTCGTTCCCCTCGCCACGAAGGACCCCTCCTACTTCGTGGAGGGAGAGGCCTCCCTGGCTCTGGGAGCCACGAGAGACGCACGCGCCTTTGACGTGCTGAAGGACAACGTGGAGAAGGTTTCCCACCTTGACGTCATCCGCGCCAGCTCGTGCGCGGGCTTGGCGCGCCTGCGAGACGACCGCGCCTGGCCGCTGCTTCGAGCCTGCGCCGCGCCGGGGGGCAAGCCGCAGGGGCGCGTCGCCGCCCTGCGCGCCATGGCCCTCCTCGCCAAGGGACGTGATCCCTACCGCACGGAGGTCCGGGAGGATCTGGAGCGCTATCTCACCGATCCAAACTTCTTCGCCAAGTTCGGCGCCATGATCGCCCTCGAAGCCCTGGACGAGCCCGCCGCCGCCGCCGCCGTGGAGGCGGTGCGCTTCCGCGAGGGCGACGGCCGGCTCAGGGCCAACAGCCGGGATATCGCCCGATCTCTGCGCGAAGGCAAATCCAAGGGCGAGGAGATCAACGCCCTCCGCGCCGATCTGGAAAAACTGCGCGAAGAAACGCGCACCACCGGTGACCGCCTCGCCAAACTAGAACGCATGGCTGGGGCGGAAGGCGGAAAGGGAAAACGCGGCAGGCGGAAGCGGTAGCATGAGGAATTGGGAATTCGGTATTCGGAAAGCGGATCCTCGCGTTTCGCGTCTCGCCTAATTGCGTCTCGCGTCTCGCGTCTCGCGTCTCGCGTCTAGCGTCTCGCGTCTCGCGTCTCGCGTCTCGCGTCTC
>JBBIKI010000087.1:3718-11916 GCA_037445535.1 Acidobacteriota bacterium | reverse complement strand
AAGGAAGAAGGGGCCCGTGCTCAGGCGGCCCGGGGGCTTCGGGCTGGGACGGTGAGGGCTGAAAGGACCATGGCCGCGGCCACGATCACGGCTACGGCTCCGGCCACGGCCTGGAACCCCGTGCGGTCCATGATCCAGCCTCCGAGCAGGGGCGTGAGGACCGAGGCCGGTGTCAGGAGGAAGCCCGTAAGGGCCAGGATGGATTGCCGCTCGCCCGCCGGCGCCAAGTCCATCACCCACGCCGCCTGGCTCGTGTACTCCGTGGCCAGGAAGATCCCACCGAGCCCCGCCACGATGAACAACGTCCAGAGGGGCGCCGGGGCTACGGCCAGGAGGCATGCCGCCACCAAGGCTCCCTGGCCCAGCAGGACGGACGCCTTGTGGCCCACCCGGTCGCCCAGGGTTCCCGCGGCTAGGCCCGCGAGCGCCTGGCAGGCCAAGGCGGCGGTGCCGAAGAGGGCCGCCGTGGCGGGGCTCGCTCCCTTCTTTGCCACGGCGTAGACGGCGTAGAAGTGGACGAGGAGGGGATAGGTTCCTCGCACCAGCCACCGGGCCGTGATGTAGGCTCTCAGCCATCCGTGGACGCGCCAAAGGCCCGCCAAGCCGCGGAAGTGCTGGCCTGCGGAGGGAGCTTCCCCTTCAGTGGAGGCCCGCTCGCGCGTGCCGAGGAAGAAAAAGGAGCCCCCGGACATGGCCGCCGCGGCCACGAAAAAGAGAGCCGCGTAGCGGCCGTCGCCCGTCCCCCCTTCAAGCAGCGCCGCCGCGGCCGTGGCGCCCAGGACGCCGCTGCCCGTCTGGACCAGGAAGACGGCTCCCAGCGCTTGTCCCCGCTTGGCCGGGTCCAGGATCTTGGCCATGTAATCCATCCACACGGGGTAGAGCAGGCCGATGGCCGCGTAGAAGCAGCCCCAGAGGACAAGGACCGCGGGAACGGCGGGAAGCTTGCCCCACAGCAGGCAGATCCCCGTGATGACCAGCGGCAAAGGTGCGGTGACGTGAAGCCAGAGGACGAGCGGACGAAGAATTCCGCGGCGTCCGGCCACGATGCCCGTGAAGGCCTGGAGGAGGCCCGCCCCCAAAGCGCTCAGGGCAGGGAGGAAGGCGATGACGGCGTTGGAGGCGCCCCGCTCCTGCAAGAAGACGGGCAAAACCGTTCCCATGGAGAGCAGGTTCATGCCCAGGCCCCAGAAGGCCTCCACGAGGCCGAGGTAGGCGGTGTTTCTCGTGTGATCCCTTGTCCCGTCCAACGCTGTCCCCTCCTGCTACTGTAGCGGAGCAATCACCGAAAGGCCAGAGAACCGGCGGTGAGCCCAAGCCTCTTGACATCCGCGCCGGGAGGATGTATCGTTACATCGTCATATAGCGATATGATGATGGAGGAGCGCATGCTGGACGATCTCGAGAAGGTGCTGAAGGCCTCGGGGGACGGGACGCGCCTGAGGATCTTGAAAATGCTGGAGCCCGGCCCTCTCTGTGTGTGTCAAATCGTGGCGGCGCTGGGCCTCTCCCAGTCCACCGTGAGCAAGCACCTGTCGATCCTCGGAGGCGCGGGCCTCGTATCGGACGAACGCCGGGGCAAGTGGACGTTTTACCGGATGGCGAAACCGGCTGCGGCCGAAGCCAGGAAGCTTCTCGCCCTCGTGCGGGCCTGCGCCGGGGAGGACCCCAAGGTGGCCAAAGATCTGGCCAAGGCCGGGAGCGAAAAGGTTCAAGCTCTCTCCCGGTGCTGTCCGCCGCGGGAGAACGCGGGGAGGGCCGTTCCATGACGGCTGGGACCGCTGGAAAACTGTCCTTTCTAGACCGGCTTCTGACCCTGTGGATTTTTGCCGCCATGGCCATGGGCGTGGCCCTCGGGCACTTCTTCCCCGGCGTGGAGCAGGTCATCGGAACGTTCCAATCGGGAACCACCAACCTCCTCATCGCCGCGGGCCTCATCCTCATGATGTACCCGCCGCTGGCAAAAGTCCGCTACGAAGAACTGGGTGATGTCTTCCGAAATGGGAGGGTCCTAGCCTTGTCCCTCGTGCAGAACTGGGTCATAGGCCCGGTCCTCATGTTCGTCCTGGCCATCGTGTTTCTGCGCGGCTACCCCGAATACATGGTGGGCCTCATCATGATCGGCCTTGCCCGCTGCATCGCCATGGTGATCGTGTGGAACGAGCTGGCCCAGGGCGACACGGAGTACTGCGCGGGGTTGGTGGCCTTCAACAGCGTGTTTCAAGTGCTCTTCTACAGCCTCTACGCCTGGGTGTTCATCACCCTGCTGCCTCCCCTTTTCGGGCTCAAGGGCCTCGCCGTGGATGTGAGTATCGGGCAGATCGCGAAGAGCGTCTTTATCTATCTAGGCATCCCCTTTCTGGCAGGCATGCTTACCCGGCTCGTCCTGGTGAAGGCCAGGGGCAAGACCTGGTACCACGAGCGCTTCATTCCAAGGATCAGCCCCATCACCCTGGTGGCTCTTCTCTTCACGATCCTCGTCATGTTCAGCCTCAAGGGGCAGATGATCGTGCGCATTCCGCTGGACGTGGTGCGCATCGCCATTCCGCTCCTCGTCTATTTCGTGGTCATGTTCCTCGTGAGCTTCTGGATGGGCAAAAAGGCCGGGGCCACCTACGCCCAGACTGCTACGCTCTCCTTCACGGCCGCCAGCAACAACTTCGAGCTCGCCATCGCCGTGGCCGTAGCCGTCTTCGGCATCAACTCGGGGGCGGCCTTCGCGGCGGTCATCGGTCCGCTCGTGGAGGTGCCCGCCCTCATCGGCCTTGTGAACGTGGCCCTCTACTTCCGGCGGAGATTTTTCACCGGGGCCGCGGAGGTGGCGGCATGAGCGGCAAGAAGCGGGTGCTGATCCTCTGCACGGGCAATTCCTGCCGGTCCCAGATGGCCGAAGGCTGGCTCCGCCACGACCTGGGGGACCGGGTGGAGGCCTTCTCGGCGGGGTCGCGTCCCAGCCGCGTCCACCCTCTGGCCGTCCAGGTCATGGCCGAGGCGGGCGTGGACATTTCCGGCCATAGAAGCAAATCAGTGGCTGAGTTCTCGAACCAACCCTTCGACCTCGTCGTGACCGTCTGCGAATCGGCCAGGGAGGCGTGCCCGGTGTTCGCGGGCGCGGCAAGGCTCGTCCACCAGTCCTTTCCCGATCCCGCCGGATTTGAGGGGCCCGAGGAAGAGCTCGCCGGCAGGTTCCGTGAAGTCCGTGATCTGATCCGGGACGGTCTCGTGCCGCTGGTGCGGCGCGAGCTGTCCCTCTAGCGCCGTCACAGGAGACCGCCATGGATAGCGAGGACATCAAGAAGTCGGTTAGAGAGCACTACGCCTCGATCGCCCGTGAACAAAAGGGGAGCTGTTGCGGCCCGTCTATAGCGGCCACGAACTGCTGCGGCGAGGCCAACGTCCAGGCGGCCGGCAGAAACATCGGCTACAGCGAGACCGAGATGGCCGCGGTGCCGGAAGGCGCCAACCTGGGCCTGGGCTGCGGCAACCCGCTCGCCTTCGCAAAACTGAAAGAGGGCGACGTGGTGGTGGACCTCGGGTCCGGCGCGGGCTTCGACTGCTTCATCGCCGCCTCGCGGGTCGGCAAGACCGGCCGCGTCGTCGGCGTGGACATGACGCCGGACATGGTCGAGCGAGCGAGAGCCAACACGAGAAAGGCCGGCAGCACCAACGTGGAGTTCCGCCTCGGGGAGATCGAGCACCTCCCGGTGGCGGACGGCTCGGCGGACATGATCATCTCCAACTGCGTGATCAACCTCTCCACGGACAAGCCCCAGGTCTTCCGGGAGGCCCTTCGAGTCCTTAAGCCCGGCGGCTGCCTCATGGTGTCGGACCTCGTGCTCCTCCGCCCCCTGCCTGAAAGCGTCCGGGAGTCCGTTGAGGCCTACGCGGGGTGCATCTCGGGCGCCATGCTCAAGGACGACTACCTCCAGGCCATGCGCGGCGCCGGGTTCAAGAACGTGGAGGTGATCACGGAAAACCCCTATCCCATCGGTTCAACCGGTCCCGATGCCTCTGAGGCGGCCGCCATGGCGGAAGGCCTACCGCCCGAGGACGTGGCCGCCGCGGCCCAGTCCGTGGTGAGCCTTAAGGTCAAGGCCGTAAAAGCCTGACGATCCCCCGGGCCACCAGGCTTTCGGCGGACGTGGGCTTGACGGGGCCCATTAATATCCGTATATTCAGATATCTGGAGGCTAGAATGGATAAATCGCTGAAGGCGGAAGCCAGCCTTTTCCGGGATCTGGGCCACCCGGTCCGGCTGAAAATCCTCTGCCTGCTCATACGCCGGGAGCGGGAGTGCGTGTGCAAGATGCTTGATGAAGTGGGGGTTCCGCAGCCGACCCTCTCTCGCCACCTGGCCATCCTCAGAGGCCACGGGATCATCGAAGACGAACGCGAGGGCACCATGGTGTTCTACCGGGTCGCCCATCCCTTGACCACCGACATTTTGGCCGCGGCGGGCCTGGCCTGCGCCGCGGAAGCGAAACTCGCCAAGGAAGACGCCCGCCCGGCGCGGGCATCGCGCAAAGGAGGCCGTGCCGCATGAACGCCCTGCTCTCATCCCGTGGAATCCTTCGAAGCGCCGCGCTGGCGGCCCTCCTCGCCGCCGTCTACCTCGTGGCCCAGCCCTCGCTTACCCAGCAACCACCCAAGGCGTCCGCCGCGGCCAAGCCGGCCGCTGCCTCCGCGGGAACGCCGGAGGCCAAGCTCCCGCGCATGGTGGACGTGGGGAAGACGTGGTGCATTCCCTGCAAGAAGATGGTGGCCGTCTTGCAAGAGGCTGAACTGAGCTATAAGGGGAAGGCCGCCATCGAATTTATTGATCTGGACCAGCACCCCGAGGCGGCGGACCAGTACAAGGTCATGATGATTCCCACGCAGGTCTTCTTCACGGCGGACGGCAAAGAGTTCGAGCGCCACGTGGGCTACCTCCCCTTCGAGGAGGTGGAGAAAGTCTTCACCAAGATGGGCGTGAAGCGGAGCTCGTGATGGACGGCGTGCTGGCCCAGTTTGGAAGCCTGATCGAAACGGCGCCGCTCCTCGCCTTCGGGGCGGCCTTCCTGGGAGGGCTGCTGACCGCGAGCAACCCGTGCGTCCTGGTGAGCATCCCCCTGGTCCTGGCTTACGTGGGCGGAAGCGAAGGAGCCGCGTCGCTCAGGCGCTCCGTGCTCTACGCCCTCTGCATGGTAGCAGGCCTGGCCCTCACCTTCACCGCCCTGGGCCTCGCCGCGGCGCTGATGGGCAGGCTCTTCGGCGTGCAGGGCCGTTTCTGGCCCTACCTCATCGGGGGCGTCTGCCTCGTGATGGGCCTGCACATGCTGGGGTGGCTCCCGCTGCGGATGGGGTTTTCGCTGCCCTTCCGGCCCCAGAGCCGGGGTGCTCTGGGCGCCTTTCTTCTTGGGATCCTCTTCGGCGTCATCTCAACCCCGTGCGCCGTGCCTATTCTGGCGGTTCTTCTGGCCTTCATCGCCGCCAAGGGCAGTGTCCTTTACGGAGGCAGCCTTCTGCTCGCTTACGCCCTGGGCCACTGCATGCTGGTGCTCCTGGCCGGTGTCTCTATGGGCGCCGTGAAGGGACTGCTCGATAGCCGCCGGTGGGCCAGCGCCAACCTCTGGCTCCGGCGCTGCGCGGGCGCCCTCATCCTGGTCTTGGGCCTTTACGTCATAGGGGCGCCGCTCCTGCGGGGCGCCTGAGTCTCATTGGAGAAAGGAACTTTGCCATGAACCTGGACATTCGCGTGGCGGGCCCGGGCTGCCGGAACTGCCAGGAGCTGGAATCCCGCGTGATCAAGGCCCTTGAAGAGCTTAACCTGGACGCCACGGTGATGAAGGTCACGGACTACTCGGAGATCGCCGCCTTGGGCATCCTCATGACGCCCGGCCTCATCATCAACGGCAAGGTCGTGCTGCAGGGGAAAGTGCCTACCGTGGGCATCGTGAAGGGGTACATCGCCGAGGCGGTGAAGAGTGAGAAGTGAAACGTGAGAAGCAAAATGGAAACACTCAGGCGGGCTGCCGGTTGGGGGCTGTGCGCGATGGCCGGGCTGGCCATCGCAGTTGGGGGTTGGCGGGCAGCGGCCGGCCGGCCGGCGTATGATCCCGTACCGAAGGCGGCCATGGAACTCGTTTTGGTTCGGACCTTGGATACGGAGTCCAGCCTTGGCCCCATGTCCAAGGCGGCGCAGGACGTGACCTTGGGCGACTTGATCCGCTTCCACGGCCATCCCTGCGACGGCCTCGTAGCTGCGGCGGAGGGTATCGCGCTGGGGCTCAAGGCATTGTTCTCCGAGGGGATCGTGGACCGCACCGACGTGGCAGCCGCGACGAATGCCTCGCCCTGTTATTCCGACGTGGCGGCCTATCTGACCGGGGCCAGGACGACCTACGGCACGCTGGTGATCGACAAGGGCCTCGGAGACGAATGGTTTCTCCTTCGCCGCTCCACGGGGCGCGCCGTGCGCGTACGCCTGAAACCCGGCGTGAAGCCGCCGGAGATACCCGCCATGGAAAAGGCGCTGAGGGCCGAGGGATGTGACAAGCTCCTCATGGGCCGCTTACAGGCTCTTCAAATGGAGTTTATCCACCGCCTGCTCGTTGCGCCCCCTAGGTCCCTTTACGACGTGGAGACTATTCCCGCGTTCCCTTACGCCGTCACGGGCGAGAGGCCCGACGCCGCGAAGGCGAGATGCGGCGAGCCCGCATCTCGGAAAAAGGACACGCCATGAACCCTCAAGAGATGCCCGCCGAGGCTCCCGTGGAGCCCGGTGCCCAGCCATCCTCCGCCTCCGCACACCGCAAGGCCCGCGGCCCGATCCGCTTCATGCTGCTGGGCTTCCCGGCCCTCGCGGTGTGGGTGGTCATCTACTGGTTCCTTGAGCCCTTCTCCAAATGGATCACCTTCGATCTCGCGGGGATGGCGGCGGATTCGCGCCTTGGGATGGCGGTTCAGTTCTTCATCTTTGAATCGCCCAAGGTTCTCATGCTCCTGCTCCTCGTGGTCTTCGGCGTGGGCATTCTGCGGAGCTTTTTTACGCCCGAGCGCACGCGGCGCGTTCTCGCGGGCAAGCGGGAGTCGGTGGGAAACGTGCTCGCCGCGATCCTGGGCATTCCCACGCCCTTTTGCTCGTGCTCGGCCGTTCCGTTGTTCATCGGCTTCGTGACGGCCGGCGTGCCGCTGGGAGTGACCCTCTCCTTCCTCGTGGCCTCTCCCATGGTCAATGAAGTGGCCCTCGTCCTCCTCTTCGGCCTCTTCGGCTGGAAGGTGGCCGCCATCTACGCGGGCACCGGCCTAGCCATCGCCATTTTCGCGGGCTTCGTCATCGGGAGACTCAAGCTCGAAGGCTGGGTGGAGGAGTGGGTTTACAAGACGGCAGCGGGGCCGGGCACGGGCCTGGACGAACGTCTCACGTGGGGGGAGCGTCTCCAGGCCGGCGGCGAGGCGGTGAAGGACATCGTGGGGCGCGTCTGGCCCTACGTCCTGGCGGGCATCGCCATCGGGGCGGGCATCCATGGGTACGTGCCGGTGAACGCCATGGCGAGCTTCATGGGCAAGGGCGCCTGGTGGGCCGTGCCCGCCGCCGTGCTCGTGGGTGTGCCCATGTATTCCAACGCCGCAGGCATCATCCCCATCGTCCAGGCCCTCATGGAGAAGGGTGCCGCGCTCGGCACGGTCCTCGCGTTCATGATGGCCGTCATCGGTCTGAGCCTGCCCGAGGCGGTGATCCTGCGGAAGGTCCTCAAGCCCAAGCTCATCGCCGTGTACTTCGGTGTCGTGGCCTTGGGCATCCTGATCGTCGGCTACCTGTTCAACATGGTGTTCTAGCCAAGGACCTCATCCTGTTAGAATCGTAGAAACGGTTGAACAGGGAGGATGCGAGGAGGAGGAGGGGAGTTATGGCACACGTTCTCCCTGCAGCGTTGACCTTCCTGGAGGGAAGCTATGGCACCTAACGTGTCCCTAGAGCCACCTGCCCTGCCCGGCTTGCTTCAGGCCACTCCCTTTGCCCACATGGGGCCCGATGTGACTCGGCGCCTGGTCTCGTTGTTCAGGCCGAAGCGGGCGGGGAAAGGGGAGGTGATCTTCCTGGAAGGGGAGACGGGAGGCTCCTTCTTCATCGTCGCCCAGGGCCGCCTGAAAGCCTACCGCCGCTTGCCGAACGGCCACGATATCACCGTGTTTCTGCTGGGGGCGGGAGAGTTCTTCGG
>JBBIKI010000087.1:0-3618 GCA_037445535.1 Acidobacteriota bacterium | reverse complement strand
TCCCGCGCCCTCGCCAAGTTGAGGCGGCAAGGCCTCATCGAGCGCACTGGCAAGGGCCGGTTTCACATCGCGGACCCGCGGGGGCTCAACCGCGCTCTGGACGACTGACCCGCCCCGCGGGGCGGCCCCTCCGGAGTGATGCCTCGCCGAGCTCCCACGCTCTTCCGCCTCGCCTCGCCATTCGGGCTCCTTGTTTCCAGCCGTTCCGTCCTTGGTCTGTCTTCTTGACGCTCGTCAAGGCGCGGCGCCTTCAGAGGCTCCATCATGAGAGTGCAGGCGCGGAGGCGCGCCTTTTCCAAGGACGAGGGATATATGACTATGGACATATGGCCACGCAAGGCATGCGGACCGGCAGGCGTCGAAAGCCTGGCCCGGCTCTTCGGGGACATGTCCCATCCCTTGAGGCTGGCGCTGGTTCGGCACCTGCTTGCCACGGACGAGGAGTGCGTGTGCAGCCTCTCCCGCGGCTGCCAGGTGGACCAGCCGACCCTCTCCCGCCACCTTCGGATTCTCAAGGACCACGGCGTGGTCTCGGACCGCCGGGATGGCGCGCGGGTCTTCTACCGCGTCATTGATCCTCGCGTGGCGCCGGTTCTAGACTCTCTGGGAGTTCTGGAAATGAACCACCGAGGCATACACTTTACGGAGGAAGAACCATGAGGAACCTCTGCCGGTTGGGGCCAGCTGCCGCCCTGTGGGCCGCGCTGGCGCTGGCGCTCGCCCAGGCCGCCCAGGCCACCGAGCCACTCACCCTCGCCCAGGCCGAGCAGAAGGCTCTGGCCGCGAACCCGAGCCTCCAGGCGGCGAAATTGGAGGCTCTCGCCGCCAGGAAGCGCACGGGCGAGGTTTTCGGCCGCCACTTCGGCGAGCTGGACCTGGTGGGCGTCTACAACCACTTCGAACGAGACCGAATCGTGGTTCCCATGGCGAAGGAACTCTTCGTAATCCCCGCCTTGGGCATGAGCCAGCTTCCGTGGGACCGGAACCAGGTCCACTACGGTCTCACCTGGCAGGTTCCCCTCCTGATGGCGGGCGGCCTCCACGAGGGAGACAAGATCGCCAGGCTGTCCCAGAGCGCCAGCGAACACCTCGCGCTCTTCACGCGGGACCAGATCCTCTACAACGTCCGGGCCTCTTACCGCAACGCCCTCATCGTCCGGCACGCCCTCGAAGCGGCCCAGGCCTACCAGAAGGCGCTGGAGAAGGACGAGGCCGACGCCCGCCTCAAGGTGAAGATCGGCGCCATGGCCCCCGTGGACGCGGCCAAGATCACCTACGCCCTGCGCGGCGCCGAGGCCCAGACGGCGGAGTTCTCGGCGCAGTCTGGAACGGCCCAAGCCACCCTCGCGGCCCTGCTGGGGGAGGAACCTCCCGCCGGTGGTTTTGATTTGGGCGACATCCCCGGGGAGCCTCCGGCGTCCGCCGCCTCCTCCGGCGACGACACCAAGGCGGCCCTCGCGGGCCGTGGCGACCTGCTCGCCACGCGGGAAGGCACGGCCATCGTCGTGCACAAGAAGCACCTGGCCCTGGAGGCCTTCTCGCCCCAGCTCGTTCTGCAAGGGACGTACCTTCGTAACGAGGCGCCGTCCCTCAAGGATCCCATCGACACGCGGGAGTGGGCTCTCATGCTGAAGGTGCCCCTCTTCACCGGCCTCAGCCGCATCTACGCCGTTCAGGAGGCCGACGCCAACCTGCTCGCGGCCAGGCAGCGGGAGAAGGCCAAGGAGTTGGAAGTCGCCACGCAAGTGGCGGACGCCGAGGGCCGGCTGGATTCGGCCAAGGCTCTGTACGCGGCGGGCCAAGCCCAGCGCGGCCTGGGCCAGGAAGTGGCCCGCGTGGAACACCTCAAGCTGGAACAGGGCACGGGCAAGATGGAGGATTACCTGGCCGCGAGAGGCCAGGAGCTAGCGGGTGAAACGTCCTATTGGCGAGGGCTCTACGCCTACCAGAGCGCCGTGGACTACCTGAACTTCGTGACCGCCCGGGGAGGAGACCATGACTAAGAAAGTCCTTGCCATTTTCATCATCGTGGTGGTGGTCATCGCCGGCGCCGCCGTGGTCATCCACAAGAAGCGCGCCCTCGCCAAGCTGGCTCCGCCCGAGAACCCTCCCATCCCCGTAGCCACGGCCACGGTGAAGGACGGCTCCGTGGGGAGCACGGTGGACACGGTGGCCCTCGTCGTCTCCGAAACGTCGGCCACGGTTTCGGCGCAGGTGCCCGGGGCCCTGGTGGAGGTGCGATTTCACGAAGGGGATTCGGTAAGGAAGGGCGAGGTGATGGCCCGCATCGACCCCAGCGTCCTGGACGACGCGGTCCATTCGGCCCAGGCCCGCGCGGCCGCCGCAGGCGAGGACCTGGCCAAGCAGCAGGCCATCTACGACCGCGACAAGATCCTCTTCGACAACCAAGCCATCGCGAGGCAGGCCCTCGACATCAGTGCCGCCCAGCTCGCCGCGGTGAAGGCCGCGCAGGTGGGCGCGGAGAAGGCTCTTGCGAGCACGAGGACCTTCCGGTCCTACGCCAACGTGCCCGCGCCTTACTCGGGAGTGGTCACGGCGCGCCTCGTGGAGCCCGGCGACCTGGCCGCACCGGGCAAGCCGCTCTACGCCCTCCAGGTTCCCGGGAGCGTCAAGCTCATCTCCAAGCTCTCCCAGGAGACGCTCGCCCAGCTCAAGGCGGGCGACACGGTGACCCTTGAGGCCGCGGGCCAAACCATGGCCGCCAAGACCACGCGCCTCTATCCCGCCCTCGATGCCGCGCACCTGGGCACCGTGGAAACGGATCTGCCCCAGCCTCCCTTCGGTCTCCAGCCCGGCGCCACCGTGACAGCCCGCTACGCCGCCACGCCGTCGTCCGGATTGGTGGTACCGTCGTCGGCGCTCCTGCAAGGGATCAAGGAGACGCTGGTCATTCGGGTGATGGACGGCAAGGCCGATCCCGTGCCCGTGGCCGTCACCAGCCAGAGCGGCACCGAGGCCACGGTGAGCGGCGCCCTCCACCCCGGTGACCTTGTCGCCACGGGCCTGCCCAGCGAACTGATGGCTCTCACCGCCGGCACGCCGATCGCTCCTCAGGGCGGCGCTGAAGCAGGGAGGTAACCATGCGCCTCGTTGAGAGCTACGTCAAGAAGCCCCACCTGCTCCTCTCCATCGTCCTGTTGCTGGCGGTGGTGGGAATCGTGGGCTTCTTCAAGCTTCCGGTGAACCTCTTCCCCGACAGCGAACGGCCGCAGATCGCCGTCGTCACGGTTTGGCCCGGGGCCTCCGCGGACGACGTGAACTCGGACGTGAGCCGCGTCATCGAGAAGGAGCTGAAGACCATCGAGCTCGTGCGCCGCGTCACCTCCACCTCCAACGACGAGGTGTCGGTGGTCATGGCCGAGTTTCAATACAAGAAGGGCCTCGATTCGGCGGCCACGGACGTGTCCAACTCGCTGAACAAGATCCGGCCGCTCCTCCCTCCCGATATCCGGCCCTACCAGGTTTACAAGGTCTCCTCCGCCACGCCGGCGGTGCTGACGCTGTCGCTGACGCCCAAGGAGGGCTCGCACCTGGACCTCTCCATGATCCGCCAGCTCGCGGACAACCCCATCAAGGAGGCCCTGCTGCGGCTTCCCG
>JBBIKI010000086.1:0-11928 GCA_037445535.1 Acidobacteriota bacterium | reverse complement strand
CCGCGGACCGGCTCAAAGGGGGAGAGAGGATGAATCATGCCGGTGCGGCGGGGCTTGACAGGGGCATCAATGTGTGCTAGGGTGTGGATGCACACTTTAGCAAATAGTTTGTTGAGGTGGTTGTAGCAGACCAAGGAGTGTCAAGTGGTAAACGGCATCGTAAAGTGGTTCGACGACAAGAAGGGCTATGGTTTCATCACGGTCGACGGCGGCAAGGACGCCTTCGTCCATCACAGCAACATCGAGGGCTCCGGTTTCAAGACCCTCGCCGAAGGTCAGAGCGTGACATGCGAAGTCACCCAGGGCGCCAAAGGCCCCCAGGCTGAGCAGGTCCGCGTTGTAAACGGCTGATCTTCTCCACAGCCTGGTAAGTCTAAAGGGGCCTTCGGGCCCCTTTTCTCGTGGCCGGCCCCTGTTCCTCCTTTTCTCAGCCCCCATTCCCCGCCGCGGGAATCTCCTTTTTCCTCGTTGGCCCTCCAGTTTCAGCACCCCTCGGGGCATTTACATCCTTGATAATGAAGGTCTTTTGTGCTATGCTCCCGATGCAGGGTTCGGGAGGCCCACCCGTCGGGCCCGATGCGGACGGGTCAGAGGAGCAGGCCTTCCGACGGCGGTCAGCGGTCTGGGCGGCGGCCCTGCACCCCCCACTCACAGGTCGTGATCAGGCCCAGGGCGGCGCCCTTTCGGGCGAGAGCCCTTCTTCCTTGGAGCACGGTCCCATGATGACACCCAGAGCACTCACCATCGGTCCCTACGTCGCCTCTCTTCCCGTGGTTCAAGGAGGAATGGGCGTCCGCGTCTCTTTATCAGGCTTGGCCTCCGCGGTGGCCAACGAAGGCGGCATCGGTGTCATCGCCACGGCCGGCATCGGCATGGAGGAGCCCGATTTCCACAAGGACTTCCTGGGAGCGAACCGCCGGGCCCTTCAGCGGGAGATCCGCAAGGCCCGGGAGAAGACCAAGGGACTCATCGGGGTCAACATCCTGGTCCCCCTCTCCAACTACGCCGATATGGCGAGAACGGCCATCGAAGAGAAGGTGGACTTTATCTTCTCGGGGGCGGCCCTTCCCCTGAACCTTCCCTCCTTCCTGGAGGGGTCCACGGCCACCAAGCTGGTCCCCATCGTCTCCTCCGCCAGGGCGGCACGCATCCTCATCCGGAAATGGGTGGACAAGTACCAGTACCGCCCCGACGCCCTCGTCGTGGAGGGCCCGAAGGCGGGCGGCCACCTGGGGTTCAAGGAAGAGGAATTGGCCGATCCGGCCTTTGCCCTGGAGGCGCTCCTAGATCCCGTGCTGAAGGAAGCGGAGGCGGGGACTGCCCAGGGCGGCCAGCCCATACCCGTGATCGCCGCCGGGGGCATCTACACGGGAGAGGACCTCTACGACGCCATGGCCGCGGGCGCCTCCGGGGTGCAGATGGCCACCCGGTTTGTCACCACCCAGGAGTGCGACGCCGCGGAGGGCTTCAAGCAGGCTTACGTGGACGCCCGTCCTGAGGATATGGTCATCATCAAGAGCCCAGTGGGCCTTCCCGGCCGGGCCATCCGAAACGAGTTCATCGACGACGTGGAAGCGGGCAAGCGGACCCCGTTCAAATGCCCCTACCACTGCATCGTGACGTGCGACTACCAGAAGAGCCCCTACTGCATCGCCCTTGCCCTCATGAACGCCGTAAAAGCCCGTATGAAGCTGGGCTTCGCCTTCGCCGGATCCAACGCCTACAAGGCGGACAAGATCTCCTCCGTGAAGGAAGTGGTCCGTTCATTGCTGGAGGGGTACGCCCAGGCCTGGGCCAAGGCCAAGAGCGCCGGCGATTTGGCCGGGATGGCCCCCGCGGGGATCTAACCGAAGGGCGCCCAGCTAGGCGGATGCCGTTCGGGCTCTCAGGGCACGAGGGCAACCTTGAGGACCTGGATGTCCTGAAGCTTGTCCGCGGGCAGCAACCTCCCGTCGGGCCCCACGGCGTTGATCTGGCTGTTGGCGATGTAGACGAAGGCATCCCCGTCGAGCGTTCCGGTGGTGGGCATCCCCGCAAAGAGCGGGTTGTGCGCCTCCAGAACCTCCATCCGGTCCACCTTATCCATGGTTTTGTTCAAGACGAACCGCGCTACGCGGCGGGCATCGCTCTGGATGCCGACGAGGCTGTCCCGGTAGAAGACCATTCCGTCCATGCCCCCCAGGGCCATCTTGGAGGGATGAGCCACCTCTCCGCGTTCCCCCGTCTTCAGGTTCACGGTGGCCACGCCTCCGGCGTAGGCCACGAAAAGGCGGTTCTCGCTGGGCGAGAGGGCGATGCCATTGGGTGCCAGGTAGTAGCCGTAGGGCGTGAGAAGGAGGAGGTTGTCCTGGCCCGGGGCGATGCTGTAGACGGCCCCCGCCAAGCTGTCTGTGACGTAGGCGCCGCCCTGCGAGGTGAGGACGAGGTCGTTGAGCATGTGGGGCCCGGTGGTGGCGTCCAGCACGAACTTTTTCAGGAGCTTTTTCGTGGCGAGATCGTAGGTAAAGACTCCCGATAGCCCCGCCGTAGCGGGCCCGTGTCCTTCCATTCGGGGCGTGTCCGCCGTGCAGACCCAAAGGACACGGCGCTGGGCATCCACCTTGATGCCGAGCCCGCTGAGAAAGCCGTCCTGCCCGGGCGTGATGAAATCGCTCACGGCGCCCGACTTATCCCTGACTACGATTTTTCTCTTGGCCACGCTCGTGAGATACGTCGCGCCGCTCACGGGGTCGTAGGCGATGCCCTCGGGGAAGAGGTCCCTCTCCGTGAGGGTGAAGGCCAGCGCGCTCTTGGCCACGGGTTGCCTCTCCTTGTCGAGCTTCGCCAGGAAGGACCGGAACCCGGGGAGGTCTCTGAGGGAGGCCAAGTCGGGGTCTTGGGAGGAGTTCCAGCCCAGGTCCATGGCCGCCAGCTTGTCCAGGGCCTTGAGAGCTTGGGCGCTCTTACCCGTGAGGGCCGAGGCTCGGGCCAAGCCGTACAACACATCGGGCTGGTCCGGCGCCACTTGCCAGGCCTGCTCCATGGCTTCCAAGAATGCGCCGTACTCCCTCTTTTGATAGGCCGCGTCACCCTTGCGGAAGAGGTTCGATACGGTGCCCGCGTCGCCTTGCGCCCAGCACAGGATCGACGTGCCCAGGATCAGGGCCGCTGCCTGAAAGATTTGATAGGTTCGTGTCATGGCCACCTCGCTGGTTCCATAGTCGCATATTTTCCTTTCCGAAGCAGGGGGATCCCAATCACGCGATGGGCGCATGCAAGGTAGGCAGAAACCGAGGAGGAGTGCGCGTTGCATTTCTAATCGCGTCTCACCTAACAAGGGATTAGGGCCGCCTCCGAGCCTGGCGAGGAGACTCCAAAGGCCGGGTGGGGTCCCCGGCGGGCTTCGGCCGCGGGGCGGGGCCCGGAAGGGCACGATCCCGGGACGGCTTTGCTGGCGGGTCGGAACGAGGACCCTATGGCCCTCCCCGTCTCTGATGTCACACCGCGGACACCTGAAGCCACCTGGGTTTCGAAGGCAAGAGAATCCCATCGCGGAAGTTGGGAAGCACCCCCCCTTGCAATTCGACAACGAACCATGCGTGTGCTAGAGTTTAAGGGCACACTTTGGCAAGTGGTTTGTTGAAGTGGTTGTGCCAGACCAAGGAGTCTCACGTGGTAAACGGAATCGTGAAGTGGTTCGACGAGAAAAAGGGTTACGGGTTCATCACCATCGAGGGCGGCAAGGACGCCTTCGTCCACCACAGCAACATCGAAGGCACGGGGTTCAAGACCCTTGCCGAAGGGCAGAAGGTCACCTGCGTCGTGACGCAGGGCACCAAGGGCCCTCAGGCGGAGCAGGTCCGCGTCGTCAACGACTGATCCGCGCCTTAGCCAGGTATGAGTCCAAGGGGCCTTCGGGCCCCTTTTTTTCCCACGCCCAGCGGGCGGATGAAGGAGGACGCCATGGCCCATCCCGGAGCCTACCGCGGCAATAAGCGCCAGAAGGAACTCAAGCGCCTGCAGAAGCAGGAAGAGAAGCGGCAGCGGCGCCAGCACAAGATTGGCGAGGGCCCGGAAGGCACCGAGGATCAGGCCGGGGGGGCCGAGGGAGCGCTTCTTCCCGAAGGCCGGGAAATGCCCGTCACGGAGGCGGAACCGGCGGGGGAGACGGCATTGGACACGGCACCTAGCGCGGAGGCCCGCAGCGCGGTACCCGCTCCCATGCCAGAGGATGACACGCCCTGACGCATCCGGTCCGCCGAGCCCGCGCCGGGTCCATTCCCGTCCGGGCGCGGCTCCCTTGTCCCGTCCCCGCCACCCCCTCAGGTTTTCGTTACTGGCCCGCCCCCACCTCACCTTATCCGGCCGCTGCGTGACATGGTAAGAGCCCGCGAGAGGCGGGACGTGCGGCGGCGTGTTCTAGTGTAGGATCCGTGCTTCTTCCATGGGAGCGTAACGGGCTGCGGCGTGCCGAATGGCCTGCTGGCACACGGGGCAGAATTCCAGCGAGGGACTGGTCCCCATGAGACAGAACATGGAGGGCCGGTACAGGCCGCGGGAGGCGTAGCCGGCCCCCTCGAAGAGCCCCACCTTGTTCTCCACGCCGGCGAACTGCTTGCGAAGTTCCTCAAGGCGCTTGTTGATGGCCGCGGCCTCCTTCTGGTACCTCTCCTTGAGGGCCGCGATATTAGCCTCGGGCAGGTGTCGGGCCCTGGTCTCCTTCAGCCGACGGTCAAGATCCCGCTGCGCCTTCTGCTTTTGCATGTCCAGGGCATCCGCCGCCTCCTTGCCCCAGGGCGTGGGGACGGGGATGCCGGGGCTGAGGAGGTCCCGCCACTTCAAGCAGGTGCGGGCGGCGCATGCCGTGATGTTCGGCTCCAGTGGCTCCACCCCCTTGGGGTAGAAGTCGCTGTAGGCCACGTCCGACAGGTAATACTCGTCGGCAAGGCCCGCGAAGGCGTGGCCGAACTCGTGGAGGAGGACCATCTTGCTGCGCTCGTTATCCACGGTAGTGATGCAATAGTCGTTGTAAATGCCTCCCCCCCCGTAACGGCCGCTATTCGCCAGGACGATGATGGCGTCGCAGGGCACCTCCTCGGCCATGGCGCGAAGGGTCCAGCCCCGCTCCGTGAGCAGGTAGCGCGCCAGCCCTAGCGCGTTGAAAGAGGCTCCCAGGGCCGTGCCTTTAAACGTGCCCTCCTCCGGCTCGCTCACACCGCGGTCCCGCGACGCCCTGAACACGCCCCAGACGTTAAACCGCTTCTTGAGAGACTTGAAAGGCTCGGCGCCGAAGAGCCAGCCCGCCGCCCGCGCCGCATCCGCCCTGAACTTGTCCTGGTCCAGGGCGGTGTAACCCTCCGCGAGAAAGACAAGATCCACCTCCTGGTGAGGGTCTCCGCCGCGTAAGAGGCAGAAGGTGACGTCTCCCTCGGGGGAGGGCTCACGGACCAAGGTGTCTCCCTCCGGGTCCACGCGCCGGCTGAAGATCGTGTGGAGGCGATTTTCCCGGTCCCGCTTCTCGGCCACGAGGAGAAAGGGGCGCCTGGGACGCGGGAAACACAGGGACCGCCGAAACGTCCGACAGGCGCCCGAGCGCGCGGGATCCGTGGTCTCGTATTCACCGAGCAGGCAGTCGAAGCCTTGGGCGAAGAGAAGCTCCTTCGTGTCCGCGTCCACGATTTGGAAAGCGTAGCGGCCGTTTTCAGGCGGGAGGGCCAGGCCCGAAAGTGGTCCGGCCCAGGGGCCACCCTCCACGAGGTGGTCCAGGCTGACATGCACCTCCTCCGCGTTCCCCATGAAGGAGCAATCCGCCCAAAGGGTTCGGTCCAGAAACCGGTCGCCGAAGGCCGGCGAGGGTTGGGCAGCAAACGCCGCGGCTGCCGCGGCAAAGGCCGCCGCGAGAAGCAGGCGTGTTCGCCAGCATCTCTTCAGCGAGGTGCCGCCCTCCATCCTGGAGCCAGACACCTAGGGGTCCTCCCCAACGGTGCCCGTGCAGTAGGCCAGGGTTGGGATCTTCAGGAAGTCCAGCAGGACGAGAAACACCAGCGTGGCGCCGAGGGTGAGGACGGCCAGCGTCCACGGGACGGCGGCTATCAGAATACCGAGGACGGCCATGGCGCAGACGGCGGCCACGTCCAGGGCCGTGCTTCCGAGCATCCAGCCGCTCGGCACGGAGCGCCAGAAATGGCGGCGCTCCCGCACCAGGTACACGGTGCCCTGCCCGGTTAGGGCCAGCATCACGAACATGAGGGTTTGAACCTGGGGCAGCGGCAGATGCATCCAGACACTGGCCGCGTAAACGAGGCCGAAGGAGAACGCCAAGAGCGGGAGCGCCAAGGCCGAAGCGGCGATCATCATCGGGCGTATCGCCCATCGGTCCGGCATCTTGGCAAAGGTGACGCGATCGGTGGTGATCGACATGGTGATGAAGTCGTTGGCGAACAAGAGCAGGATGATGAGCATGGGAGTGAGGACGAACACCTTGGAAACCACCAGGCCAAGGCTCAGAAACAAGGCGATTTGAAAGGTCGTGATGATTATGTTGAGCGTGTACGTGAGCATGCGCTGGTAGACGCGCCGGCTGGTCTGCACGGCGTCCACGATGTTTCCCAGCCCCGGCGCGGTCAAAACCGAGCTGGCCGGCGCCTTGGCCACGTCCGTGGCCTCCAGCATCCACGGCACGGTAGCCCAAAACGTTCCAAGGAAGGCCAGGAGAGGATGGGGCTTCTCCTCGGCCACCGCGTTGGGGCCATAGTGGGCAAGGCGCTTGGCGGCCTCCTCGCTGGTCAGGCCGGAAAGAGGCACTGACGGCGCCGAAGGCGTTTCGGGCACCTTGGGAGATTCGTTCATGGCGCCTCCGGAGAGAACATAAGGCTCTTTCCCTCTTGTGCTACCTCGCCACCTTCCAGACCGAATCCATGATCGTGCCGTCCACCCACTTCACGGCGGCCACCACCTCGCTGCCGCGCTGGGGAGCCTTAGGAGCGCCGCCGCACATCTGGTAGACCTCCTGCTGGATGTCCCGAATGTCGCGCACGGGAAGGTGCTTGCCCTTCACCGCGCCCAGAAGGTCGTGGCGCCTCGGATTGATGGCGATGCCGCGCTCGGTGACGACCACGTCGATGAGTTCGCCGGGCCCCGTGAGGGTCGTGACCTCGTCCACGATGACGGGGATGCGGTCGCGCATGGCAGGCACGGCGAGGATGGTGCAGCCAGCAAAGAGGCAGTTCTGCCAGCCGCCGATGCCGTGCAGGAGGCGGCCGTCGGAGTGGGTCACCACGTTGGCGTTGAAGTTGACATCCACCTCCGTGGCGCCCAGCACGACCGCGTCCACCATGGATCCGAAGAAGCCCTTGCCGTGGTAATTGTAGCTCGTGAAGGGGCTCGTGGCCACGTGGCGCGGGTTGTCGCGCATGCTCTGAACGCCGTCCAAGTCGAAGGTTTGTCCATCTAAAATGTAGTCCGTCAGCCCCTCGTTCAGCATCTCCACGAGATATTTGGTGGAGCCTCCGCGGATGAACCTCGCCTTCACGCCCGCCTTCTTCATCATCTCTTTCAGGTAGATGGCGAAGGCCAGCGCCGTGCCCCCGGCGCCCGCCTGGAAGGAGAAGCCGTCCCGCAGGATGCCCGCGTCGCGTACGAATCGGGCCACGAGTTCGGCCAGAAGGAGGCGGTCGGGGCTCTTGGTGATCTCCGTGGTGCCCGAGACGATCTTGCTCGGGTCGCCTACCTTGTCCACCACCACCACCGCGTCCACGTGGTTGCCCTGAATCTGCCATGGGACGGCGGGGAAGGGGGCGAGGTGGTCCGTGACCACGATGACCTTGTCCGCGTAAAGGGAATCGGCCAGGGCGAAGTTGAGAGAACCGCAGGCCGCTGGCCCGTTCACCCCGTTGGCGTTACCGAAGGAATCGGCGCAGGGGGCGGCGATGACGGCGATGTCCACGTGTACCTCGCCGTCCTGGATGGCCTGCCACCGCCCGCCGTGGGAGCGCAGGACGCCCAGGCCGCGCATCTTGCCGTCGGTGCAGTAGTCGCCGAGGGGCCCGTTCATGGAGCCCTCGATGTGGTGCACGACCCCCTTCTCCATGTGCCCGATGACGGGGGAGTGGCAGGGGAAGGAGGCGGAGGGGAACCACATGAGATCCTTCATCCCCATGTTCGCCGCCGTGTCCAGCAGCAAATTGCCCACCAGGTCTCCGTTTCGGAAGTGGTGGTGCGTGGAGAGCGTCATCCCACCGGCGAGGCCGCAGGCTTCCAGCGCCTCGGCCAGGGACTTCACCCGCTTGTCCCCGTTCCCCGGGTAGCTCGCCGCGCTCGAGATGGGTGGCGCCGCCTGGCGCCCCTTCGCCACGTAAGCATCTACGCCCTTGTAGGGCACCTGTTTCTTTCCGTTCACCACTGAGGGCACAAGGCGCCCCAGCGCGTTCGCCTTCAATTCAACGTTGGCCATGAATCACCCCTTGATGGCACAGGGAGGACGGGAGGCGCGTGAGGAGGGCTTCTTTCTCAAAAAACCTCGCTTCATTGCAACCCTCCTGTCCTCCCATCCTCCCTGTGAATCACTTCTTGTCTCTTCGCCACCCCTTGGGCAGGAGGCCGAGGGCTTCGGCCATCTTGACGGTGCGCAGGGCGCGCTTGACGACGGGCGGATCGATCATTTTCGAGCCAAGGCTCACGACGCCGAGCTTTCTCTTCTCCGCCTCCTCGAAGGCCAGGACGATGCGCCTCGCCTTGTCAATCTCGTCCGCGCCAGGCGCGAAGGCCGCGTGGACCACGGGAACCTGTCTGGGATGGATGCACCCCTTGCCCTCGAAGCCCAGGCCCTTGGCTTCCAGGCACGCGGCGCGCAGGCCCTCCATGTCGGCTACGTCGGAGAAGACCGTGTCGATGGGGGTGACCCCCGCGGCGCGAGCGGCGTTGACCACAACGGACCGGGCCCAGAAGGACTCCTTGCCTTCGAGCGTCCGCTGGGCCCCGAGGTCCGCTGTGTAGTCCTCCAGGCCGATGGTCAGGGCCACCACGTTGGGGCTCGCCGAGGCGATGTAGGGCGCCTCGAAGCACCCCATGGCGCTCTCGATGATGGGCATGAGGAAGGGCACCTGCTTCAGACCTGCCGCCGCTGCGAGTTTCATGGCCCGGGCGTCCACGGCGCGCACGTGCTCCGCCGTCTCCACCTTGGGGATGAGGATTACGTGGACGTTCTGGGGCACCACCGCGTCCAAGTCATCGAGGCCGCGTTCCCCCTGGTTGATGCGCACCATGCGCTCCGCGCCTGCGAAGTCCACGCATCGCAGCGCGTTGCGCACGGCAAGACGGGCCGCGTCTTTCTCGGAGGGCGCCACCGAATCCTCCAGGTCGAGGATGACGCCGTCGGGTTCGTGGAGGGCCGCGTTGAGGAAAAACTTTGGCTCGTTGCCAGGAAGGTAGAGACGCGAGCGCCGGAACCGCTCTCGTGAAGCTGGGGACGCAAAACCTGTCCCCGGCTCCGGGAGAAACGTGAGCCCCTCGCCCAGGCCAGCGCGCTTCACGGCGCACTCGATGCGCGCCGCGAGGACGAAGTCGAGCGCGCCGTGGTCCTCCACCGTGACGACGGCGTGCTTCACGCCGAGTGCCTCAAGCGCCTTGCCGCACGTCGCCCGCACGGCGTCCCCGTACATCGCCTCGACTTTCGTCGTCACGGCGAGCTTCAGGCCCCCGCGTGTCTTCGGTTCGACCTGCACCCAGCAGTCGGACCTCACCTTGTCGCCACGGCGTCCTGCTTCAGCCATCTTTGCCATCAGATCCCCCAACGATTTCACATGGAGGCGGTGAGGCGGTGAGAGGATGTCTTTCCAGAATCTCCCTCATGGCCTCACCGTCTCCTTGTGGGTCATTTCCTGGTCTCTCGCAGGCACCGGCGCGCGTACGCCAGGAGCCCGCCCGCGTCGCGGATGGCGAGCATCTCGGCGGGGAGGGCCGGGAAGGAGAAGACCGTGTTCCCCACGGTGATCTCGCCCTTGGACAGGTCGAGGCTGACGCCGTCGCCCGGCCTGTATGCCTCGATGGCGGCGGGGCACTCCACGAGAAGAAGTCCCTGGTTGGTGGCGGCTCGGAAGAAGATGCGCGCGAAGGACTTGGCCACGACGGCTTGAATGCCCGCGGCCTTGAGCCCCAGGGCAGGCTGTTCGCGGCTTGAGCCGCACCCGAAGTTCTTGCCCGCGAGGATCACGTCTCCCGGTTGCACCATGCCCGCAAAGTCCTTGTCTAAATCCTCCAACAGATGCGGCAGGATCTCCTCGGCCTTGGCGCACGTGTAGGTGTACCGCCCCGGGAAGAGGAGGTCCGTATTGATGTCATCGCCGTACTTGAAGACGTTCATGCCCGGACTCCAATGGAGACCTCACAAGGAGGCAGTGAGACAGTGAGAACAAGGAAGACGATCCCCTGGGGCATCATCCAACCCCCTTGCCAAGAGGTATATCGCCGGGCTCTTCCGTTGCGGGCCCAAGCAATAGGCGGCGGATTCCGGATTTCAACACGGGGGTGTGGAAATTGATGAGCAGACCCACGGGCACGTTACTCAGCCTCATGTAGGTGAGGAGCTGCGCCTCGTGGATCCCCGCCAGACGATCCACCGTCTTAAGTTCGATGATGAGCCGCTTTGGCACGAGAATGTCCATACGATAGGCGCAGTCCAGCTTGACCGTCTTGTACCGGATGGGGAGCGGCACCTGTCGCTGAAAGGAAACCCCTCTCTGCGAGAGCTCATAGCAGAGGCATTCTTCATAGGCCGATTCCAGAAGCCCAGGGCCAAGAGCCTTGTGGACCTCGATCGCTGAACCGATCACGGCTTCCGTCAAGGGGTCGTTCTGGCGCTGTGGCCCTGTTGCCCGTCCTCTCACTGCCTCACCGCCTCCCTGTTAAAACTTCCCGCGGATCGGTGAGGACGCCGGTGAGGGCGCTGGCGGCGACGGTGAGGGGACTGCCGAGGAAGACCTCCGCGTCCTTGCTCCCCATGCGTCCCTGGAAGTTTCTGTTGCTGGAGCTGATGCACCGCTCGCCCGGGGCGAGCAGGCCCTGGTGGGCGCCCAGGCACGGCCCGCAGCCAGGCGGCCCTACCATGGCCCCGGCCTCAACCAGGGCGGCCAGCGTGCCGCCGGCCATGGCTCCCTGAAAGATGGATCTGCTGGCGGGAATGACGAGGAGACGAACCCCGGGTGCGATGTGTTTGCCTTGGAGAATGGACGCCGCCGCCTGGAGGTCGCTCAGGCGTCCGTTGGTGCAGGTGCCCAGGAAGGCCTGCTGGACCGGCAGGCCCGCTACCTGGCGCACGGGCGCCACGTTGTCCACCGCGTGGGGTCTGGCCACCAAAGGCTCCAGGGCGGACAGGTCGTAGGCGAGGTTTTGGCAGTAGGAGGCGCCCGCGCCGGCCCAGACGGGCTCCCAGGCCGCGCCCGGCGCGTGCATGGCGAGGTAGGCCTCGGTGGCCTCGTCCACCGGGAAGGCGGCGAGCTTGGCGCCCATCTCGATACCCATGTTGGCGATGGTGAGGCGGTCGTCCATGGAGAGCCCCGCCAAATCGCCGTGGAACTCCACGGCCTTGTAGTTGGCTCCGTCCGCGCCCACGTCGCCAATGATCCGGAGGACCAGATCCTTTCCCATGACCCCATGGGGGAAGGCACCCTCCAGGATGACTTTGATGGTCTCGGGCACCCGTAGCCAGGTCTCTCCCGTGAGCAGGAGGACGGCCGCCTCCGTGCGGTCGATGCCCGTGGCGAACGCGTTCACGGCGCCGTACGTGCACGTGTGGCTGTCCGACCCCAAGACCAGCATGCCCGGCAGCGCCAGGCCCTTCTCCACCATGAGCTGGTGGCAGACCCCCTCGCCCACGTCGAAAAAGTGCTCCACGCCGTACTCGTTCACGAATTGGCGGATCGCGGCGTGGCCCGCCGCGGTCTTCTCGTCCAC
>JBBIKI010000085.1:0-12102 GCA_037445535.1 Acidobacteriota bacterium | reverse complement strand
CGGGCAAGACCATGCTCCTCCAGGCCATCGCCCACGCCATCACGGCCAACCACCCGGAAGCCTATCTCATCGTCCTCCTCATCGACGAGCGGCCCGAGGAGGTCACGGACATGCAGCGCTCGGTCAAGGGCGAGGTGCAGGCCTCCACCTTCGATGAGCCGCCCACGCGGCACGTGCAGGTGGCCGAGATGGTCATGGAGAAGGCCAAGCGCCTCGTGGAGCTGGGCCGCGACGTGGTCATCCTCCTGGACTCCATCACCCGCATGGCCCGCGCCTACAACACCGTCACCCCGCCCAGCGGCCGCGTTCTCTCCGGCGGCCTCGACGCCAACGCCCTCCAGAAGCCCAAGCGCTTCTTCGGCGCCGCCCGCAACATCGAGGAAGGGGGCTCCCTCACCATCATCGCCACGGCGCTGGTGGACACGGGCTCCCGCATGGACGACGTGATCTTCGAGGAGTTCAAGGGCACGGGCAACATGGAGATCCACCTCGACCGCAAGCTCGTGGACAAACGCACCTTCCCCGCCATCGACATCAACAAGAGCGGCACCCGCAAGGAGGAGCTCCTCACCGAGGCCTTCGAGCTCAACCGCATGTGGATCCTGCGCAAGATCCTCAACCCGCTCTCCACCGTCGAGGCCATGGAACTCCTCATCGGGAAGCTCAACGATTTCGAGAACAACGAGGCCTTCCTCAAGGGCCTCTCGGGCGGTTGATTCCTCTGAGAGGGGGGCCCACGCCCCCCTCTCAGCCTTTCGCTTCGCTCCGCTGCTCTCCCCCCGAAGTCGTTCGCCTTAGCGCGGGCAAGAATAAATAGGGACAGCCACCTATTTACAGGCGGTCCGGGTTGGTGCTAGTGTGCCGGCATGGCTCGGCTGGCTCGGATCGCGCTACCCGGTGTGCCGCACCACGTGACGCAGCGCGGCAACAATCGGCAGGACATTTTCTTCACGGAAGAGGACCGCTCATTCTACCTGGAGTGGCTCGCGAAGTACTCGGCAGCCGCGGGGCTCGACATTCTCGGCTACTGCCTCATGACCAATCACATCCACCTGGTGGTGGTGCCGAAAGAAGCGGACTCGCTGGCGACGGGACTGGGGCGCGCGCACTGGCGCTATTCGCAGATGGTGAACCGCCTGCACGGGCGGTGCGGGCACCTGTGGCAGGGCCGTTTCTTCTCGTGCGCCCTCGACGAGGCGCATGCGTACCGTGCCCTTGCCTACGTGGAGAGGAACCCCGTGCGGGCCAAGATGGTGCGGCATGCTTGGGACTATCCTTGGTCCAGCGCCGGTGTGCACGCGGGCGACACAACGCCTCCAGAATGGTTGGAGACAAAGCGATGGTCTCAGTGGACGGACGCCGCCCACTGGAAGAAGGAGCTGCGACAGGATTCGCTTGAGGTAATGGAAGCCGTGCGTTTCCATACGCGGCGAGGGCGGCCCTTAGGCAGTGACGCTTTCGTCGCCAAGATGGAGGACCTGCTTGGACATCGCCTTCGGCCCCTGGCCGTCGGGAGACCGAAGAAGGTGGAGGGAAAATAGGTGGCTGTCCCTAGTTTCTACGCTTGACAGCGCCTGGCAAGGTGGAGTAGTCTCCATGTCTGGAAGCGAAGCGCCGATTTGATCCATAGCTTGCGGGCGCTTAATAAATTCGGCTAAAGCATGGACGAGATTGCGGCCCGTCCAGCAGATGCTGAGACGGGTTTTTTTCATTCTTGGAGGCGGACCATGACCCAGCGATTTGAAACGCTCTGCTTGCACGCGGGGCAGACCATCGATGAGACGGGGGCGCGGGCGGTGCCGGTGCACCGAACGTCGAGCTACGTGTTTAAAAGTTCGAAGCACGCCGCGGACCTCTTCGCCCTCAAGGAACCCGGCAACATCTACACGCGCCTCCAGAACCCAACCCACGACGTGCTGGAACAGCGCATGGCCGCCCTCGAAGGCGGCACGGGCGCGCTGGCCGTGAGCTCGGGGACGGCGGCGGTCTTTTACGCCGTGATCAACCTGGCGAAGGCGGGGGACGAGATCGTGGCGGCGGACAACCTCTACGGCGGAACGATGACGCAGTTTCACGACATCCTGCCGCAGTTCGGCATCCGCACGCGCTTCGTGAATGCCGCATCCCCGCAGGCCTTCGAGGCGGCCATCACGGACAAGACGCGGGCCCTCTTCGTGGAGACCATCGGGAATCCCTCTTTGGACGTGGCGGACCTCCCCGCCATAGCCGCCGTGGCCAAGCGGCACCACGTGCCCCTCATGGTGGACAACACCTTCGCCACGCCCTGCCTCTGCCGCCCCATGGAGCAGGGGGCCCACGTCGTGGTGCACTCGCTCACGAAGTGGATCGGAGGCCACGGGACCTTCCTCGGCGGCGTCATCGTGGATTCGGGGACCTTCGACTGGACCGACCCCAAGTTCACCCTCTTCAACGAGCCCGAGCCCAGCTACCACGGCCTGCGCTTCGCTCACGACCTGGGGCCCCTCTCCCCGCAGGCCTTCATCCTCCGCGCGCGCCTCGTGCCCCTGCGTAACCTGGGCGCGTGCCTCAACCCCGACAACGCGTGGCTCGCCCTGCAAGGGCTGGAGACCCTGCCCCTGCGCATGGAACGCCACTGCCAGAACGCCCTCGCCGTGGCGCGCTTTCTGAAAGACCACCCCAAGGTCTCATGGGTCCGGTATCCTGGTCTAGAGGACGACCCGGCGTACTCGGTGGCAAAGCGCGTTCTCTCGCGTGGCTTCGGAGGCGTGGTGGTCTTTGGGATCAAGGGCGGCAAAGAGGGGGGCCAGGCTTTCATTGACTCCCTGAAGCTCTTCTCCCACCTGGCCAACGTGGGAGACGCCAAGAGCCTGGCCATCCACCCGGCCACCACGACCCACGCCCAGCTCAGCGAAGAGGACCAGCGGGCGGGGGGCATCACGCCCGATCTGGTGAGGCTCTCCATCGGAATCGAACACATCGGCGATCTCCTCGATGACTTGCACCAGGCCTTGGATAACGCATGAGAGCGCCGCCCATGGAGGAGAACAGCCGCCAGCACGGCAGCGTCATTGAATTGCCGGGCCCCTTCACCTTCGAATGCGGGACCGTCCTTGCCCGCCCCCGCGCCGCCTACGAGACGTGGGGGGAACTGAACGGCGAGGGAGACAACGCCGTCCTCGTGGTGCACGCCCTCACGGGCGACTCGCACGCGGCTTCGGGAGGCAGTTCGGGTGACGGGCGCCCCGGTTGGTGGGAAGGCCTCATCGGCCCCGGCCGTGCCCTCGATCCCGGGAGGCACTTCATTCTCTGCGCCAATCTGCTGGGAGGATGCTACGGCACGAGCGGCCCCTCGGACGAGGACCCGTCCATGGGCCAGCCCTCGGCCTGCGGCTTTCCCGTGGTCACCACGCGGGACATGGCCCGGTTCCAAAAAAGCCTCCTGGACCACCTCGGCATCCGGTACCTCGCCCTCATGCTCGGCGGGTCCCTCGGGGCCATGGTGGTGTGGGAGTTTATCGCCGAATTTCCGGGCTTCGCGGCGCGCGCTGTACCGCTGGCGGGCGCGCCGCGGACCTCCCCCTGGGCCGTGGCCTTCAACGCCGTAGCGCGCCAAGCCATCGTGGGCGATCCCGCGTGGCTCGGCGGCCGCTACACGGGCGCGGGCCCCGTGCGGGGCCTCTCTCTGGCCCGGCAGCTGGCCATGACGACCTACCGCACGGACCGCCTCTTCGCTGAGCGCTTCGGCCGGGACCGGGAGGACCAGGATGCGGCCAAGGCTCTTGATCCTCGCAATCCTTTCCAGGTAGAGCGGTACCTTCACCACCAGGGCGAAAAACTCGTGGGGCGCTTCAGCGCCAGGACTTACCTCGCCCTCACAGGCGCCATGGACCTGCACGACGTGGCCCGGGACCGCGGCGGGCTGGAGGCGGCGCTTTCACGCGTTCAGACGGCGGTCCTCAGCGTGGGCATCGGCACGGACGTCCTGTTCCCGGCGTGGGAGATGAGGGAGGCCGCGGAGTTGCTGGGCCGTCTGGGCAAGGAGGCGGCCTACGCGGAGCTGGCCTCGCCCTACGGGCATGATGCGTTCCTGGTGGAGTACGGGCAAGCCAACCCCATGATCGCCGCGTTTCTCGGAGGGAGGTTTTCGTGAAGATCCTCAAGTTCGGCGGCACCTCCGTGGGCGACGCCGCCAACATACGCAAGACCGTCGAGGTGGTGAAGGACCGGGCCTCGCAGTGCCCCGTCCTCGTGTTTTCGGCCATGGGCGACACCACGGACGTCCTCCACCGGATGGGGGAGCAGGCCGCCGAGGGGAGGCTGGAGGAGAGCCTGGCCACACTGGCGGCGCTGAAAGCCTACCACCGAGCCATTCTTGACGACCTGATGCGGGGGAACGGCGGAGAGGCCCGGGCTCAGTGCGAGCCCTTCTTCTCCGAGATGGAGGACGTGGCCCGAGGCCTCGCCGTCCTTTGGGATTTTTCCCCGGCGGTGCAGGACCGGCTCCTGGGCCTGGGGGAACTCCTCTGCACGGCCATGCTCCGCCACGTCTTCCTCCAGGAAGGCCTTCCCGTGGCGTGGATGGATGCCCGCACGTTCATGGTGACCGACGCCCGGCACACGCAGGCTGAACCGGACTTCGACGCCATGGCCGCCCGCTGCAAGGAGATCCTTCTGCCCGTGGTGGAAGAGGGACGCATTCCCCTGACGCAGGGGTTCATCGGCCGGTCCACGGGCGGCGCGAGCACGACCCTGGGGCGGGGAGGGTCGGACCTCACCGCCTCGCTCTTGGGCGCCGCACTGGGTGTGGAGGAGATCGAAATCTGGACCGACGTGGACGGCATCATGACGGCCGATCCCTCCCTCGTGCCCGAGGCCAGGAACATCCCGGTGATGAGCTTTCAAGAGGCGGCGGAGCTGGCCTTCTTCGGCGCGCGGGTCCTCCATCCCAAGACCCTCGCCCCCGCCGTCGACCGCGGCATCCCCGTGCGCGTGCTCAACACGGCGCGCCCCCATGCCCGGGGGACGCTCATCCTCGCCCGCGTTCCTCTCAACGGAGGCCCCGTCAAGAGCATCGCCTACAAGGAGGGCATGACCGTGGTGACCCTCGTGTCGGCGCGCATGTTCAAGGCGCAGGGCTTTTTGCGGCGGCTCTTCGAAGTGCTGGAGCACCGGCGGATCGCGCCAGATTTGGTGGCCACGTCGGAGGTTTCGGTGGCCCTTGCCGTGAGCCCGGGCCCGGGCCTCTCCGAAGCGGTGGAGGACCTGCGCGGCCTGGGCGCCGTGAGCGTCCGCCCCTCGCAGGCCCTGGTGGCCGTTGTAGGAGAGAAGCTCAAGGAGACGCCGGGCATCGTGGGGCAGGTCTTTCAGGATTTGCGGGACGTGGGCGTCACGATGGTGTCACAGGGAGGGTCGGATATCGCCTTGAGCTTCGCGGTGGCCGAGGAGGACCTCTCGCGGGTGGTCTCGCGCCTGCACCGGCGATTCTTCGAGAAGGAGCCCGATCATGGACAGTGAGAAGACGAGGGTCGCCGTCCTGGGGGCCACGGGAGCCGTGGGGCAGCGCTTCGTGCAGCTCCTGGCGGGGCACCCCTTGTTCGAGCTCGCGGCGGTGGCGGCGTCGGGCCGTTCCGAGGGCCGTACCTACGGAGAGGTGGTGCGGTGGCTCCTGCCCGGAAGCCCTCCCGAAAAGGTGTCGAACCTGACGGTGGTGGCCGCCGACCCCGCGGCGGTGGAGGCGGACCTCGTGTTCTCGGCGCTCGATCCGGCCGCCGCCGAGGGCGTGGAGGGCCGCTTCCGTGCCGCCGGCAAGACGGTGGTCAGCAACGCGAAAAGCTACCGCATGAATCCTGAGGTTCCCCTGGTGATTCCCGAAATCAACGCGGACCACCTGGCGCTGGCTGCGTGCCAGCGGAGCCGCTACGGCGGGGCCATCGTGACCAACCCCAATTGCTCCACCATCGGCCTCTGCCTGGCGCTGGAACCCCTGAGGCGAGCCTTCGGCCTGCGGCGCGTGCAGGTGACCACGATGCAGGCCCTCTCCGGGGCCGGATACCCGGGTGTGCCGTCCATGGACGTGGTGGACAACGTTCTTCCCCTCATCCCGGGAGAGGAGGACAAGCTGGAGCGCGAGCCCGCCAAAATTTTCGGAACCCTCGTTGGTTCGGGCGTTGAGGCGCATCCCGCCGCGCTGAGCGCCCAGTGCAACCGCGTAGCCGTGAGGGACGGGCATCTCCTTTCCGTGTCCGTGGAGTTGGAAACGCACGTCACGCCAGAGGAGGCGGCCGAGGTGATCGAAGGCTACCGCTCGCCTTTGGAAGGGCTGGCCCTGCCTTCAGCGCCCGAGCGCCCCGTCCTACTCAACCGGGGTGCCGTCCGCCCCCAGCCCGTCCTGGACCGGGATGCGTGCCTGGGCATGGCGGTCACCGTGGGCCGGCTTCGGGCGTGTCCCGTTCTCGGACTTCGGTTCGTAGCCCTGGTCCACAACACCATCAGGGGCGCGGCAGGCGGAACCCTCCTCATTGCCGAGCTCATGCGGGGACAGGGTTTGGCTTGAGGCCGCGCCCGCGTTGGGGCGCCAGGAAGGAGCGCGAACGGCGCGGCCCCGTTTGGAAACCGGGCCGTCAAGGGTACAATGGCCTCCGCGCCCTAGCAGGCTATTGAAAAACCCGCATGGGCCGCGCGCAAGAGGCTTGGGAGCCAGATGCTAGACGCGGCGACGACGACAGGGTGGATCCCCTTTCTAGGAGCCGGGACAACGCAGATGGCCCCCAATCCCTTGCGCCCTAAGGGTTGCCGCGGCACGGCCCCGCCTGCTGTGTTGTCGCTCCTAGACGATGTGCAGAGATATCGACGGCGTCGCGGCGCCTTGCATCCGGAGCCGTGGCGCTGGCAACGCGACCTACGGGAGTTTCTCAAAAGCCTGCTAGTGCTTGCCACTGGCGCAAGGAGGGGACCCATGAAATCCGCGCGTTACTTGCTCATGGCGGTGGTGCTTCTGGCCGCCCTGCCGGCGGCCGCCGAAGGCGTGCCCGGCGAGGTGGCGGCCAGCATCAACCTTTCCATCCCAACGCCCACGGGCATGGCTTGGGACGGCGCCCACCTGTGGGTGGCCGATCTGGCCACGGCCACGGTTCGCGAGCTCGATCCCCAAGGGGGCAAAGTCCTCAGGACGCTGGAGGCTCCAGGCTACGCGCCTTCCGGTCTGGCGTGGGATGGCAAGCGGCTGTGGATTCTGGACGCGACGGACAAGGCCGTCTATGCCTTGAATCCCAAGACCGGCATCACCGAGCGGGCACTAACCTTGGACCTGGACACGCCGGAAGGTCTCGCCTGGGACGGAACGGCCCTGTGGGTGGCCGACGCCAAGGCGGGCCTGATCACTCGGCTGGACGACCAGGACGGTACCACCTACGCCAGCTTTCCCTCGCCTCTGGCGGGGCGCAAGTCCCAGGAGATCGGGCTGGCCTTCACGGGCAAAGTCCTCTACGTGAGCGACCGGACGGCGGATATGATCTACAGGGTGGACGCGGGGACGGGAGCCGTCCTGGACTATTTCCCATCACCGGGACCGTACCCGGCGGGGATCGCCTGGGACGGACGGTACCTCTGGTGCGCCGACTACGAAACCCGCATGGTGTACAAGCTCGTCGCCACTGCCACCGCGCCTTACGTCGCCAGCGCCCCCAAGAAGGAGACCATGCGGTACCAGGAGGCGTGGCGGAACTTCGGCCCGGGCGTGGTCAAGACGCTTGAGGTTTTCCTCGCCGTGCCCGAGGACCTGCCCTATCAAAAACTCCTGGCGCCGATCGTCTTCGATCCCAAGCCCGCGGGCTTCGTCACCGACCAGTGGGGCCAGAAGTGCGCCAGGTTCCTCTTCAAGGACATCCAGCCGGGCCAAGTGGCCTCTGCGGTCATGACGGTGGAGGCGGAACTGAGGAAGGTCCGCTGGTTCGTGGACCCCGGCGCGGTGGGCCGCCTGGAGGACATCCCCGCGGACATCCTGAAGACCTACACGCAGGACAACTCCAAGCTTGTCACGACGGACCCCGTCATCCAGAAGGCCGTCAAGGAGGCCCTGGGCGGGGAGCGGAACCCCTACTGGATGGCCCGGAAGATCAACAAATACATCCAGGACAAGATGCACTACGAACTGTCGGGAGGTTGGAACGTGGCACCCGTGGTGCTGGCCCGCGGCTCGGGCTCCTGTTCCGAGTACACCTTCGTCATGCTGTCCATGTGCCACGCCGCGGGCCTTCCCGCCCGCTACGCGGGATCCATCGTCATCCGGGGGGACGACGCGAGCCGGGATGACGTGTTCCACCGGTGGGTGGAGGTGTACCTGCCCAACGTCGGCTGGTTCCCCGTGGATCCCTCGGGCGGCGATTCGCCCGTGCCCGCCGAGCAGGCTGCCTATTTCGGCGGCCTGGACAACCGCTTTCTCATCACCACCCACGGCGCCGGGGACAGCTCCGCCCTGGGCTGGGACTACAACAGCAACGCGAGCTGGACGGGCAAGGGCCGCGTGAAGCTCATGCAGCTCAAAGTGGGCGACTGGGTTCCCATGGGAAAAAAGTACGAAGTCCGCGCCCTCGGGGAAGCGGGCGGACTGACCTGCGCACCGAAGGGATAGAGAGGAAACGCGGAAAGAAGGAAAAAGGCCCGGTGCGAGCCGGGCCTTTTTGCCGTTACAGGCCGATGCTATGGTGATGGGAGAAAGCTCTATCCTTCGTGTTCGGTCTTGTTTTCCGGGGCCTTCTCTTCGGAAACTTTGGTTCCCGCCGTAAGGCCGAGGTGCTGGGCGAGAAGTTCGCCCAGGTTGAGCCCAGGGTGGGGGGCCGGTTCTCTGGACACCTCGCTGGCCGCATCGCGTCCCCGGCGGGGTTCACGCTCTCTGGCGGGGCGGCGCCGTTCTCCGGCTCCTTCCTCGCGCGGGGCCCGGCGGCGCTCTTCGGTCCTCTCCTCGCGGCGGGGCAGCAGTTCCTCATCGGGCAGGGAGAGGATGGGCTCGGGTGCCTCGTTGCCCAGCTTCGCCCGCGCCGAGTGCACCTTCTGATCCAGCTCCGCGGTGGTGGCTTCGATCTCCCCGAGGCGGGCCCGCTTGCGGTCCACCCACTGGCGGATCTTGGCCGTCCGGGTCTCGTCGCTGGTGCTGGCGGCCTGGCTTTCCAGATCCGCCACTTCGGCGAGGATCTGTGCCGCGAGGGCGCGGTTGCGAAGGGCCTGCTTCTCCCACCGCGCCAGGTGTGCCGACATGCGCTCGATCCAGTCCGCGTGGGCCTTCTGGCGCTCCTGGCGCTGGGCCTCGATGCGGTCGGAGCAGGCCTTCCAAGCGGTGCGGAGAACGCTTCTCACGGCGTCTTGCTCGGAAAGGGACAGCCCCGCGGCCTTGAGGTCGCTTTGGGCGGTGCGGATGGCTTCCTGGATGGAGCGGGGATCCTGCTCTTCCATCATGGCCATGAAGGCGCTGGCCCGGCCCATGAATTCTTCGAAAATCCCCTTGCGGAAGCCGGCCCGCTTTGCCTTGAGGGTATCCCGCAACTGGGTCCAACGGTTCCAGCACGCCTCGCGGTCCGACCGAAGGAGGACCGGGGGCGCGGGAGGAGGGATCTCCTGGACTGCCGCGGGCGGCGCCGGACTTAGAGGGGGTTCCGCGGGCGGCGCCGTGTCTTCATCGGTTTCCGCGTGCGGCACCTCAGCGGCGGAAGCCTCTTCGGCCGGGGGTGGAGCTTCTTCTTCAGGAGCCGCAATGGCTTCAGGGACCGCCGAAGGCTCGATCGCTCCGGCGGATTCCACCGCGGGTACTTCAGAGGAAGGTTCGAGATCTTCCGGGGAGGCGGGCACTGGCTCCGTGCCCGGAAGGGCGCCAGGTCCCTCTTCTGCCACTTCCAACGGCGGCACCGCCTTGAGTTTGGGCGCCACGCGCGCTTTCTCGCGAGGAGGATGGGTCTTGATCTGGTTCAGCGTCCTGTCCAGAAGGGCCTGGGCCCGCGAGAGCTCTTGGGGGGTCTGGGCCGCGGTGACGGCCTCTTCGGCTTCATCGAGGGCCTTTTCGACCTGAGCGCGCTTGGCCTTGGACGCCTCGGCGAGCTGAACGCGTTCGCCGTCCTGCAAAGCGCGGGTGGCGTCGCACAGGGCGCGGTAATCGGCCCAGAGGGTCTCCCTGGCTTCAACTTCGAGGGGCTTGAAGGTCTTGAACTTGGAGGCGATATCCCTGGCCTGGGCCCAGAACTCGGCGAAGCCGGTCCTTGCGCTGTCCGTGAGGAGGCCCCGGAGACGGTCGAGGTCCGCGTGGAGCACTTCTTCGTTGGCTTTGGCGAGGTGAATCCACTGTTCCCTATCGAGCGTCATGGGCTCCTCCAGGTGAAGCGGCTGGCTCCGGCGCACGGAACCCAAAATCCTAGCGGTTGATTCTATCACTAACTGCCGCCACCCTCAAGAAAAGGAGCCCGGCAACAAAGGGACCCGGCGTGAGGCCCGGGTCCCTGGCGGCTCTCATGGAGAGCGCTGGATCACGATCTACTGTCCCAGGAGTCCCTTTTTCAGGTCTTCGTTGGGCGGCTTGGGGCCGAGCCAGATGGCGAAAAGGGCCTCGGCGAAGCCTTTTCCCTCGATGACGCCCATCTCCTTGCCCTTGATCTCCACCTTGGTGCCCTGGCCGGGAATGTAAGTCAGCACGGCCACGTCGTCCTTTTTCATGTCGGACCAGAAGCCGTCGAATGTGGCGATCTGGTCCTTCAGCGCGGCCAGCTTGTCAGGTGAATTGTTCTTGAATCCGTCATTCCAGCCTTCCAGGAGCTTCTCCTTGCCCACCTCCTTGTAGAGGAAGTGCATGACGAGCTGCTTGGGTTCGTCAGCGGCGAGCACTTTGGCTGGATCCGAGGTCTTGGCGGGGAGATAGAGGGCCGCCACGTAGACCTTGATGCCGATGAAGGCAATCTTTTTGACGCGAACGCCCATGCCGTTGAGGGTGAGGCTGGCCGTTCCCGCCGTCACCTGGTTGGGAAAGACGACCCCTTCGATTTCTCCAGCATAGGCCAGGAGCCCAACCAGGAGACCCGCGAGTACCACAAACGCGACTCGACGCATGCCATCCTCCTTCCGCCCGATCAAGGCCACCGAGGGCTGCGGCCATGCTACTCCATGCGGGGGGCGATGGCCAATCTTGCCTATGCGCCGAGCCATGTCCGGCGGACGGTGGGGGATGGATGTCCAGCCGGGCGCGCCCAGGCCGTCAAGGGACGGGTCTCAGCCCGTATATTCCAGGGCCATGAGGGTCACGTCGTCTCCCTGCGCGACCTTGCCGCGCCAGGCCTCGAACCTTTCGAGGAGGTGGTCGATGAGCGCCTCCGGTTTGGAGCCGGCCGCCTCCCCGAAGTAGGCCGCCGCCCGGGCCTCCTCCAAGCGCTCGCCCGTGGGGGCGAGCTGCTCCAGATAGCCGTCGCTCAGCAGAAGGATCTGGTCCCCCGGGGCGAGCGTCAGGCGGGCCTCTTCGTAGGGGATCTCAATCTCCGTGCCGAGGAAGACCCCGCGCAGCGTGAGGATCTCCACCTCGCCCAAAGCGCGGCGCCAAAGAAAGAGGGGGGGGACGGCGGCGGCGATGGCCCGGACTTCGGCCCCTCTCATGCGAAGGAGCTCCAGCGCCATGTAAATCTGGTCGTTGCCCAGAGCGTGCAGGGTTCGGTTGAACCCCTTGAAGAGGCCCTGAAGGTCTTCCCCGTCAGGCATGCCGGCGAGCAAGGTCTTCATGATGGCCACGAAGATGCCGGCCCGTGTGCCGTGGCCCGTTGCGTCGCCCATGACCACGTCGAGGGAGCCGTCCGCCCGCTGAACGTAGTCGTAGTAATCACCGCCCACTTCGGTGGCGGTTTGCATCCGTGCCGCGACGGCGTAGTGCGGATGGCCCGGCGGCCGTGGAGGAAGCAGGGACAGCTGGAGGCGGCGCGCGGACTCCAGCTCGTGCGTCTTGCGCTCGTTTTCCAGCTTCAGCGCGCGGGTCTCAGCCTCCACGGTGCGCGACTGGAGCTCGGCGGCCTGGGCGCGCAGCTTGGCTTCCACCAGCTCACCTTTTTCCCTCTCGCGGCTCCTTTCGAAGAGAACCAGAAGGTAGACGGCTCCCGTCAG
>JBBIKI010000084.1:0-13172 GCA_037445535.1 Acidobacteriota bacterium | reverse complement strand
TGGCCCGTTCGTTCAGCGGTTAGGACACCGGCCTCTCACGTCGGTAACAGGGGTTCGATTCCCCTACGGGCTACCACACCACCCTATCGGGGAGCGTGCCTTCCTCGTTCTGCATTTTGGACCCCGTGAACGCCGAGGGGAATCGAAGGGTGGGATACCCGCTGGCGGCGCGTGCGAGAACGCGAGCGAAGAGCGAGCGTTCGCAGGGGAGCCGCCAAGGGAGGGACCCACCCCGGAACCCGTAGGCGACGTTGCGCGCGCAAGCGAGGGGACTCCGACCCGAGCGAGCACGCTACGCCGCGTAGGGTTGATTCCCCTACGGGCTACCAAAAAAGTAAGCGGGGGGCGCGAGCCTCCCGTTTTTGCTTTTTCGGTCAACTTCGAAGAGGAGTGGGGGAATCGAAGGGCGGGAAACACCGCAACGGCCGCAGGGAGGATTTCCCCCGTGGGAGCCATGGCACGTGCTTTATCCGCCGCGCCCCCAGGGCCCTGGGCATGTCAGAGGAACGCGGGCCGCGCCCATGCGTTGTCAGGCCAGAAGGGCGGGCAAGCTGTCCTGCTTCTTTCCGCTCACCACGGCCTCGCCCTCCTTCACGTGCATGTTGATCTCGTTGCGGAAGCCGAAACGCCCGGGAAGGTAAATACCCGGCTCGATGGAAAAGAGGGTGTGGGGGAGGAGCTGGCGCGTGTCGTGGGTTTCGTAGTCGTCCATGTTGGCGCCGTTGGCGTGGTCCGTTTCGAAGATGGAGTGGCCCGTCCGGTGGATGAAGTACTCTCCGTAACCGCTCTTGTCGATAACGGCCCTCGTGGCCCGGTCCACCTCCCATCCGCAGACCGTGCGCCTGGCCACCTCCCTGGCTTTGGCGATGCCCGCGTCGCGCGCATCCCGTACCGTGTCGAAGACTCTCTGTTGCTCGGCGGGGACGGCTTTCCCCGTCCAGGCGCACCAGGTGATGTCGGCGTACATGGACCCGGCGCGGGCCTGCTTGCCCCATAGGTCCAGGAGGAGTACCTGATCGGGGCGGATGGCCTCGGAGCCCTCCGGGCCGGGCTCGTAGTGCGGGTCCGCCGCGTGCGCCTCCACGCCCACGATGGGGGGGTTGTCGGTGATGAGGCCTCCCGCCTTCATGAAGGCCACCATCTCCTGCTGGAGGGCGTACTCGGTGAGGATCTCGCCCGCGTCCAGGGCCGAGCGGACGCGGCCGAAGGCCATGTCCACGGTGCGCAGGAGAACCTCCATGGCGGCGTAGTGGCTCGCCTCCTGCTCGGGCGTCATGGTGACCTCGAAGCGGGCCACCAGATCGCCGGAGGACACCAGCTCAAGGCCGAGGGACCGAAGGAAATCCGCCGTGCCGGCGTCCAGCTTGCCGAGGGCCGGGACGATGCCCAGGGGCGAGTACTGGCACGCCACGCGCTTGCACGGGGCCAGGACCCCCTGGAGGAGCTCTTGCCATTCCTGCCACCGGCCATAGACCAAAGGGCGGCCCGGCAGATCCTGAGTGGAGTGGGGTTCGATGCGGTGGTTGACTTTGGCGGGCACGCCCGACGCGGGAATGACGTAGAACCACCGGCGGGTCACCATAGCCGCTTCAGGAAGGCCCAGGACGCTGGAGGCGATGGCGTCCGATCCCCGAAAGGAGGCGAAGAACCAAGCGTCCACATTCTCAGCGCGAAGGGCCTCCTGAATCCGTCGTAAACGGTCGTCGTTCATGGTAGGATCAACCTCCTGTGAGGATTATGGCGCATGCGGCCCGGGGGTGGAAGCCCCGCCGCCGCCCAATGTAACGTGGCCGTCCCGTCCCCCGGGCGGCGCACCCCCTGCGAGGACGAGAGGCGGCCATGGCCGAGGGCATCTTCGAGACTCCCGTGGCGACCCGGTTCAAGGACGTGGACGCCATGGGCCACGTGAACAACGCCGTGTATGTCACCTATCTGGAGGAGGCCCGGGCGGCCTTCGCGCGGAAGGTTCTGGGCGTGTCTGCCGCCGAGGATTTCGACTTCGTGGTGGCCCGGGTCGAGGTGGACTACCGTCGCCCTCTCTTATACGGGGAAGACCTGCGGGCCCAGATCCGCGTCTCCGGCATTGGGACCAGCTCCTTCACCTTCCAATACCGCCTCCTCGCGGGTGACGACCTCGTCGCGGAGGGACGCACGGTACAGGTCTTTTACGATTATGCCCGGGGCGAAAAGAAACCTGTCCCCGAGCGCTTCCGTGCCGCGGCCGCCCCGTTCCTTTTCACGGAGAAGGGGTGATGCTGCGCCTTCGCGAAATCGAACTCCAGGGTTTCAAGTCCTTCGCCGAACGCACCAAGATGCCCCTCCCGGGAGACATCCTCGTGGTGGTGGGCCCCAACGGCGCAGGCAAGAGCAACGTCACCGACGCGGTCCTTTGGGCCCTGGGCGAGCAGAGCCCCAAGTCCCTCCGGGGCAAGAAGATGGTGGACGTTATCTTCAACGGGACACAGAAGCGGCCGGCGGCGGGGTCCGCCCAAGTCCTCATGACCTTCGAGGACACGGACGGAACCAAGTACCAGGTGGGCCGGCGCCTTCTCCGCTCGGGAGAGAGCACCTACCTCATGGACGGCCGGCCCGTGCGCCTGAAAGACATGCACGAGTTCCTCATGCGGTACGCCATCTCCACCCAGGGGAGCTACCTCGTGGAGCAGGGCGAGGTGTCGGCCCTCCTGGAAGCCAATCCCGAAGAGCGGCGCATGATCTTCGAGGAGGTGGCTGGCATCGCCCACTTCAAGGAGAACCGCCGGAGCGCCCTTTCTAAGCTCGACTCCACCACGGGCAATCTCACACGCCTCAACGACATCGTCTCCGAGGTGGAGTCCCAGATGGGGACCCTCAAGCGGCAGGCCTCCAAGGCGGACCGTTTCGTCCGCCTCTCGGATGAGCTTCGCGAGCGGCGCCGGTCCTTCTGGGGACGCAGTTTCGGCAAGTTCACGGGCCAGCGGTCCGCCCTGGCGAGGGACCTCGCCCTCTTTCGGGAAGAGCGCCAGCGGCGCGAAACGGCCCTCTCCCGCCTCCAATCGGAGCTGGAACAGGCGACCCTCCAGCTGAGCGAGCACGAAACCTCCCTGGCCTCGCTCATCCAGTCCATCCACGACAAGGAGCTGGACCACGAGCGCGGGGAGCAGGAAATCAAGCGCCGGACGGATCAAGTGGCCTCAAGCCAGGGCCGCCTGCGGCAGATCGTGGCGGACCGGGAGGATTTGCGCCGCAGGATGGAGGCGGGACGGGCGGACCGGGAGCGCCTGGAGGCGGAGGCAACCACGCTGGCGGCTTCTGAAACAGCCGCCCGGGCCACGTCGGAGGGCTCCCTCAAGGCGTTGGAAGAAGCCCGCGCCCGCGTCGAGGCCCTGGAAGGAGCGCAGAGGGATCTCCGCCAGAGGGCCTTCGCTCAAGCTCAGGAGCAGGCCCGCGCCTCCTCGGAGGTGAAGCGCCAGGAAGAGGAGCTGCGGCGCCTGGGCGAGCGCGAGAAGCGGCTTCAGCGGGAGGGCGAATCCCTTTCGGCGAGGGAGCAGTCCCTCCAGGAAAGCCTGGAAAGCAAGTCCGCGGAACAATCCGAGGCGGGCGAAGCCCTCCTTCAGGCCCGGGCCGCCCGGGAGGGCGCGGAGCGCCAGTCCGAGCGTTTGCAGGCGGCCCTGGAGGTGGCCACGACGGCCCTGGCCGAAGGGCGCCAGAGGAGCGCGGCGGCCCAGAGCCGCCTGGAGGTTCTCATCCAGCACGAGGCCACCCTCCGCTCCTCCGCCCATGCGTTCCTGAAAAAACGGTACCCCGAACGCGTGCAGCGCACGCTGGCGGAGGCTCTCTCCGGAGTCCCGGACGGGCTCGTTCCGGCCCTTTCCGCCGCCCTGGGCGACCTCCTGGAAGGGTATCTCAAGGGCCGATGGGACGACGTTGCCCCGGCCCTCGCAGCGCTCAGGGCCGGACGAGCCGGGGAGGCGGTTTTCTTCTTGGACGCAGCCCCGCGGGAGAACGGCCCCCTGCCCGCGCTCCAGGGAAGGCCGGAGTTTCAAGGCTGGCTCCACGAAGCCGAAGGGATCCCCGGGGACCTGAAGGGCCTCCTGCCATTGGTCGCCCTCTCTCCCCGTCCCGAAGCGGCCCGCGCCCTCGCCGTGGAGGGAGTGGCCGCGGTCTCCCTGGACGGGATCTTCGCCCATCCGAAGGGCTGGATCCGGGGCGGAGCGGGAGGAAAGGGCGGCGCCTCGCTCCTCGAACACCAGCGGGAACGGCGCGCGGCGGAGCGGGATCTGGAGGCTGCTCGTTCCGTCACGGCGGAGGCCCAGACCGCCCTGGAGAAGGTCCGGAGTGAGCGCGAGGACTCAAGGCAGGCCCTCGAGCTTACTCGGGCCGTTGAAACCGAGGCGGCCAAGGTGGGCGCCAGTCTCGCCCGGGACGTCGAGGCCCTCGAATCGGAAGGGCGCCGCCTGGAATCCGCCCGCGAGCTGTTCGAGACGGAGGCGGCCCAAGCCCGTGAGGAGCGGGCCACGTGGGAACCGCAACTGGCCGAGATGGCGAGACTTCTGGAACAGGCCTCCGCTGAGGCCGCCCATGTGGACCTCCAGATTAAGGCCGGCGAGGAGGCGGCGGACGCCGCCAAGGCCGCTCAGAACACGGCTCACGAGGCCGTGGCCGACACCCGGTCCGCGTGGAGCGAAGTGAACCAGCGGCTCCAGGCGTGCCGCGACACGCTGGAACGCTCGCGCAAGGCGCTGGAAGACCTCGCCGCGACTGACGCCAGAATCGCCCGCGAGGGAGAAGGGCTCACAGCGCGGGTGGCCGCGCTCACCGCCGAGATCACCGAAGGGGACCGGTCCCTCCGCGGTCTCCTCCTGGCGCTCGAGGAGCTGCGGCAGCGTAAGGTCACTTTCGAACAAGAGCTGGAAAACCTCAAGGCGGGCGTGGAGGCGTCCCAGCGGCACGTGAAGGATGCCAGGGAAGCCCTGGAGGTGGCCCGCGAGGAAGTGGCCCGCACGGAAGTGGCCTTGGCCGGAGTGGAGGCGGACTTGCGCAACCTCTCGGAGCGCATGGGGGAGGTCTTTGAGGAGGACCCGGAAGCCCTCGCCCGGGCCTTCTCAGGCGAACCGCTCCTGAGCGACGAAGAGCGCCTGGCGGAGCACAAGGCCCTGGCCCGTTTGGAGGAGCGCATCGCCGAGCTGGGTGCCGTGAACATGCTGGCCAGGGATGAGTACGGCGAACTGGAGAAGCGCTTCGAATTCCTCACGGGCCAGCGGAAGGACCTGGAAGAAGCCGTGGCCAACCTCCAGGACACCATCCGCAAGATCAACCGAACCACGAAAGAGCGCTTCATGGAGGCTTTCGAAGCGGTGCGCGCCCACTTCGCCCACCTCTTCAAGGAGGTCTTCGAGGGAGGCGAGGCCCGCCTGGGGCTGCTGGATGAGCAGAACCCCCTGGATACGGGGGTCGAGATCTTCGCCCAGCCTCCTGGAAAGAAGCTCCAGCACATGGACCAGCTCTCAGGCGGCGAGAAGGCCATGGTGGCCATCGCCCTCCTCTTCAGCCTCTTCCGCTACCGCCCCCAGCCCTTCTTCATCCTGGACGAGGTGGACGCCCCCCTGGACGAAGCGAGCGTCCACCGGTTCAACCGCCTCTTGGAGCAGTTCCGCGGCCAGACACAGTTCATCGTGGTCACCCACAACAAGAAGACCATGGAGATGGCGGAGGTCCTCTACGGCGTCACCATGCCCGAAGGGGGCATCTCCCGGATCGTCTCCGTCCGGCTGGCCGAAGTGGAGGAAAAACTGGGCGTGGGGAAGGGGTGAGGGGAATTCGGAAAGCGGATGGACTCCGGGAGGGCGCTGACCCGCATGAAAACCATCGAGGGAGCGTGATGGTGATTGGCGTGAAGATGACCATGGGTGAGAAACCGGCGCGCCTTCAGCGGAGGGAGCCCCTCGTCCTGCCCCTCCTGGTCCTTCTGGCCGCGCTCTCGTTCGCCGTTCCGGCCCAGGACCTTCATGTCTCTACGCGGACCGACCGGACGAGCCTTCGCATCGGCGAAAACCTCACCTTCACCCTGGTCATCTCGGGCGCCAAATCGGCCATCCCCCAACCGGCCCTCCCCCCCCTCTCCGGGTTTAAGAGCGTGGGACAGTACATGACACCCGAGTCCACCCCCTCGGGCATGGCCTTGGCCTATCATTACCTGCTCACTCCCACAGAAGCGGGCCATCTGGCGGTGCCCAACTTCGACCTCCGCATCGGGGGTGAAACCTATCCCGTGACGGGCTTCTCGGCGGACGTGGAGACGGCCCTCGGGCATCCCCAAGGGGAACCTTCCAGCGAGGCGCAGCCCCTGCCAAAGGCGGGCTTGGACATCCTTCTGTCGGGCTCCCTTTCTGCCTCCCGCGTGTACCAGGGCCAGCCCGTCATCTACACCCTTCACCTTCTCACGAGGCGGTCCGTGCGCGGCCTGGACCTGGTCCAATCCCCTGACTTCTCAGGCTTTCAGCGGGTGGAGGATCCGAACGCCACGGGGAGCCCCACGCGGCAAGCCAACCGGGAAGGGCGAGTGTATCTGGACGTGGTCGTGAAGCGCGCGGCGCTCTTCCCGCTCCGCACGGGCCGCCTGGACGTAGGTCCCTTCACCGCAGAGCTGCGCCTCGAACCCTCGGGTACCGGTGGCCCTCAGCGCGTGACCGTCACGGGAGGCCAGGCCTCCCTGGAGGTCCTTCCACTGCCTCCGGCGCCGCCGGGCTTCAAAGGGGCCGTGGGAACCTTCCGCCTGGCGAGCGTCACCCCGCCGCCCGCCAAGGCCGACATGGGCCAGCCCTTTTCCCTCCGTCTCCGCATCGAAGGAGCGGGCTTCCTCCCGGAAGACCCCCTGGAGCGGACGTCCTCGCCCTTCTTCTCCCCCTATCCGGCCACGGCCGAGGACGAGAGCGCGTTCAGCGGAGGAACCTACCAGACACGCAGAACCGTCCGGCTCCCCATCCTGCCCAAGCTAGCCGGGGACGCGCTCCTCCCTCCCGTGCGCCTGGTGTATTTCGACCCACAAGCCGGGGCCTACGAAACCCTGGAGGCAGGCGGCGGGAAAGTTCTGGTCACGGGACAGGCGGCTTCACTCCAGGGAGAGGCGAGCTTGGCACCCCTCATCCGCTCCCCTCGCCCGGGCCCCGCTCCCAAACGGCCTATGGCTCCGGGCCTCTTCTGGATCCTGCTGGGCCTCCCTTTCGCGGTGAACATTCTGCTGGGAGCCGGTTCGGCTCTCTACAAGACCTTTCTTCTGGCCCCCGAGAAGGCGCGGGCCCGGGCTCTTACCCGCCAGGCGCGGCGCGGCCTCCACCACGCACGGCGCTCCATGGACGTGCGCAAGGCCGACGCGTTCCACGACGCCCTCAGCTCTGCCCTCACCGCCTCCCTGGATCTGCTCACGGCGCGCGCCACGGGCGGCCTGAGCCGAGGACAGCTCCAAGAGGCCCTGGCCGGCGCCGGGATGAAGGAGGAGGACGTGACGGGTGTTCTGGACCTTCGGGAGGACATCGAGACGGCCCGCTATGCCCCCGAGCGCCCCACCCGGCAGGACCTTCAGGCTCGATATGAGCAGGTCGCCACGTGGGCCAAGGAGATGGACTCATGAGCCTCCATCCCCAAAAACCGTGCGGCTCCCGAAGAAGCCGTCTTCTCGTCCTGGCCGCCGCTGTCACCCTGCTGGCCATGTCTTTCCCCTCGGCAATGTTCTCGGGTGACGCCTCCTCCCTCCTGGCCTCCCGTGCGGCGGAGGCTTACGGGCAAGGACACTACGAGGAGGCAGCGCAGCTCTACGAGCGGTTGGCCGCCTCGGGAGACGACGGGGCGGAGACACGCTATGACCTGGGCAACTGCTACCTCAAGGCGGGCAACTTGGGGCGGGCCATCCTGGAGTACCGGCGGTCTCTCAAATTCTCCCCCGGGATGGACCCGGCGGAGCGCAACCTGGCCGTGGCCCGGCGCCTTCTTCCAGCCCGGGTGGCCCCGTGGCAGCCCTCTCCATGGGAGGCCTTCATCGCCTCCGTGCCCTTGGCTTTTCTCCAAGGGCTGCTGCTGGGATGTTCCCTTCTTGGAAACGCGGCTCTCGCTTTCGTTCTCCTGGGCCCGGCGGGCCGCGGGCGCCGAGCCGCCTCGGGGTTCCTTGTGGGAGCCTTCGCGTGCGCCCTCCTAGCCGCCGGAACTTTGGCCTACGCCTTGACCGTCCTCCCCTCCCACCGGCCGGCGGTGATCCTTCAGCCCGCACCCGTCTACGCTTCCCCCGAAGGGAAGGGCGCCCCGCTGGTGACTCTGCCTCCCGGCTCGGAGGTGATCTTGGCGGCCCGCGCCGGCGACCGGGCGCTGGTGATCTGGGGTGAAGGGCGCGGCTGGACCACCGCCCCGGACGTGGGAACGCCGTGATGAGCCCCCGCGCGAGGCGATTAGCGGCCCTCGGCGTGGCCTTAGCCTGCGCGGCGGGAGGCGCCGTTGCCTTCTACCTCTTCCGCCCAAGCCCTCCGGCTCCGGCCGCGGCCGCTCCCGCCAAACCACCTCCTGCCGCCTCTCCTCCGGCCCCCACACCGACGCCGCCGCCCCCGGCGCCCGCCGTGGCCCCTCGCGCTCAGGTCGTCTCCTGGTCCGGCCTGCAGATTGCCCCCTGTGAGAGCAACCTGCGGTTCGATGCCATGGTGGGACCCGTCCTGGGGCAGTTGGACCAAGATCTCTTGGAGGCCGTGAAGGATCTGAAGGACGCCTCGGGTCTTTTCCCCGTGGCGGAGGATCGGGTATCCTTCGTGCCGGTCTCCCGCACGGAGGCCTCCTTCCGCGAAGCCTATGCGGCCACGCCTGGGGAAGGCAGGGTGCGGGTGGAGGTGCCCTTGGAGCCCCTGGTTCTGGCGTGGTGGCCGTCGCGCCAGGTTATGGCCTCCGCCCTCGCGGAAGCCATCCTCCTGCAGGAGGTTCCGAGGTACGAGCAGGCCCCGGCCTGGCTCCGGCACGGCATCGCCCTCCATTTGTCCCGGTTCGGCCCTACCTACGCCAGCCGCGCGGTGCTGGACAGCACCCTGCCGCCAGCCCAGCTCGTGCGGCCCCTGGAAGAAGCGGGCGATCTGGCGTGGCTGGACGGCTACTGGGCGGTCCGCGCCCTCTCGGCCCGTAGAGGGGACGAAACCGTCAAGCGCTGGGTGCAACGGATGTTCGAAGGCAGGACATGGACCGAGGCTCTCCTGGACGCCTCGGGCGAGACGCCGCAAGTCTTCCAGGAAAGGTACACGGCGTGGGCCACCGCCCATCTTCGGGACCGGTGCGCCAACCGCCAGGCCGTGGCCGACGCCGTGGCCCTCCTGCGCCTTCAGAAGGAGGGGGAGGCGGCGGCGCTGCTGGCGGCCTTCGTCCAAAACAACCCCCTGGACCTCTACGCGGGCAATGCCAAGTACTTCCTCAACTACGCCAGGTTTCGCCTGGGCGAGTACGAGGACGCCATCAACGGGTTCACGGACCTTCTGGTGAACGATCCCGCCACCACCACGTGGCAGGGCAAGGCCCACTACTTCCTGGGGCGTTCGTACCAGCTCGCCGGGTACAGGCCCCTTGCTCTGAAAGAGTACATGCTCGCCGCCCTTGACCCCGGCAGCACCCTCCTCCGGAAGCTTGCCAAGCAGCACCTGGCGGAGGTGGAGGAGTGAGCCATGAAGGATGAGGAGGGAGGAGTGCGGAGTGAGGAGAATGGGAACAACACGCCCATCGTGATTGGCCTCACGGGCCCCAACGCGGCGGGCAAGGGCGAGGCCGCTGCGGCCCTCCGGGCCCGGGGCTTTGCCTGCCACAGCCTCTCCGACGTGGTGCGCGAGGAGGCGGTTCGGCGCGGCCGAAGCACGGGGCGCGACGACCTCATTCTCACGGGCAACGAACTGAGGCGCGAAGGGGGTCCGGGGGTCCTGGCCGAGTTTACGGTGCCCAAGCTGGGCGAGCGGGACCTCGTGGACTCCATCCGAAATCCCGGGGAAGTTGAAGTTTTGAGGCGCGTTCCGGGCTTCCTCCTCCTGGGCGTCACAGCCTCCCCGGACGTGAGGTTTGACCGCGCCACGAGGCGCCTGGGACGGGGCGACGCCCTCGCCAGCCTGGAGGCTTTTCTGGCGAAGGAGGCGGAGGAGAACTCCTGCGATCCGGCCGCCCAGCGGCTGAGCGCCACGTTCGCTCTGGCGGACCTCGTGGTCGTGAACGACGGCACGATCCAGGATCTGCGTGACAAAATCGGCGCAGTCCTGCTTGGCCTGGAGGGGGAGGCCGCCGGGTAAGTGCAGCCGGTGTCCCGCGCCCGCGAAGGAAGGTGGCCATGGCCAAGTGCACGCTCCATATCCCGGCTGACATGGCGGGCCTGCGCCTCGACCAGGCTCTCACTGCCTTGGTTCCGGAGCTGAGCCGCCGGGGCGCCCGCGCCCTCATCCAAAGGGGAGCGGTTTACCTCGGCGGACGGCGCTGCCGCACGGCCTCCAAGTTCGTGCAGGCGGGGGTGCAGGTGGGGCTGGAGGAGAGCCTCCCCCGGCGGGAGCGCGCCGGTCCTGTGGAGGTCATCATCCTGTGGGAGGGAGAAGGGATCCTCGCCCTGGACAAACCCGCAGGCGTCCCCTTCGCCCCCACGCGGACGGCCGTGGAGGGAAGCCTCCTCCACGCCCTGGCCCGCCGCCTGGGCAGACCCATGAACCAGCTCCATCCCATCCACAGGCTCGACACGCCCACGTCCGGGGTGGTGCTCGTAGCTCTCACGGCCGCGGCCGCGGGCTTTCTGGGCGACGCCCTTGCACAGGGCCGCGTGCACAAGACCTACCTGGCGTGGGTGGCACGTAGGCCGGTCCTTCCAGAGGGGGAATGGGCATGGCCCCTCTCCAGCGTGGAGGGGGGGCGCGTCAGAGTGGACGCGGAAGGCCGCCCGGCCACGAGCCTCTACCGTGTCCTCGGCACCCGGAGCGGCGAACGCCTCCTCGAACTCAGGCCCCTCACGGGCCGCACCCACCAGCTCCGAGCCCACTGCGCCGCCGCCCGGTGCCCCATCGTAGGCGACAAGACCTACGGCGGCCCTCTCACGGCCCACCGAGCCCTCCTCCACGCATGGCGGATCGTCTTCCCTCTGCCCGGCGGCGGCGAGCAGGCCGTCGAGGCACCCGTGCCGGAGGACATGCAGCGGTAGCAGGAAGCGGGGAGCCGAGAGCGAAGACGCGAAACACTACACGCTAGACGCGAAACGCGAGACGCTAGACGCTAAAACTGGGAACACGCAGCCTCGGTTCCTCGATCCGCGGCCCCTTGTCCTGCGTTCGCCTTCCGTCCCGCCCCGTGGTGCTCCCGGTACCTTGGTGGTACCCGTTCCTTCCGCTTTCCGCTTTCTGAAGTCCCAACTCCCCGCTCCCCTGTTACCCCGCCATTCCCCCCGCATCTTGGAGGGTGTTCCCGATCCTCGGAACGCGCTATATTGGATCAAGTGAAACCGCCATGATGCTTAAAGGGGGAACCATGAACGGAAGCAAACCCGTCTTGTGGGCCGGGGCGCTGGCGCTGGCGATGGCCTTCAGGGGACTGAACGCGGCGGCGCAGGTCCCTGCCACGGACCCGGCCCCAGCCCCCGGCCCGGCCGTCACCGTGACGCTCGGCGAGGCCATCTCGCGGGCCAAGGCCAACAACGCCCTTCTCCAGGCCGCCCGGGCCGACATCCAGGCCAAGGAGGGCCAGTTCAAGGAAGCCCGGTCGTACTTCCTCCCCAACCTGTCCTTCTCGGAGAACTACAGCCGCACCAACAACCCCGTCTACGTCTTCATGGGCAAGCTCACGCAGGCCAATTTCGGCATGCGGGACTTCGCCATTCCGAGCCTCAACAACCCCGAGCCCCTCACCAACTTCCAGTCCCGGGTGGAAGTAACCTTCCCCCTCTTCACGGGGGGCCAGCTACAAGCGGCCTACAAGGCCACCAAGCTGGGCATCGACGCGGCCCGCAGCACGGGAGACTTCGCCGAAGCCAGCGTGGTGAAGGGCGTCACCGAAGCCTTCTACGGGAGCCTCCTGGCCCAGCAGGCGGCGGGCGTCATGCAGGAGGCCGTGAAGACCGCGCAGGCCCACCAGAAGCAGGTGGAGGCCATGTACAAGCAGGGCCTCGTGCTGGATTCTGATCTCCTCCGCATCCGGGTCTTCGCCGCCGACATGGCCCAGCAGGCCTCGGCCAGGGCCGCCGATGCCCAGGTGGCCCGCGCCTACCTGGGGTACGCCATGGGTACGGAGCAGGAGGTAGACCCGAAGGGAGACTTCGCGCCTCCGGTGGCGGCTCTTCCTCCCCTCGATGAGGCCGAGAAGGCCGCCCTGGAAGGACGGGGAGACCTCAAGGCCATGGCCCTGCAAACCCAACAAGCGGAGCAGGGGGTCAAGATGTCCCGGGCCGGCTACTGGCCACAGGTGGGCGTCATGGCCGCCTACGAGCAGGACACCCAGCGCTGGACGAAGGCGGCGTGGGGCGACAATTGGATGCTCGGCGTCCAGGTCAAAATCCCGATCTTTGACGGAGGCGCGCGCGCCGGCCGGGTGGAAACGGCCCGCGCCCATCAGTTGCAAGCCCAGCAGGCACTCCTGGACCTCCAGCAGAAGGCCCGGGTGGAGGCCAAGGCGGCCTGGCTCCGCGCCAGATCGGCCGCCGAGCGCGTGGCCGTGACCACGGACTCCGAGGCCCAGGCGCGAGAAAACCAGCGCATCGTGGCCCTCCGTTACGATGAAGGGATGGCGTCCATTACGGACCTTTTGGATGCGGACATGGCCCTCACCACGGCCTCGCTGACCAGGGCCCAGGCCATTCATGACGAAATCGTCGAGCGCGCCCGGCTCGCCTGGGCCATGGGAAAGTGAAGCGGGATTTACAGGGAGACGGTGAGGTGGTGAGGAGGCCATTAAGCTTCAAGGCTAGAAACGCCTCGCTGCCTCACGGCCTCCCTGTTCACCCAAGGGGTAATGCGATGAAGCGGATGATGACGTCGGGAATGGCAGTGCTGGCCCTGTCGGCCCTCGCGGCCTGCGGGCACAAGGTGGATCAGCGGGAGGCGGGGCCCAAGGTACCCGTTCAGGTGGTGGCCGCCGCGGAGCAGAACATGCCCTCGGCGGAGGAGTTCGTGGGCAACATCCGCAGCAAGCAGGCCGTGGTTATCTCCACCAAGATGATGGGC
>JBBIKI010000083.1:0-13214 GCA_037445535.1 Acidobacteriota bacterium | reverse complement strand
AAAGAGGACATTTCTAATGAGCTAAAGAAGGGGACATTTCTAACGAGTGTTGACATCGGCGGTGATCAGGCGCTGGAGGGGCGCGAGGCCTTCGTCCTCCATGGCGCGGTGGAGGGCGGCGAGGGCCTGGGGCTGGAAGCGCCTGGCGCCTTCGGACAGGCACCAGCGTGCGTTTTCGAGGACGGGAGCGGGGCGGGGGCGGCCATGGGACGGCTGGCTGCGGCCCACGAGGTGCTCTGCCAAGGCGAGGAGGGACCCCGCTGTGGTCTGGTATCGGGTTCCGTAGGGGTAGCCTTGTCCGTCGGCGCGCTCGTGGTGCTCCTCCACGAGGCGGGCAGCCATGGGGAAGCCCAGGCCTTCAAGAAGCCGGGCGCCCGATAGGACATGAGCCTGGTAGCGCCTCTCGTGGACGGGCGTCCGGGGGCGCACGCGGTTGAGCAGGGCCCAAGACACCTCCAGCTTGCCCAGGTCGTGGAGGGAGGCGGCGCCTAGGAGGTAGGGGAGGTCCAGGTCCTCGGGGAGCCCCGCCCGCGTCCGGTCCTCCGGCTCCGCGCACATGGCGAGGCAGGCGGCCCGGACGAACTGGGCGTGATGGCTCGAAAGGTAGCCGTCCCGGGCCTCCAGGAGGTCCACGAGCTCCAGGATCCACGAGCCGCCGTCGTCGAGGGTGCGAAGGACGGTGTGCTCGCGATGGCCGCTGTAGCGCTGCTCGTGGGCCTTGGTGAAGAGCCACACGAGGTCACGGACCATGTCCCGTTCCCAGAGGGGGTAGCGGTGGCGTTCCATGGCTTGGAACGCCTGTCCCGCCATGCGCTGGGCTTCGGGGAGGTCCTCGTCGGCGAGGGCGAGGAGAGACCTGAGGCGAAGGAAGAGCGGCCTGGACCGGTCCGGGTGGGTGTCGGGAGGGGGAGCCTGAAACCAGCCATCCACCAGGCGGCGCGTGCTCTCTATGTCCCCCTGGTACCAGGTCACTTCGGCGAGGATGGCGGTGGACCTAAGCTGGACGGCCTCCGACACGCGCGCGGATTGGTTTTTCTGAATCCACGCCTTGGCTTCACGCAGGAGTGGCTCGGCAAAGGGCGGCGCCTCTCGCCTGGCTTGGTCGAGGGCCAAGTTGGCCAGGGCGTTGTGGATGACGCCCGCGAAGCCGCTGCTGCGCAGGCCCTCCCAACGGTCCGACAGCGCGTCGTCCGGGGCCTCCATGGCGAGGGCTCCCACGAAGGATCTGCGCGCGCTCTCCCAGTGCTGGCGGCGGTGGTGAATGAGCCCCAGTTCAAGGGCCAGGGCGCGGTGCACGGGATGGGAGGGAGGAAGGTGGCGCCCCCAGGCCCTGCCTTGGCGGCCCCAGTTCAGCCCCTCTCGCAGCTCCTGGAAGTCTAGGGCGCAGCGGCTGAGGCGGGCACAAGCGTAAGCGGCCACGTCATAGCGCTCTCGCGCCGCGGCTTCGTAGACCAGGGCGCCCCACACGTCTTCCGCGCCGCATTCATCCCCATGTTCGTAGAGCGCCTCCGCGTATCTGTAACACGCGTCCAAACCTTCTTTCTGGCGGAGCAGCGACGGGGCAGATTCGAGGAGCTCCCCGGTCCGCTTCTCGACCTCTGCCCACCGGCTCGCTGGCAGAGTGGGAAAGGCTGGAAGGGAGGACACCTCGGCTAGGAGGTCGCGCATGGGGCCGCGGCCGTCGGCGGTCATGGGGGCTGGCCGGCCACGATGTCTTCCAGGGCCTGGACGACGCGCGGGTGGTAAAACCGGCCGGAGCAGTCCTCAAGCTCTTTCATGGCGCTCTGGCGCGAGCGGGGGGCCGTGTACCGGCGGTTAGGGGTCACCATGGCCTCGTAGGCATCGGTCACCGCCACGACGGCCCCCATGAGGCTCAGGTGCTTGCGGCCCAGCGGGTAGCCAGACCCATCGAGCTTTTCGTGGTGTTCCTCCACCAGCCGTGCGAGAGAGACGAAGCCGAGCTGCCTGAGCATGGCGCCGCCCTCGGAGACGTGCGACTCGAGGATCCGGTGTTCGATGGGGGTCAGGGGGTTGGACTTGTTCAGGAGGGACCAGGGGATGCGCAGCTTGCCGATGTCGTGGAGGAGGCCGCCCAGTTCCAGGAGCTGAAGGTCCAGATAGTCGGGCGAGTCCCCAGGCCGCACGTATTGGCTCGGCGAATCGCCCATGAGCCTCTCGCCGAGCCTGCGGCTCATGCGGGACACGGCACGGGAATGGTTGTTCCCCGTGTACCAGTCCTTCCTCTCCAGCATGAGGACCAGGTTGTTCAGGATCTGGCGGTCGTCGGCGTTGAGGGCGCCGAGGCCGGTTCCGCTCATACGGGGGCGGATGGACCGGCTCAGGATATCCAAGGTCGTGTCCACCACCACCCCTTCCCAGTAGACGCTGGGACGGTGGAGGCTCTCTTCGAGCGCTTCCCGGCAGTGGTCGTACGCGTCCCGGATGCGGCCCTCCTCAGCGCAGACCATGGCCAGAAGCCTGTGGACGGCGGGGATGAGCCTTGGCGCCGCCGGCGAGCCCAGGGCCAGGTGGGCCAGGTGGGCCGTGAGGAGGGCGCCCGCCTCCTCCACGCGTCCCTCCAGCAGCAGGATCTCTCCGTCGTCGGCGGTGGCGAACTCCAGGGCGATGGGATCGTCCGCGGAGAGGCCGCGCACGCGTTCCAGCAGGTCCTTGGCGGCCATGAGCTCCGGGCCCCTAGCGCCGGGTGGAGAATGCTGCGCCCTCACCAGGTGCAGGTCCAGCAGGTTGGTGAGGCGGTTGCCGAGGATGCGCGACTTGGGCAAACGGCACTGGCGCAGGACCTCCGCCTGAGGCCATAAGTCCAGCAGCGCCAAGCTCTTCCTGTAGTTGGCCTCGGCCTCGTCCCAGCGCCTCGTGAAGTGGCACAGGAGGCCGATGGAGCTGTAGATCTCGATGAGGTGGGGATGGTGAGGATCCACCCGGAGGGCGCAGGCCAAGGCCCGGTCCAGGAGCATCTGGGATTCGTCGTAGTACCGCAGGTCTCTGCCACACCGGCCGGCCCACTGGAGGGTCCTGGCGGCGGCCTCATCCAGGCCCTGGTCCTCCAAAAGGCTGCCCGCCTGCTTGAAGAGGATGAAGGCCGTAATGTCGTCCCCAAACTGATTCATGCGCTGGAGGAGGCGCTCCAAAGCCGGCGCTATCTGGGCGAGAAAGGCCTGATCGAGGCGAGGCGTGCTCGAAAGGGCCGCCAGGGCGTCTTGCACGAAGCGGGATTCGGACTGGTACCGCTCGAAGGCGCCATGGTCCATGGCGCGGAGCTGCGGGCAATCCCTCCAGGACCAGAGCGTGGACCTGAAGAAGGCGCGCCACGCCCGGGGGTCCAGGGAACCGGGAACGGGGTTCATGGGCCACCTCACTCATAAGTATACGGGAGTTCCCATTCGGAGAGAACCGGCCGGTCCCGCCCGTTTGACGCCTCCGCCCCCAAGGCCCTACACTCCATAGCCATGGCTGAGCAGCCCCCCGTCCTGTGCGTGCTGGACCTGCGCAAGAGCTTCGGATACACCCCCGTGCTGGCGGGTGTGTCGCTCACCCTTCATTCGGGCGAGCTGGTCCTCCTGCTGGGGCCCAATGGCGCGGGCAAGACGACCCTGACGAGGGTTCTGACGACCCTCTCCCGGCCCGGAGGAGGACACACCCGCGCCAAAGCCGCGCCCTTCCTCTACAAGGGGGAGCCCCTGGGAGAAAAGAACCGCTCCCAGTTCCTCAGGCGGGTGGGATACCTCTCGCACCAGTCCTTCCTTTACGCCCATCTCACGGCGGAGGAGAACCTGCGGTTTTTCGGCAAGCTCTACGGCATGGACGATGTGGAGGGACGAATCACTGGGCTTTTAGAGGAGGTGGGTCTGGCCGCCTCCCGCCGCAAAACCGTGGACGCCTTCTCCCGGGGCATGCTGCAGCGGCTGAGCATGGCGCGCGTCCTGCTCACGGATCCCGAGCTTCTCATCCTGGACGAACCCTATTCGGGGCTTGACCCCTCTGGGAGCCGCACCCTCACGAAGCTTCTGGCGGGCCTCAAGGCTTCCCACAGGGCTCTTCTGCTCATCACGCACGAGTTGGAGGACTGCCTGGCCATCTCCGACCGCGTCGTGATCCTGCACAAAGGCAAGGTGGCCTGGAAGGCACCCACGTCGGGCCTCTCCCTCCAGGACCTTCGCAGGCACTACTTCCTGGCCACGGGAGAAGGAGGCGGCGCGTGAATTACCTGCGCGTGGTGGCCCTCATCTTCGCCAAGGACTTCCGGGAGGAGCTGCGCCGCAAGGAGAACGTGATCTCCTCGCTCCTCTTCGCGTTCCTCTCCCTGGTGCTCTTCGCCTTCGCCCTCGACCCCACCCAGGTGGACCTGAACCAGACGGGATCGGGCCTCCTGTGGCTCATCATCCTCTTCGCCGGGAGCCTCTTCATGGGGGCCTCGTTCCGCAAGGAGATGGAGACGGGCACCCTTCACGCCCTCCTGCTGAGCCCAACGGACCGAAGCGCCATCTTCCTGGGCAAATTTCTCGTGAACCTCGTGTTCCTCCTGTTCTTGGAAGGGCTTCTTCTCGTCTTCGCCTTCCTCCTCCTCAACCTTCAGACCGGTCCCGTTCTGGTTCCCCTGGCCGTGGCGTGGATCGCCGTAACCGTAGGCTACGCGGCCCTGGGCACCCTCTTCTCGGCCCTCATCGCCAACGTCCGCGGCGGGCAGGTGATCTACCCCATTCTGCTCTTCCCCGTGCTCATCCCCCTCATCATCGCCGCCGCCACCCTCACCCAGGACGCCCTCGCCGGGCGCCCCGTGTACACAAGCCAGTGGTTGCGGCTCGTTGCCCTGTTTGATACGCTTTTCGTGACGGCCTCGGTCTTTTTATTTGAGTACGCGGTGGAAGAATAGATGAAGGTTGAGGGTTGAGAGTTAAGGGTTGAGGAATGAGGGTTGAGGGTTGAGAGGCAAAAGAGCCACTATGGCGGACGAGGGATCACTCCATGGCTTTCCGCGTCTCGCGCCTCGCCCCCCGTGCCGCGCATAACGGAGATCTAATCAATGAACCTTCGTACTTGGGTCCGAACCTTGTGGGGGCTTGCGGCCGTGCTCAATGCCGCGGCGCTCGCTATGGTCTTCTTCTACGCTCCTGTGGAGATTCAGATGGGGGCCGTCCAGAAGATCTTTTACTACCACGTGCCTTCGGCCATCGCCGGGTACGTCCTCCTCTTTCTGGCCTTCCTCTTCAGTATCCTGTATCTTTGGAAGGACGACCCCTCCTACGACCTGCTGGCCTACACCACGGCCGAGGTGGGCTTCGTCTTCATCACCGTGGTGCTGGTGACGGGCCCCATCTGGGGCCGCTCCGCGTGGGGCAAGTGGTGGGTCTGGGAGCCACGCCTCACCTCGGCCCTCATCCTCTGGCTCATGTACAGCGCCTACTTCCTGTTGCGCCTCTTCTCGCGCCACGAGGCCCGCGCGGCGCGCATCGCGGCGGTCGTGGCCATCATCGCGTTCTTCGACGTGCCCATCGTCCACAAGGCCATCGAGTGGTGGGGCTCCATCGTCCACCCCAAGAAAGTGGTCCTGGAGCCGCCTATGAGACAGACCTTCTTCGTCGCCATGATCGCCGTGTTCACCCTCGCCGCCGCCCTGGTCCTCACCCGCTTCATGGTGGGGAAGGCCGAGGAGCAGCGTCTGACCCACCGGGAGGCGGCGCCATGATCGCGGCCCTGGGCCTGCTCCAAGGGGTGGTCATCAAGACGCCCGACACCACGGGCTATCTGAAGATGGGCTATATCGCCATCGGCGCCATCTTCGCGGCGTATCTGCTGTTCCTGCGGATGAGAGCGAGGCGCGAGAATTAGGGGAACAGGGGACTTCGGGACTAGGGAAAGGCGCAGAGAGATTAGCCCTTTGCGCATTGATTGAGAGGTCCGGCCATGGCCGCGGAACCCTCGTCCTTCGTCACCCTTTTGACCGACTTCGGGACCGGCGACCCCTGGGTGGGCAGCCTCAAGGGCGTCATCTGGCAGATCTCCCCCGGTGCCAGGATCGTGGACATCACCCACGCGGTTCCCGCGCACGACGTCTTCGCCGGCGCCTTTGCCCTCTACCGCTGCTACCGCGACTATCCAGAAGGGACGGTCCACCTGTGCGTGGTGGACCCCGGCGTGGGAGGGGCGCGGCGCCCCATTCTCGTGGCCACGGCCGGCCGGTGGTTCGTAGGCCCGGACAACGGCCTCTTCTCCTTCGTCTACGAGTTCGACGCGGTCCGCGAGGTGGTACACCTCACCCGCGACCAGTACTTCCGTCTTCCCGTCAGCGAAACCTTCCACGGGAGAGACATCTTCGCCCCCGTGGCGGGATGGCTCGCCGCGGGCGTGGCCCCCTCCGAGTTCGGGCCGGCCATCCAGGACTGGGTAAAGGTGCCCGTCCCCGTGGACCGCATCGCCGGGGACAACCTGGTGCGCGGCGAGGTGTGTGCCGTGGACCATTTCGGCAACTGCATCACCAACATCCGCGCCGCCACCCTGGACCAGCTCGCCTCCAAGACGGGCCGACGCCGCTTCAAGGTTCTCGTGGGCGGCCAGGAGATTCCCCTGGTGTCCGCCGGCGGCTACGAGCAGGACACCCCCGTGTTCGCTCTCATGGGATCCTCGGGCCTCCTGGAGCTGGCCTCCAATCAGGGTTCCGCGGCACGGGTCCTCGGCGTCACGGGCCGCGGCAAAGAAATCGGCATCATGGGAGTATGAGGAGGGGCCCTGGGTGGCGTGTCCGCTCTTCCAACGTCTCAGCAAGTCATCGGCTGCAGGGCCGGGCGCATGGTGTCATCTGGGCCTCGGTATCGGCAAGGGTACGGGAGGTGAGCAGTGCGTGCGCGGCCTCGGTGGAGCCTTTTTGAAAGGAGACCCGTGATGATGGGCAAAGCGGCGAAGATCAGCCGGCAGGAGGAACTGGCGAAGATTTTCAAGATGGCCATCAAAGCAGAGCAGAGAGCGCAGAAGATGTATCAGAATGCCCTGGCCTTTTGCGACCATGAAGAGCTCAAGGAGATTTTGACCGGCCTCTACGAAGATGAAGCACGGCACGAAAGGGAAATCACGGGACTCTACAGAGAGCTGGCGGCCTTCTTCCAGGTGAAGGAAACCGGCGAGCGCAGGGCCGTGAAAAAGGCGGGCAAAGGCTCTGCAAAGGGATGACTCGTGGAGTCTTGCGATGGGGATCCGTCCATGCGGCGGTGATTGCCGCCTGAGGGAGCACGTGATGGCTATTCGCGTTGTCAGGCTCGGTAGCCCGAGAGGGGATGGCGAAGGGCTGCGCATCGGGACCGTGCGCCGCCCGCCCCGCGGCGTGCCCAGGACCGAGTTCGCGTCACGGAACTGGTACGACGTGTGGCTTCCCAACTTGGCCCCGAGCCTTGAAACCATGAAGCTCGGCCTGGGGGCCAAGACGCAAGCCGAGTGGGCCGCGTTCACCCGGAAATACCGGGCTGAAATGGCAACGCCGGACCACGTCCACCTCATCGAGCTGCTCGCTGCGCTGTCACACCAGAACAGCTTCTCGGTCGGGTGCTACTGCGAAGACGAGGCGCATTGCCACCGTTCGGTCTTGCGCGAGCTTCTGGCCGGCAAGGGAGCCGCCCTGGACGCCCCGGCGACAGGAGATACATGAGGCCCAGCCAGCCAGGGCAGCGGTTGGGTCCAGTGGCTGCGCTGGCACTGGGCGGGCCTTCTCCGCTCCGGGCTACGGGTACGTTACCGGCATGCCGAAATGCCGAGAGGCCGGGATGAGGAATCCCCTGTCCGGAGAGGGTTTATCTCCTCATCTCGGCATCCCCTCATCCCCTCATCCCCTGGTCACGCCCCCCAATGGCCCTTCGGCGCTCATTCCCCGAAAATTTCCGTCCTGCGCGTGACGGGGTAGAAGGGGAACCTGGCGCTGAGGGCCTCGGTGCCGCCTTCTTCGCGGTCGAGGAGGGCGATGACGGCCACCACTTCGAGGCCGAACTCCTGAGCTTTTTCGATGGCCTTGAGGGTGGAGCCGCCGGTCGTCACCACGTCGTCCACCATGATGACCCTCTGGCCGGGCTTCACGGGGCCTTCGATCCACTGCATGGTGCCGTGGCCTTTGGGTTCCTTGCGGACGATGAATGCGTCTAGCGCGGGGCCCTCCACGTGGCTCAGTGCCGCCACGGCGGAGACGATGGGATCGGCGCCGAGGGTCATGCCGCCGATGGCGCCGGCTTTGATGCCCTTCTCCCGGACCACCTCCAGGAAGCATGCGGCCGTGGCGTGGGCGCCCTCGCTCGTAAGGGTGGTGAGCTTGGAGTCGAAGTAGTACTTGCTGCGCCGGCCAGAGGCGAGGAGGAAATCGCCCATCTTCAGCGAACGGGTCTTGAGCAGTTCTTTAAGGCGGTCACGGTCTTTGGACATGGGATTCTCCATAGGACATCAAGGCTTCTGTGAATCTCTTCAGATGAGACCCTTCCCACGTGAGTTTGCCACAGGACGGGCACGCCGAGAAGCGCTCGTGGGTGAGGTAGGTGTAGGGCGGAACGTGGCCGCGGGCCTGGTCCCGGTCCACGGACAGGGTGGGTGCGTTGCAGGCCAGGCATCGCGGAGGCTGCCCGCCGGGGACCGGGCCGAGGGCGGTGAGCACGTTCTTGAGTTGCTCCCGAGGGCTGTCATGGTCCGGGTCGAAAGCTTCGATCCCCCTCCTGGCACACCGGGCAAGCAGGGGCCTGTCCCTCGTGAGGAGGATGCGGCCGCTTCTGGTGCATTCCTCCATCAGCCAATCGTCATCGGCCGTGCGAAAGAAGGCCGCGTCCGCGCCCAGGAGCCGGAGGTAGCGGGCCAGCGTGCCCACCATGCAGTCGCAGAAGTACCGCCGCCCTTCGATGGGCTCGTGGCCGAGCCAATGGCGCATCTCGGGGCCGTAGGCGCCGGCGTCGTCCTTGAGGATCAGCGGGGGAAGGGCGATGGGTCCTTTGCCGGGATTGGCGCAGGCCTGGATGAGGACCAGGTGAGGCTCGCGGCCGGGCCGGTCCTGAACGGGCCGGAGCAGCTTGGGGTGAAGGCCCGCGGCGGCGAGGGCGGCTCGGAGATCCTCCGCGCGGGCCACGGGAATCACGGCGCAGAACCGGCCCGAGGGCGCCAGCGCGCGGGCGGCGGCGGCGGCCACGTCGGACACCTCGGCGGAGAAGCTCTGGCGGGCCAGGGCGCGCTCCGGTGTGGCGCTGGTCTGTCCGCGGCCCGCCTCGTGGTAGGGAGGGTTGCAGACCACCAGGTCGAAGGCGCCAGGTTCGAGGGCTTCCATGGCGCGCAGGTCGCCGTGCACGGCCTGTCCCCGGCCGCTCCAGCCGTTCTCTTCGAGGTTGCGGGCCGCGAGGGAGGCCAGCTCCTCCTGAAGCTCAATGCCCGCCAGGCGGGCCGGATGGTGGAAGTGGCCCAGGAGGAGGAGGAGGATGCCCGAGCCCGTCCCCAGGTCAAGGACGCGCTCGCCGTCCCGCACCCACGCGAACCCCGCCAGGGCCACCGAATCCACGTTGAAGCGGTAGCCGCTCCTGGGCTGGTGGACGCGGATCTTGCCCCGAAGGAACGGTGTAAGGGTTGTTTCCATGGGGAATGCTCACCACCAAGACACAAAGAGCGCCAAGACGGACCCGAAGCCCTAAGGGTGCGTTCCCTGCCTTTACTGCTTGCCTCCCACGGTGCCCTTGGTGCCTTTGTGGTGAATGTCCTTGTCTTCCATCTTGTTCACGGCGGCGGCGGCGTATCCGGCGGAGAAGCCGGCGTCCACGTTGACCACGACGAGGCCCGGGACGCAGGAGGCGAGCATGGCGAAGAGAGGCGTCCTCCCGTGGTCCTGGACGCCGAATCCCACGGAGGTTGGAACCCCGATGACGAGGGCTCCCGCCAGCCCCGCCACGACGGAGGCGAGGGCGCCCTCCATCCCCGCCACGGCGATGACGGCGCGGGCCTCGTGAAGCATGGGAAGGACGGGGGCGATGCGGTGCAGGCCCGCTACGCCGGCGTCGGGGAAGTACTCGACGTGGGCCCCCAGGTAGCGCGCCGTCCAGACGGCCTCCTCGGCCACGGGGGCGTCGCTGGTTCCGCCCGAGACCACCACCACGAGGCCCTCGCCTTCGCCGGGAGGGTCGCCCAAATAGGCGAGCCGGGCTTTGGCGTGGTAGGTGAGCCGAGGGCACCTGCGCTTCACGGCGGCGGCTTTGGAGGCGTCCAGGCGGGTTACGATGGCGGGCACGTCGCGGGCACGAAAGGCCTTGAGAATGGCCGTGATTTCGGAGGCCTCCTTGCCCTCGCCGTAGATGGCCTCGGGGAACCCGCGGCGGAGCATGCGGTGGTGGTCCAGCCGCGCGAAGCCCAGGTCCTCGAAGGGGAGGGAAGCCAAGCGCTCCTCGGCTTCGGCGGGGGACGTGCGGCCCTCGGCCACGGCGGTTAAAAGGCGGCGCAGGGATTCAGGCTTCATGGGCCTCCAGGACGAGCAAGGTCAGGTCGTCGGTCTGCCGGGCCCCGCGCTGGAACCGCTCCACCCCTTCGAGGATGGCCTCCACCAAGCCGCGGGCGCCCGCCAGGCGTGCCGATTCAAGGGCCACCTGGAGCCGCTCCATGCCGAACTCCTGGTCCTGCCGGTTCATGGCTTCGGTGACTCCATCCGTATACAGCACGAGGGATTCGCCGGGGGCCAGGGTGAGAGTCACCATCTTGAGGCTGTCGAGGAAGAAGTCGTTGCCCATGATGCCCAGGACGAGTCCCCGGGGCTCCAGGACGGCCACGCCCGATGGCTGAACGAGGAAGGGCGGGTTGTGGCCCGCGGACAGGATTTGAACCTCCCGCGAAACGGGATCCAGCACGAGGGCGCACAGGGTCAGGAAAATGCCCGACTCGCCCAGCCTCCGGAAGAGCTGGTTCAAGCGGCTGAGGATGACCACGTGGTCCGTCTCTGAGGCGGCCATGGCGTGAAGGATGCCTTTGGTGAGGGTCATGTAGAACGCGGCCCTGACGCCCTTGCCGGAGACGTCTCCCAAGAGCAGGAGCCATGTCCCGTTGGGCAGCGGCAGGAAGTCGTAGTAGTCGCCGCCCACCTCCATGGCGGGGACGCAGCGCGTGGCCAGAGAGAAGCCGGGAATGCTGGGGGTCTCCTTGGGGAGGAACCGGTCCTGGATCCCCTTGGCGATCTCCAGCTCCCGGGCGAACCGCTCCCGCTCGCGGATGCGCTGGAGGTATTCCGGCTCATAGGTTTCCAGGCCCACGTGGGAGCGCCCGAAAAGGGCCACCCATACGGCCGCGGCGAGGGCGGCAGCGAGGAGGCCCACGCAGAGCCAGCCCTGGATGGACACGGTGGGGTATCGGGCCGTGAGAAGGAGGAAGACGGCCCGCAGGACTTGCGGCACATAGAGGATCATGAAGCCCGCCAGGAGGCCGCTGTGCTCCATGAGGAGGAAGAGGGCGAGCCCCAGAAGGAGGGCCAGGCCGAAGGCCACGGCGGGCGGCCCCACGGGCAGGAGGCGGGCCGTGGCGAGGGCGAAGAGGATGCAGAAAATGATGGATGAGCGGAAGGCCGCGAACCGCACCCTGAGCAGGGGATAAACGACCCCCAGGAAGAGGGTGCCCACCACGGTCACCGCGGGCAGCGGCCCCAGGAGTGCATTGCCCACCAGGCTGCCGGGGAAGCGGAGGTTGCTGAGCTGGAAATCCACGGGCAGGAGCACCAGGGAGAGGCTCCGCCACTGGGTGGCGGCCGCCAGAAGGATCACGGGAATGCCCAGGAAGGTGGCCGCCCACGCCGCCGACCAAAGAAGGTGCCGGGCCATCTCCCGCACCTTCCACTGGCCGTTGAAGATCAGGTCCACGAACCGGAGCTTGTCGCTGAAGGCGTCCCGAAGGAGCGATTCGGCCACGGCCCAGAGCATGCCGAAGAAGAACGCCGCCAGCGCGCTGCCAAGGGCCGCGACGACGAGGGTGGTGAGAATGCCTCCCGTGGGCTCGCTCACAAGGCGCAGGAAGGCGAGAACCCCCGCCAGGAGCCCCACCCTCTGGGCCCGGCGGAAGTCCATCTCGTCCCGCCTCAGCCGCTGGATGAGGAGGGTCAGGAAGACGAGGGCGAGAAAAAACCACGTGGCCCCCGTCAGGAGGGGAAGAACGAGGTCCTGCCAAAGGTCCGGCGGAGCCTCCTCGGCGAAGGTGATGTCCCGTCCGAAGCTCGTCAGAAACCCCGACTGGAGCTTGACGGTGTACTGGTAGATGAGGCCAGGCAGGTTGTTGACGGGCTGCTTCCACGTGAAATCGAAGGTCTGCTGGCCTTCCGAATCTCCCTGGGTGGTGGCCGTGAGGGTGAGCCTGCCCACGTCCACCCCGGCGAAGCGCAGGGCGTCCTCGGCCACGGCCCGCGCCTCGTCGGCCGTGAGCTTTTTGGGCGCGGCCTGCTTGCGGGGAGGAATGCTGAGGGCGAGGATCTGTCCCGAGCTGTCTACCTCCACCGTGAGGGGTGGCTCCGGTTCCTTGAACAGCCTGAAATCGGAGAGTTTCTGCGGGGGGTAGGCGTGGTAGATCCAGCGCTGGAGGGGGACCTGCTTGCGGGACCAGTAGGAGGCCGCCCGGATACCGAAGAGCTGCTGCATGCGCTGGATCTTGTCCACGTCAAGCTTTTCGGTGAGGCGCAGGTCGAACCGCCCGGCGTTTTCCAGGAGGTGCTGGGCCGTGGCCTGCACCCGCGTCCTCACGAAGGCCTCGTCGAAGTGGTCCAGGCCCAGGGGGGCGTTGATCTCCGGGTTCACCCATCCCACGTAGGCCAGGACGCACGCTAGAGCCAGACACACTAAAACCGAAGGGTAAAACACCCTCTTCCACATGGGGCCCAGGATAAGCCCGCGGGGCCTTTCCTGCAAACGGGACGACCCCAATCCCGCGAGGGGCGCATGCCAGACAGGTGGAAACCGACGAGGAGTGAGCGTTGCATCTCTCATCACGCTTCACCTATCAAGGGATTGGGGCCGCCTCCGAGCCTGGCGAGGAGGCTCCAAGGGTGGGGTGGGGTCCCCTACGGGCTTTGCCCGCGGGGCGGGGAGGGAATGGCCCTCCCCGCCATGGAGGCCGAGCGGGCTAATCCCAAAGCCTCCCGGTTTCCGAATGCAAGAGAATTCCATCGCGGAATTTGGGGGACGAAAGGTAGGTTGATCATGGCCGCGGGGTGGACTAAAATCAACGGTTCG
>JBBIKI010000082.1:0-13421 GCA_037445535.1 Acidobacteriota bacterium | reverse complement strand
TACCACCCGTGCATGTCCCAACAAAAAAGCCCTCCGTTTCCGGAGGGCTCGCTTCCTGCGATGCGGTGCGGCTATGCCGCGTTCCCGCGCCCTCCGGATATGCCAGCGCACCACCACCCCCAGGCCCGCGAGGGGTTCTGTGAGGGGGCGCCAAGGGTCCGGACACGAAAGGCCTGGATCATGTTCAACTCCACAGCGCCATTGTCGGCGAGCCTCCCGCCCGCTGTCAAGGTGCCTTGACGTCGAAAACCCGCGGGGTTACAAGGTGGGCTGGAGAGGACCCATGGCACGAGGACAGATTCCCGCCGGGATGGGCGCCGGGTTAAACAAGCTGGGGTGCCTGGGCCGCATCGTCACGGGTGCGTTCTTCGGCGTGTTCCTGGGTATGGGCCTCCTGCTCACCGCCCTGATCATCCGATCGCTGGTGCAGGGCCAGCCGAAGGTGATGGCCTTCTTCATCCTCGTCCCCCTGATCTTCGTAGCCGTGGGCGCTGCTGGCCTCCATGCGGCCATCAAGGGGCCAAAGCCCCGACCTGCGCCCGGAAGCTGCCTGGCCGAACCGCTCTCGGACCAAGCCGCTGGGCCTCGCGAGCGTACATGGGCCACCGCCCTTTTTTTCTTGGCATTCCTGGTAGCGGGCCTCGCGGCGAGCTATGCCCTTCTGGTGAAACCGGCCATGAAGCTCCACGACGCGAGGTCTTGGCGGCCCGTGAAATGCACCGTCGTCTCCAGCGAGGTGGGGAGGCACCGGGGCAGCAAGGGTGGAACCACCTACAGCGTGGACATCACCTACGACTACGAGGTGGACGGAGGCCGGTACCGGTCGGGCCAGTATGATTTCCTTGGCGGCGCCTCCAGCGGGTACGAGAGCAAGGCGGACATCGTGAACCGTTACCCCCCGGGGATTCGGGCCACCTGCTACGTGAACCCCCGGAAGCCCTGCGAAGCCGTTCTGGACCGAAACTTCCGGCCCGCCTATCTCATCGGCCTCCTCCCCCTCTTGTTCGTGGGCACCGGCACGGCGGGACTCGTCTGGACCATGGCGAGAGCGCGGGGCTCCTCGGCCCCGGGCAAAGCCGGGCCCCGCTCTTACCACCTTTCGGGTCCGGCGGAACTCAAGGCTCAGGCCTCCCCCGCCATGAAGCTCGCCGGGGCGCTTTTCCTGGCGGCCTTCTGGAACGGCATCGTGTCGGTCTTCGTGTGGCAGATGATCGAAGGCTGGCGCCACGGCCACCCCGATGGATTTCTCACGGTCTTCATGATCCCCTTCATCCTGGTAGGCCTTGGCCTCGCGGGACTTGTTGGCTACCAGTGTTTGGCTCTGTTCAACCCTAAGATCCACGTCACCATCGAGGATCGGTCCATACCCCTGGGCGGTTCGGCGGACTTGGAGTGGCGCTTTTCCGGCGACACCTCGCGCATCGAGCGCCTGACGGTGATTCTGGAGGGGCGAGAAGAGGCCACGTATGCCCAGGGCAAGAACACGAGCACGGACCAGCACGTCTTTTCCCGAATCGAGCTGGCCTCGTTCCCAGGCGGTGCGGCGGCGGCCCAGGGGCGCGTTCGGCTTCACGTCCCGCCCGATTCGGTGCCCAGCCTTTCCAGCCCCCACAACAGGATCGTTTGGGCGGTTAAGGCGCACGCGGAGATCCCAAGGTGGCCCGACGTCATGGAGGCCTACCCCCTTGAGGTCCTCCCGCAAGGGGACGCTTCATGAGCTGGCTGAGGGTGGACGCGGCCTCGGGAGGCACCGAGTTCAGGCCGGGTGAAACCTTCTCGGGCACGGCCTCCTGGAGCCTGGACGCTCCGGCCAAGCACTTGGATATCCGGCTCTTCTGGTACACGGAGGGCAGGGGTACCCAGGACGTGGCCGTGGTGGATACCCTGCGGGTGGAGGCTCCCCAGGCCTCGGACCGGAGGGACTTCCTCTTCACCCTGCCGGCCCAGCCCTATAGCTTTTCGGGCAGGCTCATCTCCCTCCACTGGGCCGTGGAAGTGGTGGCCGAGCCTTCGGGAGAAGCCCAGCGGTTCGGCTTCACCCTGTCGCCTACTGGCAGGACGGTCCTTCTGGGCGAACCGGAAGGCGACGGCGGCGGGGAGGGTCCGCCGGCGCTGGGACGGGGAGTCTGGGGAAGGTCCTAGTCAAGGTTCTGCGCGAAGAGGCGCTCGATGACCACCCGGTCCACGGGGTCCATCTCGAGAAACTCGACCCCCATCTCGAACTGGGTGCCCTTGGGCCGCTCGTAAACGATCCGCGACTTGGCCTCAATGACCCGCCCCTGCACCGAAATGAACATCTCGACGATGGTTCCCGGGCCCAAGGCCTCGTCGTTAACGAACATGCACCCCCCCAGGCCCACCTCGCGGGTTTTGCTGAAGGAACCCACGCTGTCGTCGTCCAGGCGCTTCACCAGAACAGGGTTCTCCGAGGGGATTCGGGGGAAGCGGCGCTGCTGGGCGAAGGTCTCGGGCATGGCAGACTCCGTGAAAGACCGTAGTCAATGTAATCCCGGCGGCGCCCCCGGCGCAAGCCGCTTCGGAGCCCCCTTGTCTTCCCGCCGTCCCATTCGAGAACCTTCGGGCCCGCGTTTTCGTTCTAAGATACATGCGGGAGGGGCGCCAGGCCCGCCCCTTGCCCCGAGGAGGGCGCCATGCGGATCAAGTTCATGCTGGTATCGGCGGCGGTTGCGCTTTTCACTCTGGGGGCCTTGGCGGAAGCGGCCAGTTTCCACACCGCCAAGACCTTCAGCCCCAAACCAGGCGGCACCTTGAAGGTGGAGGCCTCCTTTCAGGACGTGAAGGTGGAGCTGGTCCCCGGCACCGCCGTGGAGGTCACGGTGGATTTGAAGGTGTCCACGTGGCCCCAAGGCTCCAAGGAAGCCATACAGGCGTACGAGCCCGTCTTTGAGGAGAAGGGGGATACGATCCTCGTTCGCTCCAAATCCGGCTTCGGCCTTACCGTTGGCTATTCCAACGCCTCGGGCCTCATCGCCGTGCGCATGCCGCCGGGTATGAACCTGGACCTTCACACGGGTTCCGGAGACGTGGCCGTCTGGGGCGGCCTGGCGGGAAAGGACCTCACCTGTGGTACGGGTTCGGGCGACGTGAAAATCCGCCTCACGGCCCCGGCGGGGACCGCCAGCATCCATACGGGTTCGGGAGACATCCAGTTCGCAGGCGGCGCCTCGTCCTTCGAGGGAGAGGCAGGGTCGGGAGACATCACCGCAGAAGGCCTGAGCGGCCCCGCTACCTTCCGGTCAGGGTCCGGGGACGTGAACGCCGCCTGGGCCGGCATCGCACCCGGCGCCAAGGTGAAGGCCCACGCGGGCTCTGGCGATATCCGCCTGGCCTTCCCCGCGGCCACCATGATAGCGGGATCGCTGGACACGGGATCGGGCGACATGCACGTGGATTTCCCAGGCACCAGGGTCAATCACGGCCGCCGCTGGACCTTCGCGGGGGGCTCGGGAGCCGTGGACGTGTCCGCCGAAACGGGCTCGGGCGATCTGGCAGTCACGACGTCAAAGTAAGGGCTGCCAACGTGCGAGAAAAGGCCGCCCCGCCGGGCGGCCTTGCTCATCGCGGTAGTTCTGAGGCGGTAGCTCTACTTGGCTCGTGCCACGGCGATCATGAGGTTGGACTGCCCCGCGTGGTGCTGGTACCCGATGCCGAAATCCAGGGGGCCCACCGGGTCCGAACCGTGGTAAGCCTCCAGAAGGTCCTTCTGCTTGAAATCCTTGAAGCGCTTGATGGGGTCGGTGTAGGTTCCGTAGAACTGGAGATCCCATTTGCCTGGGGTGAAGCAACGGAGGGGAATACCTGAATCGTCCTGAAGGACGCTCGCCGTTTGGGTCAGGACGAAGGTTCTCACCGTCGAAAAGTGGGGCCGGAACATGAGGTACGAGGCGGCCTTGAGGAAGGTGGCGGGGCGGTCCATGCGGTTAAGGAACGACACAAACTCGGGGACCTTCTTGAGGGCCGCGTCGGAGAGGTCCTGAGAGAAGTAGTAAAGGCTCTGCACCCTCGACCCGCCCTCCCTAACAAAATCGATCCGCGCCGCCCGGCTGGCTCCGGGCCCTCCCGCTTCAACGGGCGTGCCGTCTGCGGCCAGGGCCACGGGACGCACGTCAAGGATGCGGTGGCCCGTCCCCGCCAGGAAGGTCATGAGGATGGGTACCGTACCCTTGCCAGACAGTTCCGTTTCCATGTCGTCCGTGCGGAAGAAGCTGATCTGGAGGATAGGCGTGATGTAGGTCTCCATATCCTTGAGGCTCGCGGCGAGATCCTCGGGGGATAAGGCGGCCAAGTCGGGTGCCGTTCCGGCGGGCTCCAAGCCCACCAGGACGTAGGTGGATTCCTCGGGGAAAATGGCCGTGGCGTAAAGGGCGTCGGGACCGCCGAAAGGATAGAAAACCGTGGACGAGGCGGCTCTCACGGCTCCCAGATGCCCGTCGGCCCATCGGCGAACCTTCGACAGGCGGGCCTTCTCATGCTGGCTCCACAGGGCTCCCAGCGCCTTGGCGTGGGCCTTCCACGCGGGCCCGGCCTGGATGGACGCCCACGGCTCGCCGCCCGCCGCGGGGAGGCCCGCCAGCAGGCGGGCATTAGCCGTGAGGCGCACCGAGCGCTCACTCTCCGCGGAAGCCTGCGCGTTTGGAGCGGGCGCGGAAGCCGCCTTCGCGGGACCGTGCTTCGGAGACGGCGCTTGGGGTGGAGGGGCGCTCCGCTGGCAGGCGAGAGCCAGCGCAGCGAAAACGGCCAAGAACGGGACGAGCATGCGTGGTCTCATGACGTGTAGGCCAGTCCTTTCCTTGCGGCGGGGAAGTAAAGGATGAGCCCCAGCAGAAGGGTCCCCAACCCAGCCAGGGATTCCAAGGGCCGCTGCTTGAGGATGTAGAGGAGCATCCAGCCGTTAATGGCGAGGAACAGAGCGGGGGTGACGGGATACCCCCACGTCCTGTAGGGCCTCGGCAAGTCCGGCTGCCGCCGTCTCAGGACGTAGACCCCCGCCACCGTGAGGAAAGAACAGAGGGCCAGGGTGAACCCCAGGTACGTCAGGACCCGCTCGAAGGTGGAGGTGAACAGGAGGATCAGGACGATGGCCAGTTGGAGGACGATGGCGCCCACCGGGGCTCCCGAGGGGGACGTTCTAGCCAGCCGGCCGAAGAGGGGGATGTCCTGCCCCATGACCTGCGCCACCCGCGGCCCCGCCCACGTCATGGCGCTGATGGTCGAGATCAGTCCGAGAGAAATGAGGCCGCCCATGATCCTGCCGCCCAAGGCGCCAAAGACATGGGCCGCGGCGATGTATCCCACGTCCACCTTGCCCGCCAGCTCTCCCATGGGCGCGGCGAGGAGGAAAACGTAGTTCAGCATGACGTAGAGGGCCATCACCACGGCCGTGCCCGCAAGGAGGGCTTTGGGCAGATCCCGCCGGGGATCGGCCATCTCCCCCGCGACGTAGGCGGCGGCGTTCCATCCCGAGTAAGCGTAGGAGACGAACACCAGAGACACGGCGAAGGGCCCGCTCAGAAGGAGACCCAGATCCGCCCCCGAGGGCGCCATGGTGAGGGACTGGGGATCGGCCATGAACAGTCCGCAGACCGAGAAGCCGAGGATGAGAAGAACCTTGGCTGCCGTGAACGCCACCTGGAACCGGGTCCCCGCCTTGATGCCCAACGCATGCACCGCCGAGATCGCACCGATGACACCGGCGGCCACGAGGAGTGGCCTGCCCAGGGGGTAGACGCGGGACATGTACTGAGCGAGGGCCAAGCCCGCCAGGGCTACGGGAGCGGCGAAGCCCACCGTCAGGGAGACCCAGCCCGAGAGGAACCCCACGGCGGGGTGGTAGATTCGGGAAAGGAAGTGGTACTCCCCGCCCGAGCGAGGCATGGCGGCCCCCAACTCTCCATAGCTCAAGGCCCCGCACAGAGCCCCCACGCCGCCCACGACCCACAGCGCCATGAGGACGAAGGGTGAACGGAAGTCCGCCACTTGGAACCCCAGGCTCGTGAAGACACCCGTCCCCACCATGTTGGCCACGACGATGCATGTCGCGGTGAAGGCCGAGATGCGCGGGGCGGGCTCAGGGAAGATGGCGTTCATGAGTCGGCGGTCACGGCCTTTGTCCCCTTGTAAGAAGGGGCGAGTTTACGGGGAAAGCCCCTGTCCTGTCAAGGATACGAGGCCCTCCGAGAGCGCCTATCGCCTTGACTTCGCCCGGGGATAAGACTAAAAACCTTGCGTGGATGGTCCCGGTCCTCCCGGGATGTCCTTGTGAGAGGTTCTAACTTGGTGAAGCAGAGTCTGGCCGTCGTCCTGGGGCTTCTCCTGGCCGCGTCCGCCGCAGGGCAGGAGGCCTCTCCCGGCGCCGCCCCGGGCCCTTTGCCTCAGGGCCCGACGGCGCTCACCATCACCGAACCCTACGGCTTCATCCCCCTCGTCGGACCGCCGGCCCCCGCCGGGCTGACACCCGCCCGCCAGGCCCCTCCTCTGGAGGGCTTTCACATGGCGCCGGTGGTCATTACGGACCTCCTGAGCGCCCCCATGGGGTCCGGTCCTGCCGAAGCCTCGTCCATCCTTCAAAGCCGCCAGCGTTTCGCCTCGGGCCGGGACAAGGTACTCGTGGACATTTACCGGCCCAGGGCCCCGGGCCGCTATCCCGCCGTCATCCTCCTGCACGGATCGAACCCCCGGCTCGGGGAGCAGCACTACTTCGATATGGCCGAGGATCTGGCCCGCGGCGGGTACGTATGCCTCTTTGTGCGTTACTACGACCGGGGGCGGCGGGGCCGAGGCAGCAGAGCCGATTGGATGCGCACGATCGGTGACGCCCTGTCCTTTGCCTCCACCCTTCCCGACGTGGATAGCTCGCGAATGGCCCTCCTCGGCTATTCCCTGGGGGCCTTCCTCGCTCTGAACTACGCCCCCACGGACCCGCGGGTCCACGCGGTGGTGGCCTATTACGGAGGCATCTCGCCGGGGGACATGCCCGAGGCGCAGGAGCGGATGCCTCCCACCCTTCTCTTTCACGGGACCAACGACCGCACCGTGCCCGTGCGGCGCTCCATCGAGGCCTTCGAGCAGCTCCGCCTCACGGCTAAACCCGTGGACGTTGTCATCTACCCCAAGGTGGGCCACGGGTTCACCCTGCACACCCGGGGCGGCTGGGACGAGGAAGTGGGCGAAGACTCCTGGGAACGCACCGTGGCCTTCCTCAACTTCCACCTCAAGTACCCGGCCTGGACCCCCGAGGTCCCACTCCCGGACCCGCCCGGGATAGGAGACGGGCATGGCTCCGTCCCCCCGCGCGATCTCTTCCCCAACCGCCCGCCCCTCCAGATGCCCTACCTCGAACAACTCGACATCAAGGACCGGGGAACGGTGCTGGTCAATCCCACCCCCGAAGAAGTTAAAGCCCTCTCTACCCGCGTCCCCCCAGGGCGCCGCGCGCACCCCCATAGAAGGCGGCCCTTAAAGACTGGGCACAAGTAAGCCGCGCCCGGCAAACACCCGGCGGCCACCTCAGCCTGTGGATTCCTCATCCACCCAAGGCTCCATTTCCTTTGAAGACCTGCCCACATTTTGTACAGTAACTCGTCCTCACTCCTTAACCCCTATTGAACGGTTTAGATTGATTCACCCAATGTGATCGTAGCTTTCATTTGAGGCAGGCTTCTATGATCTTAAGAAAATCGTCGCGGACCGCATCGCTCTTGACCACCTGCATCCCGTTTACGGAAAAGGAGATCTCAATGCGAAATGCCGTTTGGGTCAGAGTTTCTCAAAAGGACATTCAAAGGAACATGCCCAGATGAGAGAGTCACCCCTTGGGATGCGGTGATCAGACCGAGGTCCTTGTTCACATTGATGTTCTGCCAGGATTCTGCTGCGAGAGCCTCCGCCACATTCTGAATTGCGCGGCTGCGGTCAACATTAGGGAGAATGGCGAAGGTCTTGAATAGCTTTCCCTTCCAAAATCCTCCTGATTCCCCAAAGTTTTCTTCGCACTGTTTCTTTGCCGAATCGAGAGCGCTTGGATCGGTCACCGGATGCGTCGGAGCCGTGGCCGTCGCTGCTGATTGAGGGTTCTTGCCCTGGCCATTCTGGCGTTCCATCATGGCTTTGATAATGGCAGGGCTGAGCCCAGCATTCTTCAGCGCGATGAGGTCGTCCGTCCCCAGATGGAATGCGACTCTGGCAGCGCTGTTGATCTTTGTGATAACGACGTCGTTGCCGAGACCAACCTGGCCTAGTTTGATGACGTCCGCGTTGGTAAGCGCGGCCTCCTCCTGAGCCCCGGCCGCCCCAAGCCCGGCCGGTTGCTGCTGGCCCACCACATTCCATCCCCAAAGGGACAGAAGACCGATGAAGCACATCAGACGAATCAAGGTTCCCCGGCATGCGGGTGGCTGTATGAGCTTCTCCTCCTATCCTACTTCTTGGTCTACTTCTTGGTCTTCCAAACTACTTGGGTCTTTCAGCGATACATCACCACAAACTGGTCCCAGCACGAGAACCCTTTGCATGCACGCGCAGCCTGGTGCTTCCGCACGATCCCTTCAAACTCCATCCGCGGAACAAACCCCAGCAGTTGGCTCAGCAAGATCCCGCACCGTACCATCGCTCTGCCTCCTTCTTGTTGGGAAGCTCGAAGCCTTCGAACACTTCAAGCCTACAGCAGAGGGGGCATCTCTCTTCAAATGCTATTTTGGACAGGTGTGAGGTGATTCAGGCTTCGTGACATCGAAGGATCCTCTGACGGCGATGGCCGATTTCTGCTTTACCCCTTCTTCACTACCACGGTCCCGGCGATCTTGTCCCCAACCCTTTCTCCCGAGCCGAGGAGCATGAATACTTCCAGCAAAACCATGGTGCTTCCACAAACCGGGCCCCCGATGTAGCCGACCAGCGGAATAGCGAGGACCAGGCCGGGGACTGCCAGGGTGGCGTTTCGGAGAATTCTAGCCCCCATTGAAGCTGGGCCGCCATCTTTGGCCACGACCTTGATCCCCATGGCCATTTTGCCTAAGCTTCCACCGGTGATGTCTCGCAAGAGCCAGTAGAAGATGAGGATGAATCCGTATAGGATGATACCGACGAACGGAATGAGGGAGATCAGGCCAATGAGCAAAAGCGGCAGGACATCAATCAGATAACCAAAGGCGCGTTGCGATTTATCCGCCGGTATGAGAGTTGGGACCGATGCCCCCAATGAATCCTGCATGTCCATCTACCTTTCTCATTTTGGCCGACCTTCTGCTCCAGTGATGGCCCTTGCACCATCCGACCCAAAATCATCGACAGGGTGATGGCCATTCGGTTCTTCACTTTTGCCCCTTGGCTGGTGTCGCGGGAATTGGAGACAGAACAACCAGTTCCCCAGACACCATGACGTAGTAGGTGAATGAGGCCGGGGTCTGTGTCATGGCCACGGTGGTGCGCTCGTTTAGGATGGCGTTGGCTCCCATGGCCGTGGCACCCTTGGTCACTTCCTCCTCGGCGCTGGTGATCTTCTTGTCAATGTCGCCTTTTAGAAAAAATCCGGTGTTGCCAGTTGAGCCAAAGGCGGAACCGGACACACATCCAAAAGATTTCTCGATGGTATACCCAGGCGGAGGAGTGCTCAGAGAGGAAACAATAATAAGCCTGTTGGGAGTATCAGCGGTAAAGGTCATGGACGCAGCTAATAGCAGGCAGACCAACCACCAAGTCTTGTTCCTGTTTAGATCCCATGTCATTGCATTCACTCCTTTCCTCCAGTGTCGTCGCACCATGCCCTTTTACGGTTCCGCCTACTGCAACCTTTTCATCTTGATACTGCCACCGAAAACAGGCACCCAAACGTTGAACACGGATTGCTGGCCGGGCTGGAAGGTTTCGTCCCACTGGGTTTGGATGGTTCGTCCGCTGGCGAAGGTGGCGGTGGCGGCGAAGTGATGCGCGCCGGGGGATATGGGAACTTCCCTGTTGGCACGAACATCGTTGCCCATGGCTCCAACCATCGGGGCGTCAAAGACCATCTGCCCATCTATCTGAACGGTAAAGCGCTGAACGTGGGCCTTGCTTTCGATGAGGAGGCTAGCATTCGCCTGCTGAATCTGTTTGGGCGGCGGCGGCGGGTTCAAGGCCAAGAGATACGTGACCTGCGTGCTGACGGGAACGCCCTCCTTCACGGGGATCGAATAGGAAACGCCCATGAGGGCCTGCACGCAGGCCGCACCCATGCCGAAGTCCGGCTGCGGCCCCGATACAACCTTGGCGGTCGTAACCATTCCAGTTTGGTCCACGATCGCTTGAAGCTCAAAGGTCCCTTTGATTTGGTTACTGATAGCCTCGGGAGTATAGACGATCATCGGCTGGCTAAGGGGGGCCGGTGGCCGGTCCAGATTGGATGCCTCCACAAACTCACCTGGCTTGGGCTTGACGATCCTTGGCGTCCTTTTCGTGGGCAACGGCAGAGGCTCGATGGGCGCCTGCTCGGGCGCGGGTTGAACCGAAGCTTGGGAGGGAGGCACCCTTGAGGAGAGGACGAAGTATTCGTCATAGTCCCTGTCCAGCCGGCCCGAGCCGTCCAGGTAGTGAACCGCCCCAGACAGCTTCAGCTTCCCATCGGGCAGTAGCCTGAGCGTTTGTATGTCGCGCTTCGCCGGCATGGCCCACTGGAGGCCGACGGTTCCGTCGTCAGCAGAGATAGATCCCGCCATCGTCCCCCTGTCCGTGTCCTGTGGGTACGCCTTGTCCTTCATGCTGAAACTGAGACTGTTGTGCTCCTGCCGGACGATCACCTGTGTGATACCCCGCGTGAGTTTGTCCTCGTTATCCCAGACCCCGACGAACTGTGCTGGCACAGGAAGGACCTGCTGAACTGCCAGGGGCTTGCCGCCTCCCGATGCGTGGCTTCGCATGATCCACCAGGCCCCCGCCACCACGCCCGCGAGAACGGCGAGGCCACCAAGCGCCACTGCGACCATAAGGACAACACGCCGCCGTTCTTTTGGCACGCTCGGTGAGAATGACGAAAATAGGTCCGGCTGAGGCTCGTGGCGCTGGTCCGGCGCACTTCCCGTTACCGTCGTCATCGGCGGAGCAGTCATGGGGGGAGGAGGAGGGGGCGCTGGCCGTGCCACGACCGCAGCCGTGGGCACGGGGGATGAGACGTAACCGGCTTGAGCACTCGCCTCTCTCGAAGGAACAGGCGTTTCACGCCGAGCCTGTGCCTCTCCCACCCTCGCGCCACATATACCGCAAGACGAAGCTCCCTCTCTCAACGGCGTGCCGCAGGACAGGCAAATTATCTCGGTCTCAGCCACGCCCTCTGGAACCATCGTTTGCCGCGCCGCGAACTGCGCGGGCGCACCGCAAGCCCCGCAAAAGCGTTTGCCAGGTTTGAGCGGAACGTGGCAGGATGGGCATAGCGCCTGATCGCCACACGGTAGGTTGGTCACCGGAGCCACGGTCTGTCCACTCGGCCGGGCAGGCAATCCACAGGCCGGGCAAAACCTGGCCCCGGGCCGAACAGCCGTGTGGCATCTTGGGCACCGGCCTTCCTGTGGAGATAGCAACACCTTCGCGATTGAAGGCGTTGCGGCGGGAGACCCGCACTTTGGACAAAATCGCACTCCTTGCTTGAGGGCGGTACCACAACGCCCGCACTCCATCAGGATGCCTCCGAGCCCTTTTCACACACCCCTTTGGAAATTTCGGTGACGCGCTGGTTGATATTCACGAAAACGGAAAGTAAATCAAGGTAGAAATTGGCGGCCCAAAGGAAAAGGAACGCTCCGATCAATGAAACAATAAGAGCCCCAACCCCCGAACCCACGTGAGAACCCATCCTGTTCCACCAGTGTACGGGTTCGCCCCATCCCGAATCGGATTTTCCCGCGGCGAAGCCGAGGAGAGTGAAGAGAACAACCCAGAGGACCGCGCAGACGGGCACCAACATGCGCATGGCAACCAGAATCCATGTGAGGAAAGGGGTCGGGGTGGTCTCCATGGAGAAGGCCGCCTCCTTTGCTCCGATCTTTGCGAGTTCTCGATAGATGTCCGCAATGGACCTTGCTGGCAAAACAAAGAACGAAGCAATGACTTTTATAAAGCCGGTCACGGCATCGCCGAAAGTGAGAATAGTTTGCGAACGTGCGCCCTCCGGCACGGCATTCGCTGTAGGCAAGGGCTTGCCACAAGATTCGCAGAACGTCGCGCCCTGTTCATTGTTGCCGCCGCACTCAGGACAGAACATGGGTGCCTCCTCCTGTAGACCTCGCTAATTCAATGAAGTGCATTCCTATTTGTCCACCCCAAAATCGTATAGTTCGCTGCTTGGACCCCAAACACCGTATTCACCGGGCTTGAGGTCTTTCTCGGGGTCCATGCGCCAGAGGCCGGGCTGGACCTGCTTGAAGCTGAACCGGATCGTCCAATCACTGTCGGGTGCGCCGAAGTCTTTGTTCGACCACATGCCGGATTTTCCCATCTTGACGGACCGGTTATTGTCATCATCATTGGATTCGCAGCGGACGAGGAAGAATCTGCCCTGCGGGCTCTTTCGGGATTGAATGAGGATAGAGGGCCGGGGGTCTTTGATCCGGACCTCCGCCTTCAAGTTGGGATAATCCATGAACATGAGCACCGTGACGAAGGCATAGGTCGTCCCGACATGACCGGCGATGGAGCTGAGGTCGGTGGTGCCGTCCTTGGTGACCAGACGCACGAGAAGGTCATCGGCACCCGGGATGGCCACGGGACCGCCGAAGGTATCCACCATCCCACCCGATCCTCCACCTTGGACAGCGATGGGAGAAGTGCTCCGCTTCATCATGGCGCTGATCACGTCCTGGTTCACGCCCGCATTCTTGAGGGCGATGAGGTCGTCGGTTTCCAGCTTGAAAGCCACCTGCTGCGCCGTGTTGATCTTGGTGATGATAACGCCTGGCTCCAGTCCGATCTGGCTGAGCTTGATGATGTCCTGGTTGGTGAGAGCGCCCCCAGTGGTGGTTGCTGGCGTCTGCGACACGGCAGGCGAGGCGGCCACTTGAGCCGGCTGGGTCTGCTGGCTCTCCTGAGGCTGAGGCTGCTGGGCAAGGGTGCCGAAGGTCCCCCAGACGGAAACCAGAAGCACAGTGGCGAAGAGGCTGGTCCTCGTTGTCATGCATAGCTCCTTCTCAAATGGCGACGATTGATGTCCTGGCCCATCCTTTATCAACTCCCTATGGCTTTAGCTCATTGAGCAATGGTCGTGCCATCGGTTGCTTCGCGCCTCCAATGCCTATGCACTTGGTTTTTATAAGGAGACGCACTAGGAGCTTCGGAGAGAAGTAGGTGGGTTGTAAAGTTTTGCTTACAACGGTAGTATGTAAACTAGACACGAGGACCGCATGCGCTACGTATTGGACATCACGCTTCCTGGCTTGGCC
>JBBIKI010000081.1:0-13422 GCA_037445535.1 Acidobacteriota bacterium | reverse complement strand
AGTGCGTGCGCCGGGCGCCGGGAAGGTGGGGGACGCGAAAAGCCCCGGGGCTGCTGGCCCCGGGGCATGGGCTACTCGGAGTGAATGTCCCGGCGGAGGGACCACGGCGGCTCAAGGCTCAATGAGATCCTTCTTGGGTTTGGAGTGTTTGGCCTGGGCGTCCTTCTTGGCCTGGCCGCGCTTGATGAGCTTGTCCACATAGCCGGCAGCGTGGTCCCGGCCCCCGAGGCCGAAGGCGAGGGCCAGGCCGAGGCCGATGGTGCCCAGAATGATGCTGAAGGCGTTGGTCACCACGGTGTGGGCGATGCGCAGCTCGTCGAAGGCCATGAAGAAGGCGAAGACGATGATGGCGTAGCGCAGGATGATGCCGACGACACTCGCTTCCAGAGTGGCTTCCGAGGCGAAGCTGCGGGTGGCCATCTCCTCCACGACGCCGGCGAGATAGAAACCGAGGCCGAGGATGACGAAGGCGATGAGGACGTTGGGCACGTAGAGGATGAGCTTGTCCACGGCGTCCGCGATGAGGACCATGTTCATCATGCGGAAGCCTTCCATGACGAAGAAGAGGACGACGACGGCGGCCACGAGATTTCCGGCGACCCCGGAGAGGGTGAAGCCGGACTCCTCGCCCTTCTTAGGCTCGAAGCGGTCAAACCCGATGCGGGAGAGGATCACATCGAAGCCCACGTCGGCCAGGACTTTGGCCACCAAGTCGCCGAGGTAGCGGCCGAGGATGAGGCCCAGGATGAAGAGGACAAAAGCGCCCAGGACCATGGGAATGGCCGCGGCGACCTTGTTCATCATGATGGCGAAGACGCCCGTGATGATGGGCAGGTCCAAGATCTGAAAGGAGAGTCCCAGGATGGGCACCATGAGCGCGAGAAAGACGACGGTGCCGATGATGCGCGCCATATTGAGGGACTTGAGGACGGTCTCGAACTGCATCCCCTCGATGAACCGGTTGATGCCTGCGGCGAGGGCGAAGTTGGCGGCTACCCGCTCGGCGAGGCGGGCGAGGAAATAGCCTCCCACGAGGACGGCGGCGGCCATGATGAGATTGGGCACGTACGAGAGGACCTTGCTGAACATGACCTTGAGCGGATCCACCAGGGCGTTGAGCTCAAGGGCCTCGAGGAAGGGCAGGAGGGAGAGCAGGATGATGAAGTAGAAGACGAAGTTGCCGAAGGACTCGATGACGTCGGCTTTTTCTTTCGCCCCCAGCTCCTCGCCCTCCATGACTTTTTCGATCTTCTCACCGAGCTGAAATTTGCGCATGGCCTTCACGGCCATGTACTTGGCGATGAGGGCCAGGATCCACGCCCCGGCCAGGATCAGGAAGGCCTTGAGGATTTTGGGGATGGCCATGCCCATCTGGGTTAGGACGTTCTGGAGCACCATGGAAATGGTGGTATCTCCCAGAACCTCCAGGGAGAAGATCACGAAGACGAGCATGAGCACCCAGAAGAGGAGCGTCTCGATGATTTGGGCGATGCGGCGCTTGGGCTTCTCGCCGCCGTCCGTGAGGCCGTCCAGCCCCAGAGCCTTTCCCAAGCGCTGGTCGAAATCTCCTGTGATGAGGACTTGGCGGACCACCTTGGCGGCGATCTTGGAAAAGATGTACCCCACGATAAGGACCATCACCGCTAAGAACAGCCGGATGACCCAGGCCGCCCCCGACCCCATGTAATTCACCATGGTCTGCGTCACGGCTTCCATTGCCTTCTCCTTGACCGGTCCTGGTCCGAATGCACGGGCGGACGGCGCGTTGACTCCCCGTCTAAGCTTCTTTATGCTACAGGTGGGGTGGGACATTTGCAAGCGATACAGGCCTTGGGGGATGGGACAGAAGGTGCTCAGTTGATCCAGGGATTGCCACGCTGCGTATGGCCATTGGCCCCTCCCTATCCCCATGGATAGGCGGCGGCTCCTCCAGTTCGCCTTCACGGCGGTGTTCGCGCTCTTCGTCATCCTCCTTCTGTTCAAATTCAGGCCGCGGGTGGAGGCCCCGGCCCCCATGGCTCCGGAACAGGTCAAGCACACGCCCGAAGGGACTTTGAGCGCCCGGGGGTTCAACTACGTCCAGGAAACGGCGGGAAAGGTGGAATTCAGGGCCACGGCGAAGGAGGTCACGGAGACCCCGGAGGGACTCAAACTCCTGACGGAGCCCGTGGTGACCATGGCCAACGGCACCAGGGCCTGGGGCAAGAAGGGCAGCTTCAACCCCTCTGAAAGTTCTTTGCGCATCTGGGACGATGCCCATCTGGCCCAACCCAAGGGGTGGACGGCAACCTCCACGGGATTCCGCCTGACCCCCGAGGGGGAAATCGTGTCCGAATCTTCCGTGGCCCTCCAGCGGGGGACCCTGACGGGGCGGGCCGAGCTCCTGCGCTATCACCGCGAGACCCTCCTGGCACACCTTGAGGGGGCGGTGCACTTTGAGCAGGGACCCAAGACCATGGAGTGTACCGCCGTGGACCTGGACCTCAAGGCCCACACGGGCGTCATGGCCGGACCCGTCACACTTACGGCGGAACAGGGAACCCTCAAGGCCCCCCAAGGCACCCTCCTTCTCGACGACCAAAACCGGCTGAGGTCCTTAACCCTCGGAACCCCCGCCGAGGGCGACGGCCCCCGCTTCGCGACCCGCAGCCGGACGGTGGTGGCCGACTTTGACGAGGCGGGCCAGCTCACGGTGGTCCACTTGGCGGGGGACGCCTCCGTGACCTCCAAGGGTCAGCCCCCCTCCACCGTGAAGAGCGCCCGCTTCGATCTGACCCCGGAGACTAAAGACACGTGGAACTGGGCCGCCCCGGGGGCCCTGGCCGTGGTCCGGGAGGGAGGAGACGCCCTGGCCGCTTCAGGCAAGGGCACCTTCGGCGGCCCTCAGCCCGAGACGGCGGACCTGTCGGGCCCCGTGTCGGGAAGGGACCAGCGGGGCGATTTCAAGGCCGGCAGCGCCCTCATGCGGGACGGAGACTGGACCCTCGTGGGCCACGCGGAGGTGGTCAAGCCCGGCGAGCGCCTTACGGCCAACCGGATCACGTTCAAGAAGGACGGTACCAGCGAAGCCGAGGGCGAGGTGCGCGGATGGCGCCAGCAGGCGGGCCAGCCCGAGACCACGTACGCCGCGGAGCGGTCCAAGGCCGCGGCGGGCGGGTATCCGGCCAAGCTCATGGGCGGCGCCCAGGTGGTCCGCGGCGGCATGACCCTGAAGGCTCCCCTCATCAAGGTCCTCGACGCCCGGTCCGCGGTGGCCGAGGGCGGCGCGGAGGGCACCTTCGTGCAGGAGGATCAAGGCACCTCGGCGGTGACGGCGAAGACCATCCGCTACGCGGGGAAAGACAAGGTGGCCACGGCGGAGGGCGGCGCCAAGGCCACGGGGCGCGGCTACACCCTCACGGGGGATATCCTGCGGGCGGTCCTGAACAGCGAGGACAAGCCCGAGCGGTACGAGGCGGAGGGCATGGCCGTTTTTGACGGGAAACTGTACGACGGCCGGGGCGATCTCCTCACCTACAACCCGGCCACCGGGGCGGGCCAAGCTAAGGGTTACGATCAGAGCGCGGTGGTGATTCAAAAGGAACCCTACCGCCGGACGGCAGGCTCCGTGGTAGACTTCGCCCCCAAGCACCTGGCGGTCCTCCCCGAGGCGGGCCTCCTCCGCCGGGGCTCCATCGAGGGGGTCGGGCCACCTAAGACCGGGAGCGGAAAGCCGGGAGCCGACAACGGGAAGAGCACCAAGAAATCTGAAGAATCGAAGCAGAACGGAGACACACCGCCATGACTCGCTTTCCCCTTTCTGCTCCCTGCTCCCTGCTCCCTGCTCCCTGCTTGCCAAGGGCGGCGTCATGAGCGACGGCCGTCACGAACTGAGCGCCGAACACATCACTAAGACCTACGGACGCCGTACCGTGGTCAAAGACGTAGACCTGGCCTTTCAGTCGGGACGGGTGGTGGGCCTGCTTGGACCCAACGGCGCGGGCAAGACCACGACCTTCTACATGGTGGTAGGCCTGGTGCCCGTGTCCTCAGGAGCTATCTTCCTGGACGGCAAGGACATCACCCAGATGCCCATGTACCAGCGGGCCCGGTCGGGCATCGCCTATCTACCCCAGGAGCCGAGCGTCTTCCGCAAGCTTACGGTGGAGGAGAACCTCCGGGCCGTCCTGGAGTTCACCGGCCTGTCGCCCAAGGACCGGGCGGCCCGCGTGGACGAAGCCCTCACCGAGCTCAACATCCGAACCCTTTCCCACGCTCCCGCCTATACCCTGTCTGGAGGGGAGCGCCGCCGGGTGGAAATCGCCAGGGCCATGGTCCTGTCTCCCCGGTTTTTTCTGCTGGATGAGCCCTTCGCCGGGATCGACCCCATCGCCGTGGCGGACATCCAGGCCATCATCCTCCAGCTCAAAAGCAAGGGCATCGGCACCGTGGTCTCTGACCATAACGTGCGGGAAACATTGAAAATCACGGACGAGGCCTATATCATTAGTGACGGGGCCATCTTCCGCCATGGGTCCCCGACCGAGCTGGCGAGCGATGCGGACGTGCGGCGCGTCTACCTTGGAGAGGGGTTCACCCTAGAATAACCGATGAGCCTTCAACAGAAACTGTCCCTCCGGCTCCAGCAAAAGATGGTCCTCACCCCTACCCTCCAGCAGGCCATACGCCTGCTCCAGCTTACGCGCCTGGAGCTTATCGACGAAGCCAGCATGGAGCTTCAGACGAACCCCGTGCTGGAGGAAGCCACCACCATCGAGGAACCGGCCGCCCCCGCTGGGCAGGATATGACGCCCGCCGAGGTGCCCGAACCCACCCCCATCGAGCAGATGGAGGAAAAGATCGACGTGGAGTCCTACTTCCAGGATTTCCTGGAAACCAACCTCAAGTACCGCGGGAACCGCCAGGAAGTGCCCGAGGACGCCCCCGACACGGAGCGGTACCTCAGCGCCCCCGAGACCCTCACGGAACACCTGGAGTGGCAGGTGAGCCTGAGCCGCCTGGACGGCGACGAGCGGGCCGTGGCCGAATACATCATCGGGAACCTGAGGGACGACGGCTACCTGGCCTCCTCCGTGGAGGAGCTCGCCGCCTCCGCCGGGAGGCCCCTGGAGCAGGTGGAGCGAACCCTCCGGGTGGTCCAACGGCTTGATCCCGTCGGCGTGGCGGCGCGCGACCTGAGGGAATGCCTGATGATCCAGCTCGACGCCTACCATCCCGAGGAGCTGCTGGCGGCGCGCATCGTTGAGGAGGCCCTGGCCCTCATCGAGCGGGACAAGCCCGCCCAGCTCGCTGCCCGCATGGGCGCCACCGCCCAGGAGGTGGAGGAGGCCCTTTGCATCATCCGCCACCTCGATCCCAAGCCCGGCCTGAGATACAACAACCCCTTCAACCCCACGGTCATCCCCGACGTGGTGGTGGAGAAGGACGGAGACGCCTACCGGGTCCTCCTCAACGAGGACGGCATGCCCCACCTCAGGATCAGCCCCACCTACCGGACCATGGCCGAGGAGGGCTCCCCGGAAGCGGGGGCGGAGGCCCTGAGCTACCTCAAGGAGAAGGTCCGGTCCGCCATGTGGTTCCTCAAGAGCATCGAGGAGCGGCAGCGGACCATTTACAAGGTCGCCAAGGAGGTGGTGGAGTTCCAGCGGGACTTTCTGGACAAGGGCCCCTCCTTCATGCGCCCCCTCATTTTGCGGGACGTGGCGGAGCGTGTGGGCGTGCACGAGTCCACCGTGAGCCGGGTGGTGTCCAACAAGTACATGCAGACCCCGCGTGGCATCCTCCCCATGAAGTTTTTCTTTGCCACGGGCATCGGCACCCTGGACGGAACGGACGTCTCCTCCATGAAGGTGAAGGAGCGCATCAAGGCCCTAGTGGAGGGCGAGGACACGCGCAGGCCCATGAGCGACCAGCGCCTGGCGGACCTGCTCAAGCGCGAAGGCATCCTCCTCGCCCGGCGCACCGTGGCCAAGTACAGAGAAGAATTGGCTATCCCTTCCTCCAGCCGGCGGAAGGGGATGAAGCCCTCTTAAGGAGAAGGCCATGAAACTAGAATTCTCCGGCAAGAACTTGGCCCTCACCGACGCTCTCCGGAGCAAGGCGGAAAACAAAATCGGCAAGCTCGAACGGTTTACGGGCCCCATCGTTTCGGCCCATGCGTCCTTCGAGGTGGAGCGCCACGTCCACCACGTGGACCTGGTGGTCCATTGCGCCCACGACCGGATTTACAAGGCACGGGGCGCCTCGGAAGACATGTACCTCGCGGTGAACGACGCCACCAACGCCATCGAGCAACAGGCCAAGAAGGAAAAGGACAAGCGCCTGGCGGAACGGGCCAAGCCCGGCGAGAAGGCTGAAGCGGTGGCCGAGGCGAGCGAGGGCGAGGAGGAGGACGAGGAAGGCCATGAGGCGCGCCGGCGCAGGCCGGCGGCCAAGCGGCGCCCGGACCTTTACAGCCCCAAGCCCATGGCCCTGAGCGACGCAATCCTGGTGCTGGGCGAGGAGCGGCTTCCCCTTCTGGTTTTCAGCGACGGGGACACGGGACGATTGCGGGTGATTTTCAAGGACAAGGACGGCAAAGTGAACCTCGTCGAGCCGCCGGTGGAGAGATAGAGACCACGAGGCTAGGGTAAGGTGCCGGGTGCGTGGGCTCGTGGAGGCGTGGACGCTGTTCCTTCCACGGTACGGCGTTTCTACTTAGAGTCGAGGGCCCTTCGCGATGAAAACGCTGGCCGGCCAGGAAATCCACCCCCGAATGTCGGTCCGGCGGTTCGTGGAGACGTTTTCCACCCTGGACCTGACCCTCCTGGCCGGTGACAAGGGCCTGGACCGGGAGATCGAGAGCCCGCGCATCCAGAAGCTGGGCCTGGCATTGGCGGGCGTCCACGAGCACATCCACTCGGGGCGCGTGCAAATCCTGGGCAATACGGAAATCTCCTACCTGGCCCGCCAGAACCACGAGGACCGCCTGAAGAACCTCGCCCCCATCTTCGCCAAGGGGCTCGTCTGCGTCCTTCTTACCAAAGGCCTCACCCCGATCCCGGAACTGGTGGACCTGGCGCAGGAGACGGGCACTCCCCTCCTGCGGTCCAGCAAGACCTCTTCTTTGGTCATCAATGAAATCACCGATGTCCTCCTCTCAACCCTGGCCCCCACCCTGGCCGTGCACGGAGTCCTCGTGGACGTTTACGGGGTAGGGCTCCTCCTCATCGGGAAGGGCTCCATCGGCAAGTCGGAGACGGCCCTGGACCTCATCGTCCGGGGCCACCGTCTCGTGAGCGACGACGTGGTGGAAATAAGGCGGCGCGGGGACGGCCTCACAGGGACCCCGCCGGAACTCCTGCGCTACCACATGGAGCTGCGCGGCCTGGGCATCATCAACATCAAGGATCTCTTCGGCGTGGTGGCCACCCGGGCCCGCATGGACATCGACCTCGTGGTGGAAATGGAGCACTGGCAGGAGGAGGGCGTCTACGACCGGCTGGGGCTGGACGAACAGACCATCTCCATCCTGGGCATCTCCGTCCCCTACCTCCTCATGCCCCTGGCCATCGGGCGCAACGTCACCATCCTCCTGGAAGTGGCGGTCCGCAATCTCCTTCTCAAGCGCAAGGGCATCTTCACGGCCCGAACCTTCGCCCAGCGTCTCCAGGAAGTGCTCGAGGTGGATTCGGATGAGTGAACGAACCCTCTTCATCGTCACGGGCATGTCCGGGGCGGGCAAGAGCCAGGTCATCAGGGCCCTGGAAGACGTGGGCTTCTACTGTGTGGACAACCTGCCCCTGGATCTCTTCCCCTTCTTCCTGGAGCTCATCGAAGGGACCCGCGGCGAGATGCGGCCCCTGTTGGCCCTGGGGCTGGACTTGCGGGACGAGGGGCTGGACAGGCAGTTTCCGCTCATCTACGACGCCCTGCGCAAGTCACCGCTGAGGGTGCGCATCCTCTTTGTGGAGGCCAGCGACCAAACCCTCCTGAGGCGCTTCGCCGAAACGCGCAGGCCCCATCCCCTGTCGGCCAAGGGCACGGTGGAGGAGGGGATCGCCCTCGAACACAAACGCCTGGCCCAGATCAGGGAGAAGTCGGACCGGGTTATCGACACCTCCAAGCTTACGGTCCACCAGCTCAAGGCCCAGGTGGAGGAGGAAGCCGCCCACGTCACGGCGGCCCGGGAGATGACCGTCAACTTTCTCTCCTTCGGGTTCGCCTACGGGGTGCCTCCCGAATCGACCCTCGTCTTCGACGTGCGCTTCTTGCCCAACCCCCACTTCGTCCCCGAGCTTCGGCCCAAGGACGGGGAAGACCCCGCGGTGGCGGCCTACGTGCTTGAATCAGCGGAAGGAAGGGTGCTCCTGGACAAACTCGATATTTTTCTCCGCTATCTCCTCCCCCAGTATCAGCGGGAGGGAAAGGCATACCTCACGGTGGCCATAGGCTGCACGGGCGGCCGCCACCGGTCCGTCGCGGTGGCGCGGCGGCTTTATGATATCTTTCGCTCCGAGCCCGGGCTCTCGGTGAACCTCCTCCACCGGGACCGGGAGAAGTAGGCCCCTGAGCGTAACGGCTCATGGATGGGTTAGGCGGCGCGAGAGGACGAAACGGGACAAGGAAACGGGAGAAGCCATGATCGCAATCCTGGTGGTGAGTCACGGGGGGCTGGCCAAGGAGTTCGTGGAAGCGGCCCTCCACATCCTGGGCGAGGAGGACCCCGGCGTCACGCCCCTCTGCGTGGAGTGGACGGTGGATTCGGCGACCGCCAAGGAGCAGATCCGCAAAACCCTCCGCAAGCTCCAGGAAGGAAGCAAGGGGGTCCTCGTGCTCACGGACCTCTTCGGCGGAACGCCCACGAACCTGGCCATGACGTTCTTTCAACCCGGCAAGGTGGAAATTCTCACGGGCATGAACCTGCCCATGCTCATCAAGGCCATCCTCCTGAGAAAATCCGGGGCCACCCTCACCGAGTCCGTCCCCATCCTGCGCGAGAAAGGGCAGAGCGCCATCGTGTCCGTGAGTGAAGCCCTGGACCAGGACGCGGAGGGCGCCGGCTCATGATCCGGCGCGAAATGATCATCTGCAACCGCCTGGGGCTGCATGCCAGGGCGGCGGCCAAGCTCGTCCAGCTCGCCAACCGCTTCCAGTCCCAGGTCTACGTCTCCACAGACCGCATGAGCGCCAACGCCAAGTCCATCCTGGGCGTCCTCACCCTGGCCGCGGCCAAGGACACGCCCGTGGTGGTGGAGGTGGACGGAACCGACGAAGGTGAAGCCATCGAGAAGATCCAGTCCCTGATCCAGGATCGCTTCGGGGAAGAATGATGCGCCTGAAGGGCATCCCCGTCTCTCCGGGCATCTCCGTGGGGAACGCCCAGATCGTTCTCGTGAAGGAGACACCCGTCATACGGATCATCTTGCCGGAAGCATCGGTGGAGGCGGAAACGGCGCGCCTGCGGGCCGCCCTGGAAGCGACCATCCGGGACGTGGAGGCCCTGAAGGAGCAAGCCCGGGGAAAACTCAGCGAGGACTTTCTCTCGATCTTCGATGCCCACGTCATCATCCTGAAGGACCCGGCCTTGTTCAACCACGCCGCGGGGCAGATCAAGCATGAGCGGGTGAACGCCGAATTCGCCTTCCAGTCCGCCATCCACAGCACCATCATGGGCCTGCTTGCCACGGACGACCCCTATTTCCAGGAGCGGGCGACCGACATGGAAGATCTTCGCCGTCGGACCCTGGAACACCTGCTTGGGACCGATGCCCTCCAACGCACTTGGAAGGGGGAGAACCTCGTCCTGCTGGCGGACACCCTCACTCCTTCTGAGACGGGCGCTTTTCACAACGCCCCCATCGTGGGCTTCGCCACGGAACACGGGGCCAGGACCTCCCACACCGCCATCATCGCCCGCTCCCTGGAGATTCCCGCCGTGGTGGGCGTGAAAGGCCTCATGGAGGCCGCCGTCTCGGAGCGTCCGGTGATCGTGGACGGCCTCACGGGCTCCGTCATCCTGAACCCCACGCAGGAGGAGATCACCGAGTACCGCCAGCGCGCGGAGGCCTACAAGGAGCAGCGCCGCCAGATCCTCGCCCACGCGCGTGTGGAAGCGCGCACCATCGACGGCCACCGCATCATCGTGGCCGCCAACGTGGACCTCACGGACGAGGTGCAGAGCGCCATCCAGGTGGGGGCCAACGGCGTGGGCCTGTACCGGAGCGAGTTCCTCTTCCTGGACTGCGCTCCCGACCTGCCCACGGAGGAGCAGCACCTGGCTTACTACAACCGGATCGCCGAACCTTTCTATCCCCACCGGGTGGTGATCCGCACCCTGGACCTGGGGGGAGAGAAGTACTTCCACAACGTCCTGGACCGGAGCGAGCGGAACCCCGTCCTGGGCGTGCGCGCCGTCCGCTTCTGCCTCAAGCACCCGGAGATGTTCAAGACCCAGCTCCGGGGCCTTTTGCGGGCCTCGGCGCGGAAGAACGTGGCCATCCTCATCCCCCTCATCACCACGGTGGAGGAGTTTCACGAGGTCCTTGGCCTCCTGGATGCCTGCAAGGCGGAACTCCGCGCCAAGGACATCCCCTTCGACGAAGGCGTGCCCGTGGGCATCATGGTGGAAGTGCCCTCCACGGCCCTCACGGCGGAGGCCTTCGCGCCTCTGGTGGATTTCTTCAGCATCGGCACCAACGACCTCATCCAGTACCTTCTGGCCATCGACCGGAACAACGACTCCGTGGCCCACCTCTACGACCCCATGCACCCCGCGGTCCTCAGGTGTATCGCCGCCGTCTGCGAGGCCGCCCAGAAGGCCGGCAAGCCCGTAGCGGTGTGCGGAGAAGTGGCCGCGGATCCCCGCATGACCCCGCTCCTGCTGGGCTTGGGGGTAGGATCCCTTTCCATGACCCCCTCCTCCATCCTCGACGTGAAGGCCCGGGTCAGAAACCTTGCCCTCAAGTCGTGCCAGAAGCTCGCTAAAAAGGCCCTTCTCTCGCCCTCCGGCAAAGCTGTCGCGGCCCTCGTGGACGCCTTCCTCGAAAAGGGCGACCGGGCGATTTAGTTGAGTGAACAGCGAAAAGTAAGAAGTGAGAAGCAAAGGCGGCCTGGCCGGCGCGGCTCTTTTTCCAAATCCCAAATCCTAAATCGAAATCCCAATTCCCCAATGCCTTTCCGGTCAGCATCCGTGCCGAACGCGGGCAATAGGCTCGTCCAGGAGAAGGGCAAGAAGACGGTCGGCGCCGAGAGCGATGCCAGCGCAGGGCGGGAGATGCCCCACGGCCTCCATGAACTGGCGGTCCTCCGGGTGGGGAGCCTTGCCCCCCGCCCGGCGCTCTTCCTGATACGCCGCGAACCGGCTTCGCTGCTGCGCCGCGTCCGTGAGTTCCGTGTAGGCGTTGGCCAGCTCCGTGCCGGCGGCATAGACTTCGAAGCGGTCCGACATGCGGGGGTCCACCGGATTGAGGCGGGCGAGGGCCGCCTGGAAGGCGGGATACCCCACGAGGGCCACGGGGCGGCCGAGCTCGGCGAGGCGGGGCTCCACGGCGGCGACCATGAGAAAGGAGAAGCAGTCGTTTTCGCTCCATCCGTCCGTCCCATCGGCCCCCGCGGTTCGCGCCGCCTCGCGCCACTCGCCGAGCGAGCGAAACTCCCGCCAGTCTGTACCCACGAACCGGGAAAAGGCCTCGGACAGCGGGAGTACTTCAAGCCCCGCCGTGAGATCGCACGCGGCCCCGTTCCTGACAAGCCGTCCCTCCGGGAGGAAGCGGCGCCCCACGGTGCAAAGCAAGGCCCCGCAGTCGTCCAGGATCGCCTCGTGGGTCTGGCCCGTTCGGTACCACTCCAGCATGAGGAATTCGGGGCTGTGGCCCCGGGAAGGCGGCTCGTCACGAAACGCCGGCGCGAGGCTGAAGCAGCGCTCCACTCCCGAGGCCAGGAGCGTCTTGAGGTAGAACTCGGGCGACGTGGGCAGGAAGGCCGTAGAGCCCGTGGCCCAGCCTCGGACCTCGAAGGGGTCCAGGTGCGGTTCCATCCCCGCCGCCGGCACCAGCAGCGGCGCGTCCACCTCCAGGAAGCCGCGCTCCTTGAAGAAGCCGCGCAAAGCCGCCAGAAAGTCCGTCCGTGCCTCGAAAATCTGTCGGCGCGAGGCCAGATCAGTCAGAAACGAAGGCTCTTCCACTGTGCCCTCCCGCGGGGCATTGTGGGCCAAGGCAGGCCCGCCCGCAAGACGGAGAGTTGTTCGTATGGAGGAGATGAGGAGAGGGGGAGGCAGCGAGCAGGCAGGGCAGGGGAAGGGCCGCGCGCAAGGCCGCCGTGTGGGCGTACCGGACCGCGCCCCAGGGGATCCGCGCGGCCGAGGCCTTGCCGCCGCTCAGGAGCCCGGCCAGGACCTCCAGGGTGGCGCTCAAGGTCCGGCGGCTCTCGGGGGAGGGGAGCGAGGCGAGGTAGACCGCCGCCGGGTTCCGGTCCAGGGGGGTGACGGGGGAGAGCGAGGCCAGGGACAGCGCGCCCGGGCCGTCTTCGATAAGAACCAGGTCATTCCCCATGCGGGCCTCGCGCTACTTCAGGTGGCGGTAAATGCGGCCGTCGTTGCGGTTCCCTACGTCGTCAATGGTCAGAACATCCTTGGTGAAGCTGTAGATGATTCGGTATTCCCCGATATCCGCCCTGCGAAACTCCGAACCGGCGAGGGTCTCCGAGTCAGCGGGCCGGGGATCTTGGGAGAGGGCGAGGATTTTCTTGAGAATCTGCCGGAATTGCTTGGCGTCCAGCGTGTCTAAAAACCGCCGCGCCTTGTGGGACAGGTCGAGCTTGAGCATGATCCCCCCTCGAGGGCTCCGGGCCCGCGGCCCGAGAGGGACCTATTTGGTTTTCCGGGTGGCCCGGCGGGGGCTGGAAGGGCTCTCCGCTTCCAGCCGGCCCCGAATATAGGCATCCGTCGCCTCAATTCCGAGGGTACCTTCCTGGCGTGCCTCCTGGGCGCGAAGCGCCCAATAGGCATCCTCGCACGCGCGCAGGCGCTCGAATTCCGGGAAGGAGATCAGCACGGCGAAGGGGCGCCTCGTCTTCTGAATGAGGACCGGGCCGGACACGGCGTCATCCAGGTGTTCGCCGCTATGCTTCTTTAGTTCGGTGGCGGTGATGGTCTTCATGGAACCCTCCAGAGGCTAATTTAAGCACTCTGCGTGAAATAGTCAATATGGCCGCCTTCGGCAAGAACCAGGTCATTCCCCATGGTCCCCTCCTCTTTGGCGGGCGTTCCTATTGAGAAGCCATATTCTCATAAGGAATAAAGAGGGGCAAGAAGAGAGGGTGGAGGCCCCAAGAAAGGGTTAATGTCCAGGCCAAGTTCCCGGGCGAAGCCAAGGGCGGGGACATAAGATGTTCATCTTATGTCAACCCGTAGGGCGTGCGGCGGGGAGCCGGGCGGGCCACGTC
>JBBIKI010000080.1:1988-13645 GCA_037445535.1 Acidobacteriota bacterium | reverse complement strand
TGGAGGCGCCGACCGGATTCGAACCGGTGATGGGGGCTTTGCAGGCCCCTGCCTTACCACTTGGCGACGGCGCCTCACAGCGTTTAAGTATGACGGGGAGGGGCCGTTGCTGTCAACTTGCCGAATCGCGCCATCTTAGATCTACCGAAGAGGTGAGACGGCGGACGACCTGCGGACGGGCTGCTCAGATTCCCGTTCCCTCATCTCGGCATCCCGGTGCTTCGGCAACACCTCATCACGCACCCAGAAGGGCCGCAGCGCAGGTGAGGGCCTGCACGTGCTCCTTCACGTCGTGGACGCGAAAGAGAGAGGCGCCCCTCAGAAGGGCGGCCGTGTGGAGGGCGAGGGTGCCGGGAAGGCGGTCCGCCACGGGAGCCCCGGTGAGAACGCCGATGGTGCTCTTGCGAGATGCGCCCACGAGGACGGGATACCCGAGCGATACGAGCGCATCCATGTGGGCGATCAGCGCGAGGTTGTGCTCGGGCCCTTTGGAGAAGCCCAGGCCGGGGTCCACCACGATCTGGCCAGGGCCCAAACCGGCCCGCTCCGCCGCTTGTGTGCGGGTGTGCAGTTCGGCCTCCACCTCCGCCACCACATCCGTGTAGGCCACCTGGTTCTGCATGGTCTTAGGCCGGCCGCGCATGTGCATCAGCACTGCGGGCGCCCCTCGCTGGGCGCAGAGGGCGAGGATCGGCGGATCAAAGGTCCCGCCCGAAATGTCGTTGACCATGTCCGCCCCGGCGTCCAGCGCGGCGGAAGCCACGGCGGCTTTGGTGGTATCCACGGAAAGGACCACCTCCGGCAGGACGTTGCGCAGGCCCTCCACCACAGGCAGGAGGCGGCGCAGTTCCTCTTCGCCGGAGACGGGATCGCTGCCGGGACGGCTCGACTCCGCCCCCACGTCCAGAATGTGGGCTCCTTCGTCCGCCAGCCTCACGCCGTGGGCCACGGCGGCGGCGGGATCGAGAAATCTCCCGCCGTCCGAGAAGGAATCGGGAGTGACGTTGACGATCCCCATGAGGAGGAAGGTCCGGCCCAGGAGAAGGTTCCGGCCCCGGCACATCAAAGCCGGGGCCGGTTTCGGCCGGCACGGGAAGGCGGAGGCTTGCAGGTGCCTGGACTCCATCCCTAGGCAGGCTCGGGCATGGCGGGAGTTGCGGAGGGCCGCGGGGAGCTTGTCGCCGCGATCTTGGCTTCCGCAGGCTCCGGAGAGGGCCCCGATGGCGGGGTGATGGGGCGGATCCGAGGCTCTTCACCCCTGAGCAGGGCGTCGAAGTCTTCCTTGTCCAGGACCTCCCGCTCCAGGAGGGCGTGGATGATCCTGCCCATATCCTCCTTGTGGTCCATGATGATTTGCTGGGCCTTCTCCTTGGCGGCGAGGATGATTAGCTTCACTTCCTGGTCAATCTCACGGGCCGTCTCCTCGCTGTACTGGCCCCGTCCCTGGGATTCCCAGAAGGGCGCGAAGGGCATGCTCTCGGCCCGGTAGCTCAAGGGCCCCAGCTTATCGCTCATGCCCCAGGAGACGACCATGTTTCGGGCCATCTCGGTGGCCTTTTCGAAGTCGTTGCCGGCCCCGGTGGTGATGGAACCCAGGAGGATCTCCTCCGCCGTCCGCCCGCCCAGCATGACGGCGATCTCCGCCTCCAAATACTCCTTGGAATAGTTGTACTTGTCGTCCATGGGGAGCTGCTGGGTGAGCCCCAGGGCCATGCCCCTGGGGACGATCGTCACCTTGTGAATGGGATCGGCGTTGGGGAGGAAATTCGCCACGACGGCGTGGCCCGATTCGTGGGTGGCCACGACCTGCTTGTCCTGCTCCGAAAGGACGAGGGACCGCCGCTCGCTGCCCATCATCACCTTGTCCTTGGCGAACTCGAAGTCCTCCATGGCCACGCCCTTGCGACCAAGGCGCGCGGCGCGCAGGGCCGCTTCGTTGGCCAGGTTGGCCAGATCGGCCCCAGAGAAGCCGGGCGTTCCGCGGGCCACCAAGGACAGGTCCACGTCTTCCCCAAGCTTGAGGGCCCGCACGTGGACTCCCAGGATTTCCGTCCGGCCTTTCAGGTCGGGACGGGGCACGACGATGCGCCGGTCAAAGCGGCCGGGGCGCAGGAGGGCCGTGTCCAGGACGTCGGGACGGTTGGTGGCTGCGATGATGATGACGCCCTCGTTGGCGTCAAATCCATCCATCTCCACCAGGAGCTGGTTCAGGGTCTGCTCGCGCTCCTCGTGGCCACCCATGTTGCCCACACCTCTGTTGCGGCCCACGGCGTCGATCTCGTCGATAAAGACGATGCACGGTGCGTTTTTTTTGGCCTGCTCGAACATGTCCCGCACGCGGCTGGCGCCCACACCCACGAAAAGTTCCACGAACTCCGAGCCGGAGATGGAGAAGAAGGGCACGCCCGCCTCCCCGGCGATGGCTTTTGCCAGGAGGGTTTTGCCTGTCCCGGGGGAGCCCATGAGCAGGACCCCCTTGGGGATCTTCCCGCCAAGTTTCTGGAACTTCTGCGGGTCCTTGAGGAAGTCGATGATCTCGTACAGCTCCTCCTTCACCTCCTCGATGCCGGCCACGTCCTTGAAGGTGATCTTGTTCTTGCCCTCGGCCACCATGCGCGCCTTGGACTTCCCGAAGGAAAAGGCCTTGTTCCCGCCCTGCTGCATCTGCCGCATGAAGAAGAACCAGAAGCCAATGATGAGGACCACGGGAAGAATGTAGAAGAGGGCGAAGATGTACTGCGAGGAGTTGGGCTCCGAGGCGCTCACGTCTACGCCCTTGCTCACGAGGGTGGGCGTGTAGTTCTGGAGGTCGGGAGGGAGGTTGGTGGTGTAGTTGGTGGCTCCGTCCACGGGGTCCTTCAGCACGCCCTTCACGGTGGTGCCCTTGATGACGGCGGTCTTGACCTGGCCTTGGGCCACGAGCTGGTCGAATTTGCTAAAGGGGAGCTCCGTCTCCTTGAGGCTGGCCTTACGCAAGAGGCCCACGGACACGACGATAACGACGAAGATCAGCGCCCAGAGCATAAGATTGCGGAGCTGCTGGTTCACGGTTTCTCCTTTGGGGGCCGCCCGCGGGGGAGAGGAATCGGCCCCAGGGTGACACGGCGGGCCTGATTGCTTTGCCCCCCGTGGCGGCGCACGCCCCTGTGGCCACGTACGCCCCTGCACTCAAGGCAACGCCGAAGGGGGCCGCCTCATTCCGGTTCGACCCAGGTGATGTAGGGCAGGTTCCGGTAGCGTTCCTGCCAGTCCAGCCCGTAGCCTACCACGAACTTGTCGGGGACGGTGAAACCGCGGTAGTTGACGGGCACATCGAGCTTGCGCGCGGTGGGCTTGTCCAAGAACGCCGCCACCCTGATGGACGCGGGGGAGCGCTCCACCTCCAGGTGCTTGATGAGGTAGTCCAGGGTGATGCCCGTATCCACGATGTCCTCCACGATGAGGGCATGCTTCCCCGACAGATCCAGGCGGGAGGTGAAGAGGATGGACGCGTGCTTCCCGTCCACCTGGCTCTTCATTTCGATGAGGGCGAGGCGGACGTCGCCCGTGAGGCGGCGCATGAGGTCCGCCAGAAAGGGAATGGATCCTTTGAGCACGGCGCACAGGACCAGGGGCCGGCCCCGGTAGTCCAGGTCGATCTGCGCGGCCAGTTCCTCGACCCGCTGCCGGATCTGCTTCTCGGTGAACAGGATGCCCGTGGCAAGCTTCATGGATGTCTCCTTCCCTCGAGGCCCGAGGCGGGTCCGATGCGGATGCCGCCCTTGTCCCTCGTACCTTCCCATCCTCCCGGAAGGGCCACGATCCCCCCCGGAGCCGATGTCCGCAGGGCCCAAAGCGCCCTCAGGTGGCGCTCCGTGATCCCGCGCAGGTGGCCGCGGACCTCCCGGATGCCACCCCTGAAGGCTTCCAGCGCCTGGCATTCCCCAAGCCCCTCAAGGGCCTCTTCTTCATAATATAGGGTTCCGGCATGGAGGGCCGCAATCCTTGGAGCTTGGAGCGGAGCCGCTTCGCGGGCAAGGCGGGCCAGGGCAGCCAGGCGCCTGGAGATGCCCGGGAGGGCCGATTCGAGGCTCGGCAAAACCTCGTGCCGCACGCGGTTGCGCAAGTAACGAGGGTCCCGGTTGGTGGAATCTTCGAGCCAGCGCAAGCCGCACGCGGCGGCCGCCTCACGAAGCTGATGGCCGGAGAAGGTCAGGACCGGACGAACGACGCGGCCGGCCACGGGATGGATGCCCGCCAGGCCGTGGATACCCGTCCCCCGGGCGATGCGCATGAGGACCGTCTCGGCCTGGTCGTCCAGGGTGTGCGCCGTGGCCACCCAGTCCCAGCCTCCGTGGACCCGCATGGCCTCCAGCGCCTCGTATCGCCCCTCCCGGGCCCACTCCTCCGTGCTCTGTCCGCGCTCGGGCTTGCCCGAGAGCTTTTTCATGGAAAAGGAGAGGCGCAAGGTTTCGGCCAACGCCTTCACGGCCTCCGCGTCTCGGTCCGCCTCGTCGCCCCGAAGGTTGTGGTGCACGTGCGCCACTCCAAGGGACAGGCGGGGGCGAGGCTTGGCGGAAAGAAGGAGAGCCAGGAGGCCCACCGAATCGCCCCCGCCCGACACGGCCACGAGGACCCGGCCCCCATCCTTCAAAGGAAGGCTCTTCAGGTCACGACGAAATTGCTTAAGGGAAGGGTGGTGGCGGTGCAGGGAGTCGAACCCCGGACACAACGGATATGAGCCGTTTGCTCTAACCACCTGAGCTACACCGCCACAATCGGGTAATATACGCGACTCCAGGCCTGTATGTCAATGCTGGCAAGGGGCCGAGATTGCATTGCGCTCCTTGGCTCCTTCACTTCCCGTCCAGCATCTGCCACAGATACCAGCAGGCGAAACTGCGGTAGGGCCGCCACGGGTCGCCCATGGCCTCGGCATCTTTGGCGGAGGGCAGGGCTGGCAGTTGGAGGACGGTCTGGAGGGCCTTGCGGACCCCCAGATCCGCGGCGGGCCAGACGTCCGGGCGGCGGAGGGCGAAAATGAGCGCCATGTGGGCGGTCCACGGGCCGATCCCCTTCACCTTCACCAGAGCCGCCTCCACATCCTCGTCAGGCAAGGAAGGGAGGATGGCGAGGTTCAATCGCTTGGAGAGGATGGCGTCGCCCAAGTCGCGGATGGAGGCCATCTTGGCCCGGGAGAGGCCCACGGCTTTGAGTTCCGCGTCCGTGTGCCGGACCATCCGCCGGGGATCGGGGAATCGCGCCCCTTCTAGGGCCTGAAACCTCGCGAAGATGACGTTGGCCACCTTGCCCGAAAGCTGCTGGCTCACGATGGCCGCCAGAAGGTTCGCCAGGAGGTTCTCGCGGGAATACTCGTGAAACCGCGGCGGCCCCACCTTCTGGATGATGGGTTTGAGCCGTGGATCCCGCCTAAGCTTGGCGAGGGCCTTTTTCGAGAGGTCGTCCATGAATCCCTCCGGGCCATAAGGATGGAGGCAACGGGCCAAGGAGTCAACGAGGGTGCCTGCGGAAGGCTCCCCGCCGCCAGCCTGGCACGCTGCCTGATTCCTTGAGTCCCGCAGCTCGTTGTTCGTGCCTTCCAGCGGTGGTGCAAGGAATGGTACGCTGGGGGCTCACAAAGGAGGTTCCATGTCGAAGGTCACGCTGCACACGAACAACGGCGACATCGAGCTCAAGCTATACGACGACAAGGCCCCCAAGGCCTGCGAAAATTTCTCCACGCACGCCAAGAACGGCTACTACGACAAGGTCATCTTCCACCGGGTCATCCGCAACTTCATGATCCAAGGCGGTGATCCCTCGGGCACGGGGCGCGGCGGCAAATCCATCTGGGGCGGCACGTTCGAGGACGAGGTCCGCAACGGCCTTAACTTTGACCGGAAGGGCCTTCTCGCCATGGCCAACGCGGGGCCCTCCACCAACGGCAGCCAATTCTTCATCACCCTGGCACCCACTGCCTGGCTCACCGATAAGCACACCATCTTCGGCGAGGTCGCGGGCGGCATGGACGTGGTGGAAAAAATCGGCGCGTGTGACAAGGGCCCCGGCGACCGGCCCTTGAAGGACGTGGTCATCGAGCGCTGCACCGTCGAGGCGTGAGGCCGGGTTCGCCCCCGAGAGCACGGCGCAGGCGCACGAGAACGCAGATCCTGCCCCGCGTGTTCCCGTGTTTGCCCCCGGCGAGCCTTCTTCCTCAATTCTCTCAATGGCCACCGGATTCGGTGGTCATCCACCGAGCCGAGAGGAAGACCACGGCCATGATGGCGTAGCCCGCCGCCCAGGGCCACGCCGGGCTTAGGGCAATCACGGTGTCGCCGGCGGTCCACCGGTAGGAATGCATGAGGCCCGCGGCGGACAAGAGCGCCCCCGCCATGCACCACAGGCTGGCGTGAACGAACTTGCGCTCGATGACCGCCACCGTGGCCGCCGCCAGGATCATGGCGCTGAAGATGAAGCCCTGCTCAAGGGCAAAGGCGCCTTGAATCCAGGTGTCCGATCCATGGAAGGCCTGGACGAGGGCCTCGGTGAAGGGGTGCTCGGGGGTGCCCAGCCCGGCGGCCCGCAGGCCGTTCTTGGCCATCATGGCCCCCCATGCGGCGAGAGCAGGAAAAAGGCCCATGACCACGGCCGGGGCGTGCTCCCGCGGCGTGGCCGAGAAGGCCTGGGCGGCGATGACGATGCCGATCCAGAGGACGATGGCCATCCCCGCGTCCACCGGCACGGCCCATGCGATGTACGAGAAGGTCCCCGTGAGGCAGACGAGGGTGAAAAAGGCGCCGTTGAGGACGCTGTAGCCCGCCCGCGCGCCCAGCGACTTCCAGCCCGGGTGGCCGATGTAGAGCGTGGTGGGAAAACAGGAACCGAAGCACGCCGCGGCCACCGTTCCTATGCCGTTCACAGCGAGGCTCGGCGCCGTGGGGTAGCTGTCCCCCGCGGCTTCCGCCGATTCGATGTTCTGGAGGGACCCCACGAGGGTGAAGAGGCCCATGGGGAGGATGACGGAGATGTAGCCCCACCAGCCGCCCGAGGTGAAGGTGGAGAGCGCCTCCCCCACCGCGGGCACGGGGAGGTAGAGGCCCGCTCCCGTGGGGGCCGCGACGCCGGGCGCGATACCCATGGCCCAGGCGATGAGCGTCCCCGCGCTCACCGCCACGAGCCCGCCGGGCAAGCCTCCTTTGAATTTCACGCGCCCGAAATAGGTGACCAGGATGATCCCCAGGGTCGTGAGTCCGATGACGGGCCGTGCGTAGGTGCGAAAGAGGAACCCGAGGGAGATGAACCCCAGGGCGATGCCCGACAGGGTGGAGAGGAGGGCGGCTCGCGGCGTCGCCCTGCGGATGCGCTCGGCCACGAACGCGCCGGCGAACTCGATGAGGCCGCAGCACACCGTTGCCACCAGTCCCACTCGCCAAGCCGTCCGGGCCGGGTCAGGGTCCCCCGCGGCCTGGGCCGCGAGCTTGGCGGGCAGCATCACGAGAAAGACGAAGGCGAAAAGGGAGACGGTGTTGATGCCGTAGGGCAGGGCGCAGACGTCGGTGCGTCCGGTGCGGCGGGCAAGCCGCCGCGCCTGCCAGGCATAGAAGAGGTTGCCCACGAGCAGAGACACGGCGACCCCCGGCAGGATGCGGCCATAGACCAGCGTCTCGGGAAATCCCAAGACGCCCGCGCACAGGGTCTCGATGAGGAGCACCTGGACGAGGTTGTCGAGGGCCAGGCCGAAGAAGCCGTCGATGTCGCCCTTCACGAGCCACTTCATGGAACGAGGACCTTGCCGGGAGCAGAGAGCGAGAAGCGGGGAACAGAAGAACAAACCACGTCTGGCCTTTCGAGCCTCATTGCGCCGTCTCCTTATCACCTCATCCGCACGGATTGTACGCCCGGGTCATTGTAACGGATGGGCTGGATGCCCCGCCAAGGGGTGCCCGCCCTTGACTCAAAGGGCTTTGGTTTCATAGAATTAGGCTTGAAGGGGTAGGGCTCTTCATGAGGGAGGTTCTTGGACGAGAACGCACCCAAGCGAGTGGTCAGCGTTCGCGTGGCCCATTCTCGGGAAGTGGCGGAGCGCTTCGACCGGAAATGGCGGGCGTAGTTCACACCCGGCCAGAAGGTGGCCATGCCGTGGCCCTTGACCATCGAGGGATACGCCTTTGCAGGACTACGGATTCAACCCAGGCTTCAGAGATCTTCTTGGCGCATTGAACGAAGCTGATGCGCGCTATCTCATCGTTTCAGAGGAACCCTGGCGTGGTATATCGGCGCCAGCGGCCTTTTGAAAAGCAAACTCGTGGCGGGAAGGCTCCAGGACCAAGCGAACGCCCATATGATTCAGCCATTTGGTTATAGCCCCAGCCCAGATCATCCCTCGAAGGAGTGATTCATGGCCCACTACACCATCGTCAGCATGCCGGGGGACGGCATCGGCAAGACCGTCCTCCCCGAATCCATCAAGGTCCTGAACAAGGCCGGCTTCGACGCCGAGTACGTGCACGGCGACATCGGCTGGGACTTCTGGTGCTCCGAGGGCAACGCCCTGCCCAGCCGCACGGTGCAGCTCCTGGAGCAGCACAAACTCGGGCTCTTCGGCGCCATCACGTCCAAGCCCAAGTGGGACGCGGACGCCGAGCTGGACCCCCAGCTCAAGGGCAAGGGCCTGGTCTATTACAGCCCCATCGTGACCATGCGGCAGAAGTTCGCCCTGGACCTGTGCGTGCGGCCCTGCCGCTCCTTCCCCGGAAACCCCCTCAACTTCGTGCGCAAGGGACTGGAGGGCGGATTCGAAGAGCCCGTGGTGGACGTGGTCATCTTCCGGCAGGGGACTGAAGGCTCCTATGCGGGCGTAGAGTGGACCGACCCGCCGCAAAACGTGCGGGAGGCCTTCGCCACGCACCCCCGGTTCAAAGGCTTCGCCGCCGCGAAGGGTAAGGACCTGGCCATCTCCACGCGCATCGTCACCCGCGACGCCACGCGCCGTCTCCTCCGCGAGGCTTTCGAGTACGCCAAGAACTTCGGGTACAAGAGCGTCACCGTGGCCGAGAAGCCCAACGTCCTGCGCGAGACCTCCGGCATGATCGAAGCCGAGGCCAAGCTCATGGCAAAGGAGTACCCGGGCATCGCGCTGTGGTCCGTGAACATCGACGCCATCATGATGTGGCTCACCAAAAACCCAGAAGATTACGGCGTCTTCGTCTGCGAGAATCTTTTCGGCGACATCCTGAGCGACGCCTTCGCAGGCCTCGTGGGCGGCCTGGGCTTCGCGGCCTCGGGCAACATCGGCGCCCAGTTCGCCGTCTTCGAACCCTCTCACGGCTCCGCCCCCAAGTATGAGAAGCTCAGTCCCTCCATCGTGAACCCCATCGCCATGATCCTTTCCTCCGCCATGCTGTGCGACCACGTGGGAGAACGGGAGAAGGGCGACCGCATCCGCGGCGCCGTGGCCGAGGTGGTTAAGGAGGGCAAGGTGCGCTGCTACGACATGATGCGCCTCCATGGCGGCCCCAAGGTTTTCGAAAAGGGAGCCTGCACGACCCAGCAGATGACGGAGGCCATTCTGGCCAAACTCTGAAGCGGGCTGACCTCGCGAGGGGGAGGTAACCTGTCGGCCGACCTCAAGGACTGGGGGCCGCATGGGCTGGAGAAGCCTTTGCCAGTCCAAATATTTCTTGCTAGACTCGGCCTGCGCTTTAGAAGGAGGTATGCAGATGAGAAAAACGCTGATCGTGGTTCTCACCCTGGTGCTTCTGTCTCTTTCGCTCTGGGCCTCGGGCCCCAAGACCTACCAGGTCACGGGACCGGTCCTGGAGATCAAGGGCGACGTGATCGTGGTCCAGAAGGGCAACGACAAATGGGAGATCAGCAGGGACGCCGCCACGAAGATCAAAGGCGACCTTAAGGTGGGCGCCAAGGTGACCATCGAGTACACCATGACGGCCAAGGCCGTGGAGGTGAAGGGCGAGTCGGCCCCCGCCAAGGCTCCAGCCAAGCCGGCCGCGAAAAAGTAACCGGGCTGCAAAATCTTGCACGCCGAAAAAGGGGCCCGCCTTTTTTAAAAGGCGGGCCCCTTTTTCCTTGCTAGATGAGGTCCTTCAGATCTTCTTCTGTGACGCCAAGGTCCCCGGGATCGGCCTCTGGGGTCGCCGCTGACGCGTCGCTGGAACGGGGTGAAGCGGGGAGGGACCCGGCGGCTTCGGCCAAGAGGCCCAGGATCTTGAGGGCCCAGAGGAACTTCAGGAGGTCAAAGTGCCGCAGGCGGGTTCCCGAGCACAGGTCGCTCACGGAAGGACCCGCCTGAAGGGCAAAGAGGACCTGCGCCTCCTTAGGATCCAGGACGAAGAGCCCCATGACCTCTTCAGCGGGACGGTGCAACCTCAACCGCAAAGCCGGGTCCGGGAAGGCCGCCAGTGCCCCGTTGGCGCTGTCCATGCGGGCCACCCCCTGGCGCAAGAGTTCGGGCGTATTGATAGCAAGGGTGATGATTTCTCCCTCGCCGGCGTCCCCCTCGGTGAAATGGCAGGAGCCGCCGGAGATGGGAAAAAGCGAGAAGACGATTTCCTTAACTTGCTCCTTGACGGCCCATACGAGCTGGGCCGGGGTCAAGAGGCCCCTCTCCACGAGAACCGTCCCGAACCGCTTACCCCGGACCATGGAGCGGGAGGCCGCCAGAAAGTCGGGTAGGCCCAATACGTCCCGGCGCACGAGGAGCTCCCCAAGGCGGTCGTTGCGGTCATCCGAAGCGGCGAACACGGCGGCCCCGCCCTTGAGGTACACCCGCTTGACATATGGCCCGGTCCGTACCGTGAGGGTGCCCGTGGAATGCCGGTGAAAGTGGTGGGCGAGGACCAGGGGAAACGGGGTCTCGGCCAGGTCCGCGGGATCGGCCATGAAGTGCGTCCTCCACCGGGGGCTGAATGTCTCAAGCCGCCCTGCCGTGACTATGCGCCTGATTCCCGGCCCCTTGCAAGAACGGGAACGCATCAAGGCTTTAGGCCTTACCCTTCCGTGGTCGTGATCCAAGTCTTGAGGGGACAGCGAGTTGGTGACACAATGGTGTATTGTTCGGGCTTGGCCCTGGGAGACATAGACATGACGCGCGCACAAATCACCGAACTGCTCCAACCCTGGATCGGCCGGATCCATGACGAAACTCTCAGAGAGAAAGTTATCACCTGCTGGGAAACGGCCCTGGGGCGTGGTGGCTATTCGGCGGCTGGGGACTTGGAAAAGATGCCCTTCACCCTTCTGGCCGACACCAAAGGCGTAAGCTTCGTGGAGCACACCCTGGCGGTCACCGCGGGAGCAGTAGGGCTGGCCCAGGCTCAAGGGAGCCACTACCGCCAGATGCCCTACGAGGTGAACATGGACCGGCTCATCGCCGGAGGCCTTCTGCACGACGTGGGCAAGATCCTGGAAATCGAGCCCGACGGCAAAGGCGGCCACCGCAAAAGCCGCAACGGCTACTGCATGCGCCACCCCATCTCGGGGGCCGCCCTCGCGTCCGAGGCGGGCATGCCGGAGGAAGTCATCAACTGCATCGCCTGCCACGCCAAGGAAGGTGAAGGCCGCCCCCAGGTCATCGAGACGGTCCTCATCCACCAAGCCGACTACGCCACCTTCGATCCCCTCGTTATGATGGCCAAGGGGACGCTCATCCAGTAAGGACG
>JBBIKI010000080.1:0-1888 GCA_037445535.1 Acidobacteriota bacterium | reverse complement strand
CCTCCTCCCCGCTCCCGGATCATCTTCGGAGGCACGCCACATGCCCATGACCATCATCGAGAAGATCCTGGCCGCGCACTCGGGGCGCGAACGCGTGGTACCGGGCGAAATCGTGGACGTAGACATTGACACCCGCGCGGCCAGGGACTTCGGCGGCGCCAACGTCGTGCAGAACCTGGCCGCCCACGGCCTGCCCGTGGCCGACCCCGCCAAGACCTTCTTCACCTTCGACTGCAACCCTACGGGATCGGACCAGACGTACGCCGCCAACCAGCAATCCTGCCGGATCTTCGCCCGGGAGAACGGGATCCGCGTGTTCGACATCGACTCCGGCATCGGGACCCACGTGGCCATCGACCAAGGCCTCGCCTGGCCCGGATCAACCTTCGTGTCCACGGACTCCCACGCCAACATCCTGGGCGCCATCGGCGCCTTCGGGCAGGGCATGGGGGACCAAGACATCGCCGCGGCCTGGTCTCACGGAAGGGTCTGGTTCAAGGTCCCCCCCACGGTTCGGTTGGAACTGGCCGGCCATCCCCGGCCCGGAACTCATCCCAAGGACGTGGGCCTCGCCCTCCTTCGCCACTTCGGTGCCAACGGCCTGCTGGGCTGCGCGGCGGAGCTTTACGGTGACTACATAGCGGACCTGGACCTTGCGGGCCGCATCACCATCGCCTCCCTGGCCACGGAGATGGGAGCCATCATCCTCCTCTTCCCGCCCAATAGACACGTGATGGAGCACTGCCTTAAAGCCACGGGCAGGCAAGACCTGTCCCCCGTGGCGGCTGATCCGCACGCGGACTATACGGCCCTTCACGTCGTGGACCTCCATCCCTTGCAGCCCATGGTTTCCAGGCCCGGGCACCCAGAGGACGTGGTGCCCCTGGACGAGGTCCGCGGGCGCAAGATCGACAGCGTTTTCATCGGCTCATGCACCAACGGACGCTACGAGGATCTGGAGGAGGCAGCCAACGTCCTGAGGGGGCGGAGGGTGGCCCCGGGCGTCGTTCTCAAGATCGTGCCCGCCACGGACGCCATGTGGCGCCGCGCCATGGCCGACGGGCTCTTCGACGTCTTCAAGAACGCGGGGGCCCTCATCTCCAACGCCGGCTGCGGTGGATGCGCCGCGGGGCAGGTGGGACAGAACGGGCCAGGAGAAGTGACCGTCTCCACGGGCAACCGCAACTTCGCCGGCAAGCAAGGGCGGGGCGAGGTCTATCTCGCGAGCCCATCGGTGGCTGCCGCGTCGGCCGTGGCTGGATGCCTGACGGACCCCGAGAACGTGCCGGAAACACTGGCCATTTTCTCTCGTGGCGCGGCCGCCCCCGGCCGCGAGATGGCGGGCGAGGGCGCCCGCCCCACGGAAGAACGTGACGGGAGCCTCCGCCCCGCGGGCCCCCATGGCACCCATGCCCCGGGCCGGAAGCGGCCCTTGGCCTTCAAAGGCCGCATTTGGGTGATCCTGAAGGACAACATCGATACGGACATGATCTTCCACAACCGCCACCTAGCCATCACCAAGCTTGAAGATATGGGCCCCCTTGCCTTCGGAAACCTGCCGGGCTGGGAGGACTTTCCTCAGCGGGCCAAGCCGGGCGATATCATCGTCACGGGGAAAAACTTCGGCGCGGGGAGCAGCCGCCAGCAGGCGGTGGACTGCTTCAAGGCCCTTGGCATCGCCGCCGTCGTGGCAAAAAGCTTCGGCTCCATCTACGAACGCAACGCCATCAACGCCGCCCTCCCCATCGTGACGAGCGCCTTGTGCGACCTGGGCGTGGAGGACGGCGAGGAGATCACCTTGGACCTCGTGCAGGGAAGCATCTTCCGCCACCGAGACAACTCTGTCGTCCCCGCCGTGCCCTGGCCCGAAGTCCAGGTCGCCACCTAC
>JBBIKI010000079.1:4515-13926 GCA_037445535.1 Acidobacteriota bacterium | reverse complement strand
CGATGGCGCGGATGGAGTCCATGAAGAGCTGCTGGGTCTCCTGCGCCGCCGCCTCCACCTTCTGGATGTACTCCTGGATGTCGTCGGCCATGGCGTTGAAGGCGCGGGCCAGCTCGCCGATCTCCATCTTGGCCTTCTCCTCGGCGCGGCGGTGGAAGTTGCCGTGGGCCAGGTCGCGGCTCACCTCCGTCAGGTCCGAGAGGGGGCGGGTGATCTGGCGGGCCAGGATGAGGCCCACAAGGAGGGCGCTTACGATGGAGAGGGCGATCCACCAGGTGGACTGTCGCCGCAGGGCCACGATGGGGGCGTAGTACTTCTCCCGGTCCACCTGGGAGAAGAGGAGCCAGCGGTAGGCATCGATGGGCGCGCAGGTGACCAGGTCCGTCTCGGTCTTGCGGCCGGCCGTTCGCGTCACGTTGTAGTTCACCGCGCTCGTGGGGAAGGAGCCCGTGGCCAGGACCCTTTGGACGATGGGATCGCCGGAGAGGTTCATGGGCTTGCCTTGCTTGACGGGGTCGGAGGTGAAAAGGAGGTTCCCGTGGGCGTCGGTCACGAACATGCTGAACTCGCGGCTGTACTCCTCCAGGCTGTCCTGTACCCCCTGCAAGAGGAAAATGGCCGTGAGGACCGCCACGGGACGGTTATCCGAATGGAGAGGCAGGGCCAGGGCCATGGCCGGCAGGGAGAGGCCGCGCTGGGCCGCCAGGCGCACGAAGAAGACCTCCGAGGAGCGCCCCGCGTTGGCCTCGATGGCCTGCCGTCCGAGGGGCAGGACGAGGCTCGTGAGCTGAGCCTGCTCGGCCGCGGTGATGCCCTTCCAGGGCGTGGTGAACTGGCCTCCTTCCTGGTCTTGGTAGGTCAGGAGGAGGGTGTCGTCCGACAGGTTGCGCCCCAGGACCCCCCGCTGGAGGAGGTCCTCGAAGCGGACTTTGAACTGGGCATCGTTGGCGAACACTTCGAAGGTTCCCACAAGGTCTTCCAGGTGCCGCTGGTGGGCGTACATGAGGTTTTCGATGTGGCTCGCCGCTGGAATGGCGGTCTTGAGCTGCCGCTCGCGCAGGGATTCCTCGATGTAGTCCCGGCTCGTGGCGATGGTTTTCCAGGAGTAGGATACGAGAGGTACCACCACGAGCAGAACCAGCAGCACGGAGAGAACCCAGAAGATTCCGATACGAAAGGTTTTCTCCTCTTGCCGTTCAGCGGCCACGGATTCCTCCATGAGGACGTCAGAGTAACATAGGGCCGCCCGGACCCCAACGGGACTCCCCCGGCACTGGACCGGCAGGAGTTTTGTGGGGCGGGGGCACGGGTTGACTGGAGGCCCATGGGGGCATATAAATGTTTGTTCTGGGAAGGAGTTGCGGTGCCCGACTACCCCCTGCTGGAGTCCATCCATTCGCCCGCCGGCCTGAGGGCTCTGGCCGAGGAGGTTCTCCCGCGGCTGTGTGAAGAACTGCGTGCCTACCTCCTGGAAGTGGTGTCGGAGGTGGGAGGCCATTTTTCCAGCAGCCTCGGAGTCGTGGAGCTCACGGTGGCCCTCCACTACACGCTGGACACACCGCGGGACCCGGTGGTCTGGGACGTGGGGCACCAGGCTTACATCCACAAGATTCTCACGGGGCGGCGGGAAGCCCTGAGGACCATTCGGCAGTACGGGGGCATCTCGGGGTTTCTCAAGCGGTCCGAAAGCGAATACGACGTGTACGGGGCGGGCCATGCCTCCACGGCCCTCTCGGCGGCCTACGGCATGGCCGTGGCGCGGGACATCCTGGGCGGGAACAACCGCGTGGCCGCGGTTTTCGGCGACGGCGCGCTCACGGGAGGGCTCTGCTACGAGGGCCTGAACAATGCCGGCGCCGCCCGGCACAGGCGCTTCCTGGCCATCCTCAACGACAACCAGATGTCCATCTCCCCCAACGTGGGGGCCATCCACCGCTACCTCAACAACTTCGTCCAGACCCCCCTCTACCAGCGTTTCCGGCGCCGGGTCCGGGAGGGCCTCGAACGCATCCCCCGGGTGGGCAAACCCATGACCTTTCTGGCTCGCCGCATCGAGGAGGGAGCCAAGGGCATCATTACCCCAGGCGCCCTTTTCGAGGCCCTCGGGTTCGACTACTACGGGCCCATTGACGGGCACGACGTGCGGGAACTCGTCAAGGCCCTGCGGAACCTTCGGGACCTGGACCACCCCGTGCTCCTCCACGTGCTGACCGTTAAGGGGAAGGGCTATGCACCGGCGGAGGAATCTCCCGAGGGGTACCACGGGGTCAAACCGTTCTCCCCCGAAGAAGGCATCCAGTTCCCCTTGGCTTCGAGCCAGCCCGTCTTCCAGGACGCCTTCGGCGCCTCGCTCCTTCAGTTGGCCCGCACGGACGGCCGGATCGTGGGCATCACCGCGGCCATGCCCACGGGGACGGGCATCCTGCCTTTCGCTGAGGCCTTTCCCTCCCGGTTTTTCGACGTGGGCATCGCCGAGGAGCACGCCGTGGTCTTCGCGGCGGGGCTCGCTTCCCGGGGCCTGCGTCCCATCTGCGCCATCTACTCCACGTTCCTGCAGCGGGCCTACGACCCCATCGTGCACGACTGCGCCATCCAGCACCTTCCGGTCCTCTTCTGCATGGACCGGGCGGGCATCGCCGGGGAGGACGGGCCCACGCACCACGGTGCCCTGGACCTGGCCTACCTCCGGCACGTGCCGGGGATGGTGGTGGCCGCTCCCAAGGACGGCGACGAACTGCGCAACCTCATGGCCACGGCGCTGGCCTATGACGGCGGCCCTTTCGCCATCCGCTACCCCAAAGCCTCCGCCGCTCCCTTCCATCCCGGCGCCCAGCCCGAGATCCTCCCCCTGGGAACATGGGAAATCCTGCGGCCCGGCAAGGACGCGGCCATCCTTGCCGTGGGCCCCATGACGGCCCTCGCCCTCCGGGCCGCCGAGGCCATGATGGCCAAAGGGTTGGACGTGGAGGTGGTGAACTGCCGCTTCATCAAGCCCTTGGACGAAGCTTACCTGGCCCGGCGCTTGCCGGCTCTGGGGCGCGTGGTGACCGTGGAGGAAGGCTGTCTCGACGGCGGGTTCGGATCGGCGGTTCTGGAGTGGAAGGAGGCGGCGGGTGTGACGACGCCGGTTCATCGCATGGGCCTGCCGGACCGCTTTATCACCCATGGCCCGCGGGCGCGCCTCCTTCAGGATCTGGGCCTCACCGCCGAGGGGATTGAGCAGGCCCTCACGGAAGGCTGGCTGCGTCCGGCGCGTCCGGTGGTCCCGGGGTCTGCCGCCTCGGGATGAAAGAGAGTGAAACGTAAATAGTGAAAAGTGGAAAGTGACGCGAGAGGCGAGACGAGGGGGAACGGGTACTTGAGAATTCCATTCCGGATTCCAAACTCCTTATCTCCTGTCCGCTAAAATCCCCTGTCCGATTCGGGCCCATAGGAGATCTGCATGCGCTGGACGTTCCTGACCGGATCCCCCGCCGAGGCCAAGACCGAAGGCTTGGCCGTGGCCGTCTTTGACGACCTGGACTTCCACGGCCTGCCCTCCCCCAAGGCCCTAAAGGCGGAGGCCGAGCGCCTGAGGTTCAAGGGCGGAGCGGGCGAGGCCTTCTTCGCCTTCAACCTCGCGGGGACACCCTCCAAGCACCTCCTCGTGGTGGGACTCGGCAAGCGGGACGGCTTCCGGCCCGCCTCTCTCCGTGCCGCCGCCGCCTTGGCCGTGCGCCGGTTCCGCGAGCGGTTTCTCTCCACCGCGGCCCTCGCCTTTCCGCTGGGGGAGGACATCCCGGCCATGCACTGGTCCGCCGCGGAAGCTCTGGTGGAAGGGGCCCTCCTGGCCAATGAGCGCTTCACTCGCTACAAGACCGACGGGAGCAACCACTTTGAAGGCCTCGCCGCGGTCCAATTTTTCGTCCCCAAGAAGTCGGACGGCCTGGAGGAGGGCGGCAAGCTGGGCCAGGTCCTCGCGGAAGCGACCCTCTTCGCCCGTGTTCTGGTGACCGAACCCGCCAACGTCTTGACCCCCGGGCGCATGGCAGAGGAGGCCCGGAAGGTGGCCAAGGAGGGGGGCCTGGCCGTCAAAGTGCTGGGGCCCAAGGAGTGCGAAAAACTGGGCATGGGCGCCTACCTGGCCGTGGCCCAAGGCTCCGCTCACGAGGCGCGGTTCATCCATATGAGCTACAGGCCCAAGGGGGCGAAGTTCCATCTTGGCCTGGTGGGCAAGGGCCTCACCTTCGATTCGGGGGGCCTCTCCCTCAAGCCCGCCGATGGCATGGGCGCCATGAAGAGCGACATGTCGGGCTCGGCGGCGGTCCTGGGCGCCATGAAGGCCATCGCCGTCCTCAAGCCCAAGGTAGCCGTGGACGCGGTCATGGCCATGGCGGAGAACATGCCCGGCGGCGGGGCCTACCGCCCCGGCGACGTACTCACGGCCATGAACGGGAAGACCATCGAAATCCTCAACACGGATGCCGAAGGCCGCCTCACGCTCGCCGATGCCCTCACGTACATCCAGAAGCAGAAGGTGGACGCGGTTCTGGACCTGGCCACCCTTACGGGCGCGTGCGTGGTGGCCCTAGGGCCCGACTTCTCCGGAGCCATGGGCAACGACCAGCCCCTGCTGGATGAAGTCCTGGCGGCGGCCAAGGAGTCAGGCGACGAGATCTGGCAGCTTCCCCTGCCTCCCGCCTACGCCAAGTTCATCAAGAGCGACGTGGCGGACGTGGCCAACTCGTCCAGGGTCCGGTGGGGCGGTGCCCTCACGGCCGGGCTGTTCCTCCAGAACTTCGTGGAGGAGGGAACCCCGTGGGTCCACCTGGACATCGCGGGCCCGGCCCTCCGCGACGATGACGGGGCCGACGCCTACAAGGGCGAAGGCTCGGGGGTGGGCGTGCGCACCCTCGTGCGGTTCGTCCTCGGAAAACAGGGGTAGAAAAGCATGAGCTGGCTCCTCTGGGCGATCACCGCCTGGTGGGCCGTGGCCGCCGTCCTAGCGGTCCTCAACGCCTTCCTCCTTCCGCGCCTGTGTAAGGCCGCGGCGAAGGACCCCCTGCCCTCCATGACCGTGGTGATCCCAGCCCGCGACGAGGAGCGGTCCATCGCGCGGGCCGTGGAGGCCCACTGCACGCAAGCGTATCCGGGCCTCCAGGTGGTGGTGGTGGACGACGGCTCCACGGACGCCACTCCCCGGGTTCTGGCCCAGCTCCAGCAGCGGTTCCCGTGCCTCTCCGTGGTGCGGGGAACGCCGCCTCCCCCGGGGTGGCTGGGCAAACCCCATGCACAGATGGAGGGCCTGAAGGCCGCGCAGGGAGAGCTAGTTCTCTTCGCGGACGCCGACGTGGTGTACGCTCCTGGGGTTCACAGGCGGACCGCGGAGGAGATGGTTCGCGGCGACCTGGATATGCTCCTGATCCTCTCCCATTTGGAGGGGAGGGGCCTGGAGCCCCTGGTGCTCTCCTTTCTGGACTCCTTCAGCTTCTATTGCTGGCCCACCTTCCTCGCCAACGTGCCGAGCCTCACATGGGCGGCCTTCGGGGCGGGCTCGGGCAATCTGGTGCGGCGCGAGGCGCTGGAGGCGGCGGGGGGCATGGAGCAGATCAAGGGCGAGGTGGTGGACGACATCGCCATGGGCCGCATGATGAAAGGGTTGCGGGGCCGCTTCAGGCTGGTTCTGGCCTACGGTGACGTCAAAGTCCGCATGTACGAGGGATTCAGGGGGTGCATCGAGGGGTTCACGAAGAACTACTACGCGGCCTTCCGCTTCAACCCGCTCCTCGCCCTCACCGGCGTGGGCCTCTACGGGGCTCTCCACGTGGGCCCGCCCCTGGCTCTGGCCGCGGCTCTTGGGATGCCGTCTGCCTCCGGCCTCCTGCTGCCGTCGGTCCTGGCCGTGTCCGCCCAGCTTCTTCTCAACGGCTGGGCCTGCCTTTTCTCCCGCCAGCCCCTGTGGGTGGCCCCGCTGGCCCCCGTCCGGGCCCTTGTGTGGGGAGGCATCCTGGCCAGATCCATGGCCCGGTACTACCGCAGGGGCGTTGTGTGGCGAGGCCGGGTCTACGGCCGATGAGCGGCGGCGGGTCCTCGTGCTCTACACTTTTGCCTGCAAATAGAATAAATTAGGACTTGAATCGTTAGGGGAGCACAGCCCGGCGGGCCCGGCAGGAAAGCAGGACCGCGCCCAGCGGTTCACGCGCCCGCAGCGGGCTCCCTAGGCATGTGAGCGAAAGGCTTGCAAGAAGGAGCGTTCAGCCATGCCATTGGACAAACCGCCCTCCCCCTCCGAGGCCACCCTTGCCGCCGTGGCGAATTCTCCCCTCGTGGACGGCCTCTACCACCAGTGGAAGGCCGACCCGGCAGCCGTGGGCCATGACTGGCAGGTTTTTTTCGAAGGGTTCGAGCTGGCCACCTGCCCGCGCACGTGCGTGGCGGCGGACCAGGCGAGGGCCCAATCCAAGGTCGCAAGCCTCATCTACGCGTACCGAAACCGCGGCCACATCCTGGCCAAGCTCGACCCCCTGGGCAACAACCTGGAGAGCCATCCCGATCTGGCGCTGGAGGCCTTCGGTCTGGGTGAAGCGGACCTGGACCGGATCTTCGATACGGGCCACCTGGGCGGGCCCGAGCGGGCGCCCCTCAGGGAGATCATCGGCATTCTTCAGGAGACTTACTGCGGCAGCGTGGGCGTGGAGTACCTGCACATCCAGGACGTGCGCGTCCGGCGCTGGCTCCAGGCCCGCATGGAGCCGGTCCTCAACCGTCCCGGGTTCACACGGGAACGGAAACTGGAGGTCTTGCGCTGCCTCATCGACGCGGAAGTCTTCGAGACCTTCACCCAGAGCCGGTATCCCGGGCAGAAGCGGTTCTCCCTCGAAGGCGCTGAGTCCCTCATCCCCGCCTTCCACGCGCTGGTGGAGCTCGCCCCGGAGCTGGGCGTGGAGGAGCTGGTGGCGGGTATGGCCCACCGAGGGCGCCTGAACGTGCTGGCCAACATCCTGGACAAGTCCTACGAGGAGATCTTCTCCGAATTTGAGGAGAACATTCCTCCCGAATCGGTGGGCGGCGACGGGGACGTGAAGTACCACAAGGGGTACTCCTCGGACCACGCGGATAAGGCGGGGCGGCTCCTGCACATCAGCCTCACAAGCAATCCCAGCCACCTGGAGGCCGTGGACCCGGTGGTCCTGGGGCGGGCCAGGGCCAAGCAGCGCCAGAGGGATGATATGGAGCACCGAAGCAAGGTGCTGCCCTTTCTCATTCACGGCGACGCCGCCTTCGCCGGCCAGGGCCTCGTGGCCGAGACCTTGAACCTGAGCCAGCTCGAAGGGTACCGCGTGGGCGGAACGATCCACTTCGTCGTGAACAACCAGATCGGGTTCACCACCATGCCCCGCGACGCCCGGTCCACGCCCTATTCCACCGACGTGGCCAAAATGATCGAAGCGCCCATCTTCCACGTGAATGGGGACGACCCCGAGGCGGTGGTCTACGTAACCGAGCTGGCCTTCCACTTCCGGCAAGCCTTCAGCAAGGACGTGGTGGTGGACATGATCTGCTACAGGCGCCACGGCCACAACGAAGCCGACGAGCCGGCCTTCACCCAGCCCGTTCTCTACCGGAAAATCAAGGACCGCCCTTCGGTGCGGCGCCTCTACATCCAGCAGCTCCTGGACACGGGCGTCCTCACGTCTCAGGAGGTGGAGGCCATCACCGAGGACTTCCAGGGCCGCCTGCAGCGGGCCTTTGAGGCGGTCAAGGCCCATGAGGTCGTCCCCTCGCCCGTGCCGGAAGGGCCGTATTGGCAGGGGCTGAAGGGGGCTTACTCCCATGAACCCGCGTTCACGGCGGCCTCCTCAGACATTCTGCGGGACGTGGCGAGGGCGCTCACCGCCGTGCCCGACGGCTTTTCGCTGAATCCCAAGGTGGCCCGGCGCCTTCCCGAAATCATGAAAGCGGTGGAGGAGCACGGAACGGTGGATTGGGCCACGGCCGAACTCCTCGCCTTCGGCGCCCTCCTGCACGAGGGCACCCCCGTGCGCCTGAGCGGCCAGGACAGCGCCCGGGGCACCTTCTCCCAGCGCCATTCCGTGTGGCAGGACATGGCTACGCAGGAGCCTTACGTGCCCCTCAACCACGTCAAGCCCGGACAGGCCAAATTCTGCGTCTACAATTCCATGCTTTCGGAGGCGGCCGTCCTGGGCTTCGACTACGGATACTCCCTCGCCGAGCCTCGCATGTTGGTCCTCTGGGAGGCCCAGTTCGGCGATTTCGCCAACGGCGCCCAGGTCATCATCGACCAGTTCCTGGCCAGCTCCGCGGCCAAGTGGAAGCGCTCCAGCGGCCTCGTTCTCCTCCTGCCCCACGGCATGGAGGGGCAAGGGCCCGAGCACTCCAACGCCTATCTGGAGCGGTACTTGGCGGCCTGCGCCGACGATAACCTCCAGGTGGTGAACCTGACGACCCCGGCCCAGTACTTCCACGCTCTGCGCCGCCAGACGAAGCGGGGCTTCCGCCGCCCGCTCGTGGTCATGGCCCCCAAGAGCCTCTTGCGCCATCCCCTGGCCTTGTCCCCCGTGGACGATTTGGCCATGGGAGGGTTCCGCGAGGTGCTGGATGATCCCGAGCCGCCCGCCCAGCCCCGGCGCTTGGTTCTGTGCAGCGGCAAGGTCTTCTACGACCTCCTCCAGCGCCGCCGCCAGGACAAGACGGAGGGAGTGGCCCTTGTGCGCATGGAGCAGTTGTATCCGTACCCCGAGGCCCTCATGGCCGAGGTGGCCGCGAGGTACACCGGGGCGCGGGAGGTGGTCTGGGCCCAGGAGGAGACCAAGAACCGGGGCGCCTGGACCTTCATGTTCCCCCGTCTCTTGGAGCTTTTCCCCGCGAGCCGGGTGCGCTACGTGGGGCGCGCGCCTAGCGCCAGCCCCGCGGCGGGGTCCCTCGCCGCCCATAAACGGGAGCAGGAAGCCCTGGTCCATTCGGCCCTGGAGGAGTAAAGAGCACTGGGCTCGGAGGTGCAGCAAAGGCGTGTCTGAACGCGGGGGAGGCGCCATGACGGAGCGGCGCGCGCCGGTCCTCCCCCACGGGATAACCCGGAATCCCGGAACCCATGCGAAGGGGAGGAGCCCATGCTCGTGGATGTGAAGGTCCCCACCGTTGGCGAATCAATCACCGAAGGCCTTCTCGCGGAGTGGGTCCGGCAGGACGGCGAGGTGGTGAAGACCGACGATCCCCTCTTCGTTTTGGAGACGGACAAGGTCACCATGACCATCAACGCCGAGCACGGCGGGCGCCTCAAGATTCTGGTCCCCGTGGGCGCCCCGGTAAAGATTGGACAGCCCGTGGGCTCCATCGACACGGAAGCGGCTACCCATACCGGGGCCATGGCGGGGCAGGCTCAAGGGTCCGTCCCCGCAGGGCAGGCGCCCT
>JBBIKI010000079.1:0-4415 GCA_037445535.1 Acidobacteriota bacterium | reverse complement strand
CATCTGCTCCCGTGGGGCAGGCGCCCTCATCTGCTCCCGTGGGGCAGGCGCCCTCATCTGCTCCCGTGGGGCAGGCGCCCTCGCCTGCCATGACCGTGCCCCAGACCTCGGGCCCGCCCTTGAACCCCATCGCCGGCATGCCCGCGGCCAAGGCCAAGCTCGCCGTCATGGCGGAGACCGGCGAGTATTCGCCCGCCGTGCGCCGCATGCTGCAAGAGTACCGGCTGGACCCCAAGGCCATCCCCGCCACGGGGCGCGAGGGCAGGCTCACCAAAGAAGACGTGGTGCGGTATCTGGAGGCCTCGCGGCCGGGGGCGGCCGTGCCACAACAGAACCAGCCGGAGGCTGACGCGCTGGCGCAACCTTGGCCCGTTGGGCAAGCGCCCCCGCTGGTCGAGCGACGCATCGTGGGGCAGCTACCCTCGGCCGCCGCCGCGCCTCCTGCCCCTCAGCCCCAGCCGGCCCGCTCCGGCCCCGAGGCGGCCGAACGCCAAACCCGGATGGCCATGACCCCCCTGCGGGCTCGCATCGCCGAGCGGCTGGTGGCGGCCAAGAACAGCACGGCCATGCTCACGACCTTCAATGAGGCGGACATGACCGGTGTCCTCGCCATGAGGGCGAAGTACAGGGAAGCATTCAAAGCCGACTATGGGGTGGATCTCGGCTTTATGTCCTTTTTCTTGAAGGCCGCCGTGGATGCCCTCGTGGCCATGCCCCAAGTCAACGCCCAGATCCAGGGAAGCGAGATCGTGCAGAACCACTACTACGACATCGGGGTGGCCGTGAGCTCGGAGCGGGGGCTGGTGGTCCCCGTGGTGCGTGATGTGGACCGGTTGAGCTTCGCGGGCGTGGAGCTGGCCATCGCGGATCTGGCGCGTAAGGTTCGCGAAAAGACCATCACCCTCGCGGAGTTGTCCGGGGGCGTGTTCACCGTCTCCAACGGAGGCATCTACGGCAACCTCCTCTCCACACCCATCTTGAACCCGCCTCAGAGCGCCATTTTGGGGATGCACTCCATCAAGAAACGTCCCGTCGTGGTGGATGATCAGATCGTCATCCGGCCCATGATGTACCTGGCCGTGAGCTACGATCACCGTCTCGTGGACGGCCGCGAGGCGGTGACCTTCCTCAAGCGCATCGTTGCCTGCATCGAGAACCCCGAGCGGATGCTTTTGGAAATCTGAGCCACTCAAGCAGGGAGGCGGTGAGGCAGTGAAAGTACCGGCAATGTTCTCTTCGGCCATCTCGCTGTCTCATTGTAAATAGGATCTTGAATCATGAGGGGGGAAGAGGCCATGGACACCTTCGATCTGATCGTCATCGGCGCGGGGCCTGGGGGCTATGTGTGCGCCATCCGTGCGGCACAACTAGGGCTGAAGACGGCCTTGGTGGAGAAGGACCCGGCCCTGGGCGGCACGTGCCTTAACGTGGGCTGCATCCCCTCCAAAGCTCTGCTGGAATCGAGCGAGCTCTTCCATGTCATGCGGCACCGGTCCGAGGCGCACGGCATTCTGCCCGCCTCGGTGAAGCTGGATCTGCCGCGCATGATGTCCCGCAAGGAGGGCATCGTCAAAGACCTCACGGATGGCATCGGCGTCCTGATGAAGAAGAACAAGGTGGCGGTCCTGCGAGGTCGCGGGGTGCTCAAGGGCCCGGGCAAGGTGGCCGTGACCAGCGAGGCGGGCGAACAGGAGATTCAGGGGGAGGCCGTCTGTCTGGCCATGGGGAGCGTTCCGGTTCAACTGCCCTTCCTTCCCTTCGGCGGAGACACGGTGGTGACCTCCACGGAAGCGCTCTGTTTCGACAAGGTTCCCGCCCACCTCATCGTCATCGGCGCCGGGGCCATCGGTTTGGAGCTCGGGAGCGTGTGGAACCGCCTGGGCGCCAAGGTCACCGTGGTGGAGCTCCTGCCCCGCGTGGCGCCTTTCGCGGACGTCCAGCTCTCCACCTTCCTGGAGCGGTCCCTCAAGGCCCAGGGCATGATCTTCCGTCTCGGAGCCAAAGTCACGGGGGCCAAGGCCGAAGGCGAAGCCGTCACCTTAACGGTCCAGAACGCCAGAGGCGAGGAGGAGGCCATCACCGGCGACAAGGTCCTCGTGGCCGTGGGCCGAAAGCCGTGCGCCGACTCGGCGGGGCTGGCCGAAGCGGGCGTCGCTCTGGACGGCGGCCGCGTTAAGGTGGACGACCGTTTCCAGACGAGCGTTCCGGGCGTCTACGCCATCGGCGATCTCATCCGCGGGCCCATGCTCGCCCACAAGGCCCAGGACGAAGGAGTGGCCCTGGCTGAACTCCTCGCGGGCAAGCCGGGCCACGTGAACTACGAGGCCATTCCCAACGTGGTGTACACCTGGCCCGAGCTCGCCACCGTGGGTATGAACGAAGACGAGGCCAAGGCCAAAGGGATCCCCATCAAGACAGGCAAGTTCTACTTCAAGGGCAACGGCCGCGCCAAGAGTCTGGGCGAGGACGAGGGCCTCGTGAAGGTCGTGGCTCACGCAGAGACGGACCGCCTCCTCGGCGTCCATATTCTGGGGCCCCGGGCCTCCGACATGATCGCCGAAGCCGTCGTGGCCATGGAGATGAAGGCCAGCGCCGAAGATCTCGCTCGGACCTGCCATGCGCACCCGACGTTGTCCGAGGTCATCAAGGAAGCGGCCCTGGCGGTGGACAAGAGGGCCATCCATGGGTAATCCGATGGACGCGAACCGGTAAGCAGGAGGAAGCCGTCATGAGATCGGGAGCACATTTGCCCATTCACCTCAGGGTCGTGCTGGGCACGCCGCTATCCCTGGACCTCTTCCTTTCTGAATCGGGCCCGTGGACGCTGGGGGCAAGCCTGGACTGCGATATCCCCATCCGGGGCCTGGGGATTTCTCGCAGGCACGTGGAAGTCAGGCGAGAAAAAGGCGAGCTGTGGTTCAGAGACCTGAAGAGCACGAATGGGACCTTCCTGGACGAGGTGCGGGCCTCGGAGGGGACCTTGGCGCGGGGGAGTATTCTGCGATTGGGAGACGCCCTGGTGCAGCGGGTGGACACGGCGACGGAGCGCATGCCGGCCGCGTGCTTGCCCGACCACCTCAGCCTTATGAGCCTGACCTCTATCACCCCCAGCCGGCCCTCGGCGGACCTGGGTTTGAATCGGCGCCAGTTCACCATGGAAGACGTGGCGCACATGGTCGGAACGTTTCTTGCCGAGGGCAAGGCCGGTTTGGAATGGGCCATGCTTTGCGGTTTCCTTCAGGAGTCTCTTGGTTGCCAGGCCGTGGTTTGCTATGAAAAGGTAGGAGATACGTTTGCCTTGAAGGCGAGCGACGGAACCTTCCCGGAGGAGATCATCGATCCGGCCATGGCCCAGCAGGCGGCGGCCTTGCCGGCCATGGGCACATTCAGGCTCGACACGCCACGCGGCCTCAGGCACCTCGTATCCATTCCCGTCGCCTACGACCACCGAAAGGTTTGTTTCCTCGGCGTGGCGAAGGACGGGGACAATCCGCTCCTTCATCACCAGGATGCCCTGCCTGTCATCTTCGTCCTATGCAGGCTGGTTCTTAGATGGGCGGAGGAACTTCGGCAGAAGGACAACGCGGTGGGAGACTTGAAGGCCCAGATCCGGCAGGTCGAGGCGGGCCTCATCGCCAACGCGGACGGGCTTGAGCCCATCATCGGCAAGTCTCCCCGGCTCTTGGAGGAGATCGAAGCCGTGGCCCGGGTGGCGCCCACGGGCTCTTCCGTGCTCCTGTGGGGGCCCGAAGGTGCCGGCAAGGATCTTTTCGCCCGGCGAATCCACAGGCTCTCCAGGCGGTCGGGAGGCCCCTTCGTGCCCATCAACTGCGCGGCCATTCCCGAGGATCTCATGGAGGGTGAGCTCTTCGGCGTGGAGCGGGGTGCCAGGGCGGGTGCCGGCACAAGCCGAGCCGGGCTTTTCGAAAAGGCCAGCGGGGGCACCCTGTTTCTGGACGAGATCTCGGACGTGCCCGTGGGGCTTCAACCCAAGCTCCTGCGGGTCCTTGAAGAGAAGCGCGTGGTCCCCCTGGGCAGCGTTGAATCCCGGCCCGTGGACGTGCGCATGGTGGCCGCCACGAGCCATAATCCAACCGGTCTGCTGGCGGACGGGAGTATCGGCGAGGCGCTCTACCAAAGGCTCGCGGACGTGCTCATCCACGTGCCGCCCCTCCGCGAACGGGAGGAGGACATCCTCCTGCTCGCCGAGCACTTTGTGCAGGTGGCCAACCGGGAATTTGGCAAGGCGGTTCGGGGCTTCGAGGAGGGCGCTGTTCAGGCCCTGAGGCGCTGTGCCTGGCCGGGCAACGTCCGCCAGCTCCAGGCCCTCGTCAAGCAGCTCGTCCTCATGAGCGACGGTCCCGTCCTCGGTGCCGCACTCGTGGAGGCGGTCCTGGCACGGTGCCCCTCAGAGG
>JBBIKI010000078.1:0-13929 GCA_037445535.1 Acidobacteriota bacterium | reverse complement strand
ACGTGGCGGCGGGGTCAGGGCATGAACAAGATTCAAGGCCAGGGGCAAGGCATGAACAAGATGCAAGGCCAGGGCCAGGGCATGAACAAGATTCAAGGCCAGGGGCAAGGCATGAATAAGATGCAAGGCCAAGGTGGAGGCCAGGGTGGAGGCCAGCACAAGATGCAGGGCCAAGGTCAGGGCATGAACAAGATGCAGGGCCAAGGTGGAGGCCAGCATAAGATGCAGGGCCAAGGCGGGGGCCAGGGTCAGGGCGGCGGCCAGAATAATCCCGCCAAGCATCCCAAGAAGAACCAGAACCAGGGCCAGGGTGGAGAGGGCTGATCCCGCCAAACTGTTCATGAGAAGAGGCATCAGTTTCGCGGCACGACAGCGGGTGCCAGATTCCATAGCGCCAAGCTCCTACGTGAGTTTGGCGCTATGTCCTTTGAGAGGGCTGTCGCCTGCAAGAGAATACTATGGCGAACGTTGGGCCGGGAGGCCACCTGGTCTTGACCCGCCCGTTCCGCCCGGCTATGGTTAACGGGCGGAGGGTTGGCAGAGCGGCCTATCGCGCTGGTCTTGAAAACCAGAGTCCTGCAAAGGACCGGGGGTTCGAATCCCTCACCCTCCGCCAAAGGGCTCCTTCGAAGGCATCCCGCAAAGGACGTGGTTATGTGAGGGATGAGAAGGCCGCATCCAGGGCCACTTCGCAGGGCTGCCTGCTGGGCCTCCTTGGAACCAAGACCTGCGGCGTTCCCCCGACGGCAGGCTGCGTAAGCTGAACCTGTGTTTCAAGAACATCCCGGTACCGATTTAACCGGGAGGGACCCGCCCCGGGAACCGTGGGCGGCCTTGAAACGCAAGCCGGCGGACTCCGACGCCGGCGAGGCTTCTAGGCCGCGCAGGTTCGAATCCCTCACCCTCCGCAATCTCCAAGAGGGAGGCTCCGCCCCCCTCTTGGCGCTGCGCTCCCTGCGGCCGCTCCGCTGAACTCCTCGGGGATGGGCTGCGCCTTTGCGCTGGCAAAGCCAGACGCACGGCGCGCTAGGATCTCCAAGAGGGAGGCTCCGCCCCCCTCTTGGCGCTGCGCTCCCTGCGGCCGCTCCGCTGAACTCCTCGGGGATGGGCTGCGCCTTTGCGCTGGCAAAGCCAGACGCACGGCGCGCTAGGATCTCCAAGAGGGAGGCTCCGCCCCCCTCTTGGTGCTGCGCTCCCTGCTAATGCTTGCCCACCATGTTTTCGGGCCTGAGAAGATCGTCGAGGGCCTCTTTGGAGAGCCAGCCCTTGGCGAGGACCAGGTCATAGACGCTTCCGCCCGTGTCCAGGGCCTCCTTGGCGATGGCCACGGAGCGTTCGTAGCCCAGCACGGGGTTGAGGGCCGTCACGAGGCCGATGCTGTGTTCCACGTAGCGCCGGCACTGGTCGCGGTTGGCTTTGATCCCCACGATACAGCGGCTGGCCAGGGTGACGCAGGCGTTGCGCAGGAGGAGGAGGCCTCCGAGCATGTTGTAGGCGATGATGGGCTCCATCACGTTCAGTTCTAGCTGGCCCGCCTCAGCGGCCATGGTGATGGTCATGTCGTGGCCGATGATCTGGAAGGCCACCTGGTTCACCACCTCGGGGATGACGGGATTGACCTTGCCAGGCATGATCGAGGAGCCGGGCTGCATGGGCGGCAGGTCGATCTCGTGAAGGCCGCACCGCGGGCCCGAGGAGAGGAGGCGCAAGTCGTTGCAGATCTTGCTCAGCTTCACGGCTACGCGCTTCATGACGCCGGACATCTGGACGAAGGACCCCGAGTCCTGGGTGGCCTCCACGAGGTTGGGGCTCTTGACCACGTCGACCCCGCTCACCTCACGAAGCCTCCGGGTGACCACGTCCGCATACCCGGGCGGGCTGTTGAGGCCCGTGCCGATGGCCGTGGCTCCCATGTTGATCTCTTTCAGCAGCGCCCCGGCTTCCCGCAGGCGTTCCATGTCCTCTCCCACCATGACGGCCCAAGCGCCGAACTCCTGCCCCAGGGTCATGGGGACCGCGTCCTGAAGCTGGGTCCTCCCCATCTTAATGACATCGGCGAACTCGCGCTCCTTGCCTTCCAGGGCCGATTTGAGCTCGCCCATGGCGGCCAGCGTGTCCTTCAGGGTGAGATTCACGGCCATCTTGACGGCCGTGGGATAGACGTCGTTGGTGGACTGGCTGAGGTTCAGGTGGTCGTTGGGATGGAGGTGCTGGTAGTGGCCCTTGGCGTGTCCGAGCAGTTCCAGTGCCCGGTTGGTGATGACCTCGTTGGCGTTCATGTTCGTGGAGGTGCCCGCCCCGCCCTGGATCATGTCCACGACGAACTGGTCGTGGAATTTGCCCGCGAGGATTTCATCGCACGCCGCCGCGATGGCTTGGGTCTTGGCTTCGTCCAGGATGCCCAGGTCGCGGTTGGCCAAGGCGCAGGCTTTCTTCACGAAGGCCAGGGCGTCGATGAGGTGATGGAACCCCGAGAGCTTGACCCCCGAGATGGGAAAGTTCTCCAGGGCCCGGAGGGTCTGCACGCCGTAGTAAACCTCCACGGGCACCTCGCGGGTCCCCAGAAGGTCGTGCTCCGAGCGCGTTAGTCCCGAGATCTCCGAAGTGGAGGTTCCGATGTCCAGGGCCGCCGCCATCTGGATGCGCTCCTTGAGAAACCGGCTCATGCGGGCCACCAGGCGGTAGAAGAGGTCGGGGCGCTCTTCACGGACGCGCTCGATGTGGGCTTTGGAGAGCTGAAGGACGGAGGCGCCGTCCCTCGTGAAGCCGCTCGCCACGTGGGGCGTGTCGTCCACGAGGAGGCCCTGGCTGAGGGCGCCCCCCACGGTGACCGTACCGACCCGTTTCGTGGCCCCGTGGAGGCCGATGATGAGGTCCACCTCGCCCGAGGCCACGATGCCGTACCACTGGCGGGGAGTGGATTCGTGGAAGAGCCACTCTCCAGGGCCGTAGTCGTGTCGCGTGAAAAGGCCCGCGAGGAAGGCGTGGTCCTTGTCGTTCAATCCCTCGAACCCGGGAAGGGGGTTGATGCCCGCTGGTTCCTGACCGGTCATGTATGGCTCCTTTTTCGCAGAACGAGATGCCGGGATGACGGCATGCCTGGATGCCGGGGATGAGGAGACGCCGTCGTCCCGGCACTCCTGCCGCGTTCCGCTATTCCTGCCCTCCTTGGGCGAAGTGAGCGGTGAGCGGAAAACCAGGCGTGCCCGAAGCGGCGTGTCTTTCCCAAATCCCAAATCCCATATCCCAAATCCCAAATCCGAATGTGCCCATTCCCCCGGCCCGGCCGGGCGAGCAGATTCCCGATTATAATCGAAGGGACGGGGGAGCGCGCCTTCGTAGTAAGGCTAAGCCGAGGCCAGGGGGAGGGTCCGAATGGGAAAGGGCAAAGGCAAGCGGAAAGTGCACCCGGGCAAGCGGAGCCGGTTCAGCCTGAGCCCCAGGGGCGAGCTGGCCTTGGCCGGTGTCGGGGTGATCGTCCTGGGTATCCTCGCGTTCCTGGGCTGGAGCCTCCTGGCGCCCATGATCTTGAAACCCGACCCCGCCAGGGCGGCGGCAGAGCAAAAGGAGCGCGCCCAGATGGCAAGCCGCTGGGAGGCCATGGCTCGGGAGGGGACCGTCCTCCGGGCGGACCCGAAGCGCTGCGACGTGATGGTGGACGGGGCCAAGTGGGAGGCCCTGGGCCTTTCCGGCCAAGGGGAGGCCGCTCAGGCCGCCTCGGCCCACTTCGGCGAGAAGCGCTGCTTCGTTTACGACGCCGCCACCGGCGCCCAACTGGGCTGGTACACGGAGGCCGAAGGGTACAAGAGGACGGGACGGTAGGGGGAGGAGAAAGCGGAATTCGGAAAAGGGACCGCCCTGGGCGAGGGTTGTCTTACTCCGCTCACCGCTCACCGCTCACGGCTCACGGCATCCCCTCATTCCCGCATCCCTGAAACTTTCCTCAACCCGCCCGCGTAATTCGTGCATTGGGGATTTTTTACATGATATGAGACCAGGGAATCAGGCTCGCGCGCGGCCGGTTCGGGGCGTCCGCGCGGGAGGGTGAGGTGAGTGGGACATTGCCCCCATCGAAAGGAGCAGCAAGGACATGAGAACCCATCGGACGGCGGCGCTGGTCGCGGCGGGCTTGGCGGTGCTGGCCCTCGCGGCGCCGGCGCGGGCCCAAGGCTTCAAGGACCTGGAGAGCAAGGTGGTGGAGAAGACCCTCCCCAACGGCCTCAAGGTCATCCTCCTTCCCCGGCCCATGGCGCCGGTGACTTCCTTCGTGACCTACGCCGACGTGGGCGGGGTGAACGAGCAGCAGAACGCCACCGGGCTAGCCCATATCTTCGAGCACATGGCCTTCAAGGGGACGACCACCATCGGCACCAAGGACATCGCCAAGGAAGAAGCGGCCATGGCGAAGGAGGACCAGGCCTTCGGAGCCCTGCGCGCCGAGCGCCTGCGCCGTCCCAAGCCCGATCCGGAAAAACTGAAGCAGTACGAAGCGGCCTTCAAGAAGGACCAGGAAGAGGCGCAGAAGTATTCGGACACGGGCGCTTTCGACAAGATCCTGGAGCAGCAGGGCGCTTCGGGCCTGAACGCCTTCACGGGCTTCGACCAGACCGTCTACCACTACTCGCTGCCGTCCAACAGGCTCGAGCTCTGGGCGGCCCTCGAATCGGACCGCTTCACCCATCCCGTCCTGCGCGAGTTCTACAAGGAGAAGGACGTGATCATGGAGGAGAAGCGCATGGGGGAGAGCCGCCCCACCATGCGGCTCTTCAACGACTTCTTCCCCGTGGCCTACTCCGCCGCCATGTACCGCTCGTGGGTCATCGGCTCCATGAGCGACTTGCAGGCCATCACGCGCCAGCAGGCCAAGGACTGGTTCAGCAAGTACTACTGCGCCAAGAACCTCACCGTGGCCATCGTGGGCGATGTGGACCCCAAGACGGCCATGCCCGTCCTGGAAAAATACCTGGACAAGATCCCCGCCGGTGCCAAGCCCGAGGGGCCCATCACCGTGGAGCCTCCCCAGCGCGCCGAGAAGCGCATCATCATGGATGATCCCTCCCAGCCCTTCCTGGTCATCGGCTACCACCGGCCCGACATCAACGATCCCGACAACGCGGCCTACGACGTGCTCGCGGACGTTCTGGGCGGCGGGCGTTCGTCGCGCCTCTACAAGGGCCTGGTGAAGGAGAAGAAGGTGGCCCTTTACGCCGCCGCCATGCCCTCCTTCGAGGGTGAGAAATTCCCCGGCCTCTTCACCATCATGGCCGTGGCCAACAAGGGCAAGACCAACGCCGAGTGCGAGGCCGCCATCTACGCAGAGCTGGACAAGATCCAGACGGAGCCCATCACGAAGGACGAGCTGGACGGGGTGAAGGCCCGCGCCAAGATGCATTTCATCGACGGCATCGACAGCAACATGGGCCTGGCCATGCAGCTCGCCATGGCCCAGAACCTCCAGGGCGACTGGCGCCAGATGTTCACGTACCTGGACCGCATCGACGCGGTGACAGCCCAGGACGTGACGCGCATCGCCAAAACGACCTTCGCGAAATCCAACCGGACGGTGGGCATGATCGAGACGACGCCCGCCAAATCCGAGAAGTAAAGGAGGCGGCCATGACCATCAAGACGATGCTTCGCGTATCCGCCGCGGCCGCCCTTTTGTGCGGGATGGCCGCCGTGTCCTTAGCGGCCCAGGAGAAAGCGCCCGCGCCGGCTCCCAAGGCCGCCGCCGTGACGGCCACCAAGGCCCCGGCCAAAACCTACGTGGACAAGCTCACGTATCCCAAGCTCCATCCCATCACCATGCCCCAGGTGGTCCGCGAGACCCTCCCCAACGGTATGAGGCTCATCCTCATCGAGGACCACGAGCTGCCCCTCGTGTCCATGCGGGCCCTGGTCAAGGGCGGCAAGGTGGCCGAACCCCCCTCCAAGCCGGCCCTCTGCGCCCTCTTCGGCGAGGTCCAGCGAACGGGCGGCGTGAAGTCAATGACCGGCGACCAGGTGGACGACTTCCTGGAGCGCATCGGAGCCTCCATCGAGACCAACGTGGGCGACACCTACGGCGTGGTCTCCGCCAAGACCCTCACGGAGCAGCTCGACAAGGTCCTGCCGCTCTTCGCCGAGTTCCTGGAGGAGCCGGCCTTCGCCCAGGACAAGATCGACCTGGCCAAGACCCACCTCAACGGCATGATCTCCCGCCGCAACGACGAGGTCATGGGTATCGCGCGGCGTGAGTTCCTCCAGCTCGTATACGGCGCGAAGTCCCCCTTCGCCAGGGAGTATGAGTACGACGACGTGGACGCTCTGACCCGCGCGGACCTGCTGGGCTACCAGAAGGCCCTCTACCGGCCCGACAACGTGATCCTGGCCGTATGGGGCGACTTCAAGGCCCCCGATATGAAACAGAAGCTCGCCGAAGCCTTCAAGGGATGGCAAGCCTCCGGCCCCGCCCCGGTCTTCGCCGGGCCTGCGATTCCCCAGCCCAAGCCCTCCATCAACTACGTGGAGAAGACCGACCAGGAGCAGACCACCGTCCTGCTGGGCGAGCTGGGCCTCCGCCTGGACGATCCCGACTACCCCGCCATCAACATGATGTCCGAGATCCTGGGCGGGAGCATGTCCTCCCGTATCTTCACCCAGGTCCGCACCCTCAAGGGCCTGGCCTACGGCGCGGGCGGCTTCATGGTGCCCGCCTACGATCACCCCGGGGCCTTCTATTTTTACACGGCCACCAAGCCTCACAGCACCGCCGAGGCCATCGCCACCATCCTCGACGAGATCAAGAAGATCCGCCAGGAGCCCGTCACCGACGAGGAGCTGAAGAAGGCCAAGGAAGGCTACCTCAACACCTACGCGTTCGAGTTCGATTCCACCGGCAAGATCGCCGGCCGCCTCGCCACCTATGAGCTGTACGGTTATCCGGCGGACTTCAACGTCAAGCTGCGGGACGCCATCGAGAAAGTCACCAAGGAGGACGTCCTCAAGGCCGCCCAGAAGCATCTGAACCCCGACGTTCTCACGGTTCTGGCCGTGGGCGTGGCCAGCAAGTTCGACAAACCGCTGTCCACGTTCGGTCCCGTGAACACCATCGACATCACCATCCCCGAACCCAAGCCCAAGGAGATCATTCCCGAGGCCACCGCCGAGACCCTGAAGGCGGGGACCGACGTCCTCCTCATGGCCGCCAGGGCCGCGGGCGAGCCGGCCCTGCGAGGCCTTAAGAACATGGCCAGCGAGGGAGCGACCACCCTCAAGACGCCCATGGGCGAGATGGAGCTCAAGGGCTCGGCCACGTTCGTCCTGCCCGCAAGGCTCCACAATTCCATTACCACGCCCATGGGCGCCATGGTTCAGGTGGTGGACGGCGACAAGGGCTGGATGACCATGGGCCCCAACGTCCGCGATCTGCCCGGTTCGGCGGTCGCCGAGATGAAGCGCGGGCTCTACACGGAGGCGGGCTGCGCCCTCCTCCTCCAGCAGGCCCTTGAAGGCAAACTCCAGGGCCAGCTCATCGGCAAGACGCAGTTCGAAGGCAAGGACGCCAACGACGTGCTGGTGAAGACCGGCGACGGCGCCCTTCGAGTCTACGTGGCCGCCGACGGTACCGTGCTCGGCACCAAACAGCGGGCCCAGACCCAGGAGGGGCCGACGGATGTGATCGAGGTCTTCAGCGCCTTCACCCCCGTGTCGGGCCTGAAAGTTCCCTTCGAGTCGGTCCAGAAGGTCAAGGGTGAGGTGAAGTCCTCCTCCAAGCTCACGTCCGTCAAGATCAACCCCGGCTTCAGCGAGGACCTCTTCAAGAAACCAAGCGGGGAAGAGAAAAAGTAAAAGGTAAAGAGAGGAGAGGGCGCCGTGCCCTCCCTGCTTTAGGCCAACGCCCCCGTCCGCTGTCAAAGGGCCGGGGGCGTTGTTGCGCCTCTGCTCCTCGCGGTGGCCCATCTCGCGTGCCGGTTACGCCGCACGTTGCTTCCAGCCGGTTGGAAATTCGATCTCCTTCGCCCTTCCCGATTCCCAATTCCCAATCCGCCTGGGCTTTGGCAAATAAGGCCCGGTTGGGCTACAATCCCTGATTAGCCCGCGCCGCGAGGACACGGCGGGGCTCAGCGGAGCCGCCCTTTGGAGAATCGCAAGCGATCCCTTCTGACCGTGTTTCTTATCGTCTTCATCGACCTCATGGGATTCGGCATCGTCATCCCCCTCCTCCCGCTTTACGGTGACAAATACCAACCGTCGCCCGCGGTCTTCGGCCTCCTCATGGCGGCCTACTCACTCATGCAGTTCATCTTCGCCCCGATTTTGGGGCGCTTCTCGGACGCCGTGGGTCGCAGGCCCATCCTCATCCTCTCTCTGGCCGGGACCGTCATGGGCTATTTTCTCTTCGCCATGCAGGATTCTTTGTGGCTCCTCTTTGTGGCGAGGGCCGTGAACGGCATCGCGGGAGCCAACGTGGCCACGGCGCAGGCCGTTATCGCCGATGTCACTAAGCCAGAGGAACGGGCCAAGGGCATGGGGCTCATCGGCGCGGCCTTTGGCCTTGGCTTCATTCTAGGTCCGGCCATCGGCGGCGCCGCCAATGAGTATTTCGGAGCCCGGGCCCCGGGCTTCTTCGCCGCTGCCCTCTCCGCGGGGGCGCTCCTCATGACCATCTTCGCCCTGCCCGAAACGTGGCCCGCCGAGCGGCGCGCCCAGACCGCTCCCAATCGCGTCCGCCGCGGCTGGTTCTCCGTCACCCGGCTCATGGAAGCGCTCCGCCATCCGCAGATCGGGCTCGTCCTCGTGATCTTCTTCCTCACGACCTTCGCCTTCGCCAACTTCGAGTCGACGTTTGCCCTGTTTCTGAATGAGACGATGCACCTCGACACCGCCCACGTCATGTACTTCTTCGTCTTCGTAGGCGTGCTGGCGGCGTTCATCCAAGGGGGGCTCATCGGCCGTCTCGTGAAGCGCTTCGGCGAGAGGAAGCTCATCCTCACGGGGTCCGTTCTCCTCGTGCCCGGCTACCTGCTCATCCTGGCCGCCACGTCCATAGGGCATCTCATGGCGTTCCTCGTTCTGCTGGCCCTCGGCGCGGGGTTTACTTCGCCGACCTTATCGTCGCTCGTGTCGCGGTTGTCCACGGCGGAGGAACAAGGCGGCATCCTGGGCATCTTCCAATCCATGGCGTCCCTGGCCCGCATCACGGGGCCCTTCTGGGGGGTCTTCGCCTTCAAGGAGTTCGGGGTGTCCGTGCCTTACATTACGGCTGGTTCAGTGGCCGCCGTGGTGGTGGTCCTCGCGTGGATCATGCTCGCCCGGGCCAGGCGAGAGGAGCGGCGGTAAGGCTCGAGACGCGAGACGGCGAAGGGACCAGAGGCCAGCGGCCGCCCGGTCCCTTCGTGTTCTGCCTACTGCCTATCGCCTATCGCCTGCTGCCAACTGCCACTGCCCATTGCCCCTTGCCTACTCTTCCAGGTTGAACTCCTGAAATTCGTAGAAGAAGCCCGTGCGGGTGAGGACGTCCACCTCGGCCTGGACGATGGCCGTGTGCCCGTCCTCAATCTCAAGAAACCGTCCGAACATGGCCCTGGCATTGGGATCTGACAGGGTTTCCACGAGCCCCTTGTAATACGTGCTCACTTCTTCTTCGAGCTTGAGGGCCGTGAAGAGGCGCTTGTAGTCGTCGCTGTAGTCCCGCTTCTCCTGAGAGGCCTTGATCATCTCCAGCCCCTTCTGAAGAAAATCGGGGGCCGGGATGGCGGTGCCAATGGGGTCGGCGGAGAGCTTGCCCTCGGCGCGCCACTGCGTGAGGCGAGACTCAAGGTAGTCCACGTGGCCCTGCTCTTCCTTGGCCAAGACCTCAAAGAACACTTTGCCTTTGGGGTCGTCCGACTTGGTGGCGGCCCAGAGGTAGTGGTCCCGCACCTTGTTTTCGTACTTCAGGGCTGTGACGATGGCTTCATCAACGGTCATGGTTTTCCCCTTATTTTCCTGCGAGTCAGGCCTTGCCGGCGGGGCCGAAGGGGTCCCGCGAGGGCATGAGGTGGATCTCGTCCACGTTGGCTACCGCCGGCTGGGAGAGGGCGTAGGACACGGCCTCGGCCACAGTCTCAGCGGCCATCATTGTTTCCCTGGGAAGTTTGCCGCCGAAGGTGTTCCACGCCGGGGTAAGGGTCGCTCCGGGCAGAATGGCCGTGACCTTGACGCCCTTCGGGGCTGCCTCCAGGCGCAGGGCCGCCAGGAAGCCCATGAGACCCCATTTGCTGGCGCAGTAGGCGGTTTCCTGGGGGAACCCGATCTTGCCCGCGATGGAGGACAGGGCGATGACGTGGCCCGCGCCCTGTTTATAGAAATGGGGCAGAAGGTATTTGATCAAGAAGTACGTGGACGTGAGGTTCGTGTCCAGGACCTGACGCCACTCGTCCGTGGGCGTGGCCTCCAGGCGGTTCATGCGGAACACGCCCGCGCTGTGCACCACCGCGTGGAGGGTCCCGAAGGTCTTGAGGGACTCGGCCACGATGGCCCGGACGTCCTCCTCGACCGTCATGTCTCCGGGGATCGCTACCACCCGCTGTCCCTTGCTGGCCATGTCCCGTGCCGCCGCCTCGATTTTCTGGCGGTTGCGTCCCGTGAGCACGACCGTGTGATGCTCCTGCGCGAGTTTGGCGGCCACGGCCTCGCCGATGCCCGAACTCGCCCCCGTCACAAGGATGATCTTCTTGTCCATCAACGCTCCAGCACTAGCTACTAGTATAGACGAAGGGCCGGGAGAGGGGAAGGGGAAAGGGGAATTTGGGATTTGGGAAAGGAGATGGCCGCTCCAGGTACGGCGCGGTTCACTTACTGCTTGCCGCTCACCTCCCTTGGGGAAAAGATCGCGCTCAGGAGAGCGCGCCTACGAAGTCCGCGACATGGTGTTCCTCGCGCCTCGCGCCTCGCGCCTCGCTTCTCGCGCCTCGCGCTTTTCCACGCCGGCAAAGAAAAAGAGCGGGCCCAAAGGCCCGCTCTTGGGTGGTGCCGCCGTCTCGTCCGCTACTGATGCAACGACGGGCTGGAAGTGAATTCCGAGTAGGCGGAGGAGGGAACGCTGATGGGCAGTGCGCCTGGGGACATTTGAAAGCCCTGGGGATCGGTGAGGTTGACGCTCTGCACGTCTACCAGGGGCAGGGCCGTGCCGTAATACTTGTTGATAGCCTTGGTGGCCTCGCGGGCGATGATGGCCTGTCCCGTCACGGTGGGATGAACCCCGTCCAAACCGAAGAGACCGCCCAAGTAGTCGGTCGTGAGTTTTACGCCGTTGGGCAGGGTGTAGCCGTGCTTCGCGGCCTTCGCGAGGAAGGAGTTGAAATCGAAAACGGCGCAGTGGAACTGGGCGGCTACGGCCTTGATCACGGCGTTGTCCGCATCCACGATGGCCTGAATCTTAGGTACATCCGCGGCGTGCAGGATTTCACCGGGGCCTAAGGGCCCAGGATCCTTGCCCTCCAGGATGAGCTTGATGTGTTCATGGGAGTAAGGCGTAGCGTAGTCCTTCTTCGTCATGCCGAAGCGGCCGATGGGCATGCCTTCGGCGGCAAGGGTGGAACCCTTGCTCAAGGCGGGGATCACGGTCACGTCGGGGATGGTGATGAGGAGCATCTTGGCGCCCGTCTGGGCCATGGAGCCCACGATGCCCGGGTAGACCTGGGCGAAGACGGCGGCGGGCACGGTGTAGTTGGGGTTGCCCGTGGCGGCGCCGCCGAGCACGTCGTTGGCACCGATCCAGACGATCACGAAGGTGGGCTGCAGGGTCGCGGCGAGGCCCACCTGGCTCGCGGGAGCCTTACCCTGGAGGTAGACGCTCGGGAAGCCCAGAATGATGTCGGTGATGCTCGATGGCGGAATAGCGGGCTTCTTGGTGAGGCAGTCCACGGAGGTCTGGCCGGGAACGGCGAGGTTCGTGGGCTGGCTCGCGGGGTTCATGAGAGAGCCCATGGTGGTCCCGACGGGGACCAGAATGGGGAAGCCCGTCACCGGGTCGAAGCCCTTGAGCTTCTCCTGGATGGGGATGCCGGGGTAGCTGATGAGGGGCAAGGTGAGGGGGTGGCCCGCCTTCTCCGAAATGAGGTTGGCGTAGCTCTTGGGCTGGCCGTATTGGTTGAGCGACAGGCCGTAATAACCTGCCGAGAGGCTGTCACCCAGCACCACGATCTTGCTGAAGTCGGGGGCCTGGGCGAAGGCGGCGGACGCCACCAGGAGGCCGGCCGCGAGGATGAGCAGGGACTTTCTCAGGTTCATCTCAGGGCTCCTCCCTTAGAACTTGTAGGTGACGGAAACGCCGCCCAGATAAGCATAGGCTTTGTAGGTTCCGGGGATGAATGGCGTGGTGGCGGGCACGTGCTTGTCCTGGAAGGGCAGGTACATGAGGTAGCTGTCCACGTTCCAATGCTTGGCGTGGTACATGAGGCCGCCCGTGAATCCGTTGCGGTTCGAGTCGGGGAGGATGGGGGAGGCGTACTGGTCGGGCACGGGGCTCTGGTCGTAGAAGTACCCGAGGCCGTAGCTCCAGCGGCCGGAAAGCTTGTACTCGAAGCCGGCCTTGTACTTATAGATGTCCTTCCAGTTTTGAGGCACCACCGAATCGCGGACCTTTCCCTGGTTGGGCGAGAAGTGCATGGCCAGGGTATCGAAGCAGCTCCACTCTTGCCGGGTGGCGTCCACTTCCAGCGACCACTTATCGGCCTTATAGGCCACGCCGAGGGTATACGTGCGGGGCAGGGTAAGGTCGCCCGCGGCGACGGTGGTGGGGAAGAGGGGCGTGAAGTCGGGCTTCGTGGGGATGTTGTAGAACGTCACTTCGCCCGTGTATTTCAGATGGACCTTATCGCGGAAATTGAATCCCACCTGCCAGTGCTCGGTGGGTTTGCCCAGGACGCTCAGGCCCCAGCCCACGCCGTTGGCGGTGCCATTGAGGACGCCCATCCCCGGGGCGGGAGTGCGCGTGAGGGGCGGCGTGGGGTAGGGGATGGGGGGGAAAAAGATTCCCTGGCGGAGATAGATGGTGGAATGGACGAAGTTGGCGCTGAGGGCCATGGCCCACTTGTCACCAAAGCGCCACGCCATGGTGGGTGTGGTGTAAATGGCCTTTTGCAAGGTCCGTTCCGAGATGGCGGCGCCGGCCCAGTTGCTGGGCCATTCGGTAGCGAGGTCGTGGGGAGAGTTGACGCTGAGGCCGAAAGAGACCCGGCCGGGCGTGCGGTACGTGAGGTACATATACAACGGCCAGTATGTTTTTTCGGGGCCCTTGAGGTTGCCGGCGGGGCCGTTGTACTTCATGTGTTCGTTGACGAAATCAAAGCCGGTCATGAACGCGCTGCCCTGGAAGGCGATGCCCGCCGGGTTGTAAAAGAGGGCGCTCGGGTCGTCCGCCCGCGCGGCGAAGGCGCCGCCTTCGGCCGACGCTCGGGCTCCCTGCTCTTCCACCAAGGTCCCCGAGGCCCAGACGCCAAGCGCCGCCGCGAGGATCACCCACGCCAAAACTGCTCTTCTGACCCGCTGCTTCATCGCGTCCTCCTCACAATGTCTCATCCCATGGCCGACTCGCCGCCTCGCGTCCCCCCAGCAGGACGGGACCGGCTCCGGCATCCACCGACGACAACTGCCAGGGGCGCTCTCGCGTCGCCCTAACGCAGCACCAAGGCCGCGCTAAACCTAGGTTTCAACCAGAGGGCCGTCCCGGACCACCCGTGCCAGAACCGAGCCTGGCCCTCGTCCACGGGACGGAGTGTCATGATGATGTGTTCCTGGCCCCGATGCACGTCCCCGGTCCCAGGTTCCCGCTCATTCCCCCTGGCCTCCTTACGCTGTTCCCACTGGGGCAAGGTTATCCGGATGCGGAGGGCGTGTCAAGTGACGGAGGTTATCGTTTCCCCGGCTCACGGAATTCCCTGGCCATAAATGGCGGGGTGCGGT
>JBBIKI010000077.1:0-14136 GCA_037445535.1 Acidobacteriota bacterium | reverse complement strand
TAGACACGAGGACCGCATGCGCTACGTATTGGACATCACGCTTCCTGGCTTGGCCCGCATCCATTATCACCTGCGGGGGGAGGGGCCGTGGCGGATCGGGTCGGAGGTCTCCTGCGACATTCCGGTGCGGGCGCGGGGGGTCTCTCGGGCGCATCTGGAGCTAGCGCTGGAGGGGGACGGCAAGGTCACCTTCCGGGACCTGGGCAGTACCAATGGCACCTTTCTTGATGGAGAGAAGGTTCCATCGGGACTTTGGCCGGCGGGTGCCAGCCTGGGGCTGGGAGAGGCGCACCTCGTTCTTAAAGAAGCGGTTACGGAGGGGATGGCCTTCGGCCAGAAACTGGGGGATGTGGCCATTTCAGGCGTCGTGGACATCCGGGTGCTGCCCGGCCGAGACGGTCTGACGGGGGCGGGCCGCCGCCTGCCCTTCCTCTCCATGGTCTCTCTCATGGAGCGGGTGCTCGACCTCAAGGTGCCGGGCGTGCCTTACCAAGCCTTATGCGAAGTCTTCGCAGAAACCATGGGGTGCACGGCGGCGAAGTGCTACCAGATCTCTGGGGCCTCGTTGACGGTGCAAGCCCTCTGCGGCGGCTTCCCCGAGGACCGGGTCTCGCCTGCCCTGGCCCAGGCCGCGGCTCTCTTGCCTAAGCCCACGAGCTTCGAGGTGGGCGGAATCGGCGGTCCAGCCACGCGGGCCCTATGTGTTCCCGTAGAGGATGGCGGCCGGCGGCTGGCGTTCGTGGGCGTTTTGAAGGAGGGGTTCGATCCTCTCCGCCAAGGGCTCGATGCGTTCCTGATGGTCCCCGTGGCCCTCCGGTTTCTGCTGAACTGGGTAGAAAGCCTGCAGGAACAGCGGCAGACCGTGGAAACCCTGGCCGAGGAAGTGCGCCGGCTGCGGAGCGGCCTGCCCGACGGAAGCGGGCTGGAGCCCATCCTCGGGCGCAGCCCGGTCATCGTGGAAGCCTTGGAGTTAGCGGACTCGGCGGCGCGAACGGATATGGGTGTGCTCCTTCTAGGCCCCACGGGCACGGGCAAGGAACTCTTCGCCCGGCGCATCCATTGGCTCTCCAAGCGAAACGGACGGCTCCTGGTGGCGGTCAACTGTTCGAGCATTCCCGCTTCCCTGCTGGAGAGCGAACTTTTCGGCGCCGAGCGGGGCGCCTACACAGGGAGTGACACTCGCCGCGGCGGTTATTTTGAGGCGGCCTCGGGCGGAACCCTTTTTCTCGACGAGATCGGAGACATGCCCGTCGGACTGCAACCCAAACTGTTGCGCGTTCTCGAAGACAAGCGGGTCTATCCCTTGGGAAGCGCCAAAGGAAAACCCGTGGACGTTCGGGTGATCGCCGCGAGCAACCAGAATCTCAAGGCGCTCATGGACGAGGGGCTCTTCCGGCGGGACCTCTACTACCGCCTGGCGCAGATGATCGTGGAGCTTCCGCCGCTGGCAGCGAGGCGCGAGGACATCGCTCTGCTGGCCGCGGCCTTCCTGGAGCGGGCCAACCGGGAGGTGGGCAAGAGCGTCAAAGGTTTTGAGGAGGAGGCCTTAGGATGTCTCGTGGCACACGCATGGGACGGCAACGTCCGGGAGTTACTGGCGACGGTTCGCCGCCTGACCGTCATGGCCCGCGGGGAAAGCATTGATGCCGGGCTCGTCCGGCGGGCCTTGGACGTTCGGCCCGGGGACGAGAACGGGGGCGCGATGTGGGCGCTGGACTGGCGCGCCGCCAACGATGCCTTCGAGAGGGAATACCTGGCCCGGCGCCTCCGGGAGAAGACCGGCTCCATGTCCGCCCTCGCCAAGGAGCTGGGAATCTCCCGGCCCGCCCTCTACCTCAAGCTCAAGAAATATGGCCTTCACGATTCCGAGCCGTAGGAGCGATCGCCCGGTCGCGACGGCTTGGGAGGGGGAAGAAGCCGCCGTCAGGCGACGGCTCCCACGATGATCGGCCGTTGCTCTCCGCTGAAGCCAGGACCTGCCGAACCAGAAGGTAGGGCAGAAGCCCCGGCCGGAGCTTGGGGAGAATCTCTTTAGCCAGTGCCGCGGCGTCTTGCGTGCGGCCAGAGGCGAGTAGGGCCTTCGCGTGGCAGGCGCGGGCGAGCTGCATGGTCTGGTAGGCCCAGAACTCGCAGGGGGCTCGCTCGGAAAGGCGCCGCTCGGCTTCGAGGCAGTCGGAGACGGCGGCGTTGGGGTGCCCCAGGCTGAGGCGGGCCATGGCGCGGGCGATGAGGCATTCGCCGGCGGCGTCGGGGTTGCGCTGGAGCGAATCGGTCATGAAGCCCACATCTTCGGGTTTGATTTCATGGAGGCGCCAGCGAGTGAGGCACGCGATGGCCTCTCCATCCGGGGCAAGGTCGTAGGAGCCTAGCTGAGATTCGGCCTGAATCGGGTCATCCCACCACAGACGGGCGCGGGCATCGAGGACCTCACCCGTGGTGATCGAGAAGCCCCTGTTGCTCAGCATGAGTTCCTGCGCTTTCAGCAAGCGCTCATCGCGCATCTCAATGGCGATGCGCCCCAGGACCTTGACGCACAGCCAGTCTCCAGCGGGAGTCTCCTCGTCGAGGTAGCCATGCTCCAGGACGTGCCGGGCCTCGGCCAAGTTCCCTTGAATGGCCAGGAGATGCCCCAAGTTCAAGAGGAGGGAATCGTTGAATCCGTCCTCCTTCAAGGCGCTTTCGAGGAGTTGAACACCCCCGGACGGATCGCCCGCCCGCGCCAGAGCCCGGGCGCAGACTTGCTGAAAGGACGTTTCCTCGGGCTTCTCGCGCAAAAGAGCCGCGAATTTCTTTTTGAGCGTGGTGATGGTTTGGCGCACGGCCGCAGGGCTGAAATCGGGTGCCCTCCAGTAGAGATCTCCGATCTTCCCAAGTAGCTCCATCCGCTGGACGGATCGGTCCATCCCCGCGTTGGGGCCTGAGACCGGATTCCCCCACCGGTCCACGATCGTGCTTCTGCCCTTCACCATGAATCTGCTCGTCCCATCGGCCTGGACGGTGAATCCCTCCACGGGATCGCGGTAGTTATAAAGCGTTGGAGAGAGCGGCGTGTACCATCGAAGTTGGGCAGAAGAAGTACTCCAAACCCCGAGAACAGGCAGGGATCCGGGCAGGACCACCGATCCTCTTTGGGGCGGCCGGATTGCTAGCTCCGCCTCAATGGGCTGGGAGGCGAGCACGCCGTTAAACCCCAGAAGGCGAAGGCAAGGCGGATGACTCCCCGGCATTGGCACGGCGGCGTAAATCCACCCGCCCCAGTGGTCGAGAATTTCGTCCCACCTGTTCTGCTTGGGCCAATAAAGCCAGAGGTAGGCCGTTCCCAACAAGCGGTGGTGGGCATTGATCAGAATCTGCCTGGTGCCGTCTGCCAGGAGGTCCAGGACCTTCGCCGAGGGCCAGAGGAGAGGCGGAGCAACCGGCGAGCTAGTATCTCGAATCTGCTCCTCGGGGCGAAAGTCGTTAAGAATCCTTCCCTCTGGACTCACGATAAGGACTTGGGGAGGCGTATGCGCGGACGCGGACCGGCTCTGATCCTGAAGCTCGCCGGGATTGTAGCTCGCGACAATCACCTCCTCCTTCCCATCGCCATCCAGGTCCGCCTGCTCCACTTGTTGGATCGGTGCGAGGGTCGTGAACGTCCAGAGCGTGTTCCCCTGGGCGTCCAATCCGCGCAGCCTGTTACCTTCGTGCGCCGTTCGGACAGCCCGGGGAGCTGCGGCGCCCCCTTCGCGGTGCCAGGCCAGAAGACCGGCCGTGACAAAGGCTACCATTATAAGAAGAGCCGCCGAGCGAAGAGCCAGTTTCCTGAGCATCCGGCGTGAAAAGAGGCCGCGGCGGGTCTCCAAGGCCTTCAGCGCGGCCTCGGCATTGGGGAATCGGTCTTCGGGACGCTTCTCCATGAGCCGCCGGATGAAGCGGGCGAGCCAGCGAGGGCAATCGGGACGCGCAAGCCGAGGGCTTGGGAACTCGCCCGTCAGGTGCCCCGTGGCCACCTCGTAGGTGCTCTTCCCTTCGTAGGGCAGCTTCCCCGTGAGGAGTTCGTAGAGAGTGACCCCAAGGGAGTAGAGGTCGCTGGGCGGTCCCACCTCGACGTTCTGGATCTGTTCGGGGCTCATGTAGGCGGGGGAGCCGGGCGTGAGCACCGTCCGCGTGGCATCGGCGGCGGGAGCCAAGGACTTGGCCACGCCGAGGTCCGCCAGGCGCAAGGAACCTTCCTCGTCCAGGAGGATGTTGGCCGGCTTCACGTCGCGGTGGACGATGTCGTGGGCATGGAGGTAGGCCAGGGCCTCAAGCACGTGGAGGGCCACATCCTCCACCTGAGCGGGAGAGAAGGGGCCCTCCTTGGCCAACCGCTCGGCGAGGCTGCCCCCCGGAAGGTATTCCATGGCCAGGGCTACACCCATTTCGGTCTCGATGAGTTCGTGTATTCGGATGAGGTGGGGATGCTGGAGGGAGCGGCCCAGGCGAAGTTCACGGCGCCAGCGAGCGTGGGCCTCACCCGAGAAGGCTCCCTCGTAGACCTTGATGGCCACGGGCTCCTTGAGCTGCGTGTCCATGGCGAGCCAGACCTCGGCTTGCCCGCCCATGCCCAGGCGCCGATCCAGGCGCCAGCGCGCGGGCAACGCGAACATGCCTCGGCTCTCGCCCCTCGGGGACGATACCCGGTCGGTGCCGCCTATCGAGTCTCCTGTCTCGGTCCCCTCGGCCAACCTGCAGACCCTAACTCTTTCCCAGGCGACGGCGCTCCGATGGGGCCGCCGCCCGTCAATGTGAACTGGACTTAGGTGATTGTACATGAGCCGTGGCGAATGGTCTACGGCGACGCCCCGCGAAGATGCCCCGCGCTCATTCCGGCCAGCGTGCCTTTCGAGGCGGCCCGCCTAAGGAATCCGTTTAGGATGGCGTTGAACCCTTCGGGATCATCCATCATCAGCCAGTGGCTCAGGTTTGCAAGCTTGATGGCGGGGAGGTTGGGCACGAGGTTTTGGTAGCTGGATGGGCGGTCGCTGGCGGGGAGGACTACCGTGAGCATGGGGCCTTTGAAGGACCGCAGGGCGGAGGCGGCCTTGAACTCGGCGAGGCCGAGATAGGCGGCCCGGACCACCTGAGGGGGGGTCTTCTCCAGGTCGGCCATAACCAGGGCCCGCGTCGCCTCTTTGCCGTTCTCCAGATTCACGCCGAACCAGGCCTTCATGAAATGCAAGTAGGTTGGGCCGGACAGCTTGGCCACCATGGCATTCAACCTGTCCTTGGGCAGGCGTGACACGTCCCCCGCGGGGTCTGCGAAGAGGAGGCCCGCCACGCGGGCGGGCGCCCCCTGGGAAGCAGCGAGGATGACGGCACCGCCCATGGAATGTCCCACGAGGACGAAGCGCTTGATGCCCGCGGCGTCCGCCACGGCCAGCACATCGGAGGCCAAGGCGGGGATGGAGTAGTCACCGTCCTTCGGGAGCGCGGAGAGGCCGTGGCCCCGGAGGTCCAGTGCCAGCGCGCGGCGCATGGGGCGGAGGTGGTCCAGTTGCACCCGCCACATCTCAAGGTCGCCAGCGAGGCCGTGAACGAAGATGACCGGAAGCCCCGGGCCCGAGCCGCCGTCCTCGTAATGGATGCTGACACCATGATTGTCCACGAATCCTTGGGCGGCGGCGGAACGCGGAGTGAGACCTTGGGCCCGCACCGGCCGGGCCGAAGCCCAAGGGAGCAGGCACCCCACCAGGACCAGAACGAGGCGAAAGGTCCATCTCTTCATGGAACAAGCATAGCTTAGGCCCGGCCTATTTCGACCGGGTGTCGATGGCCACCTGGACGGAAAGGCCCACGCGGAGCTTGTGTTCGGGATCGGAGGAGGGATCGATTTTGATCCTCACGGGTACCCGCTGGACCACCTTGACCCAGTTGCCCGTGGCGTTCTCCGGGGGCAACAGGGAAAAGGCCGCGCCCGTCCCGGCGCTGACGCTCTCCACCCTGCCCGTGTACTTCCTGCCCTTGTCAATGTCGGCCGTCAGGGTGCACTTCTGCCCGGGGCGCACGTTCTCAAGCTGGGTCTCCTTGAAATTCGCGTCCACCCAGATCTCATCCAGGTTCAGCGGAACCACGGCGCACAGGGGCTGGCCGGGAGCCATCACGTTGCCCGGCTCGGCCATCTTGCGGCTCACGATGCCCTCCACGGGGGAAACGATGGTGCAGTAGGAGCGCTGAAGTTTGGCTGTCTCCAGGCTGGCTTGAGCGGTCTCCACTTTCTTCTGGCTCACGGCGAAGCCCGCCTTCCACAGGGAGACGGCCTTCTCCGCCGACTGAAGCTGGGCCTTCGCTACGGCTTGGCCGGCCACCGCCTGGTCGTACTTCTGCTTGGGGATGGACTGGCGCTGGTAGAGGGCGGCGATCCGGCCGAGGTCCTGGTTCGCCAGTTCAAGCTGGCTCTTGACGGCCGCCACCTGGGCCTTGGCCTGGGCGATGCTCGCCTCCTTCACGGCCAGGTCCGCCGTGGCCTCGCTGAGGCTTGCCCCGGCGCGGGTGATGGCCACGTCGTAGTCCTTCGGATCGAGGGTGGCAATGACCTGCCCCGCCTTGACCGCCTGGTTGTCCTCCACGTCCACCGTGAGGAGGGTACCCGGAATCCGCGAGGCTACGGAATAGACGTGGCCCTTCACGTAGGCATCCTCGGTCTCGATGTACCACTGCGCATGCAGCCACCGCACGTATCCGAAGATTCCCGCTGCGGCCACGAAGAGCCCCAGGATCAAGAGCGCGACCCATTTTCGCTTGAGCGCCATGTTAGTTCTCTCCCTTGGAGCCGGCGAGCCCAGATTCATAGAAGGCGGGCAGATCCTCGCCCATGGCCGCCAGGAGGGCGGCCTGCTTGGCATAGGCTTGGTAGTGCATGCGCACGACGCCATACCGGCTCTCGGCGAGCACCGACTCGGCGTCGAGGACGTCCGTGGTTCGGGCAAGGCCCTCCTTGTACTGATCCTCGATGATGCGGAGGTTCTCCTCCGAGGCCGCTACATTGGTGCGCGCCGTCGCCACCTCCTTGAGGGCCTCCTGAAAATCCCTGTAGGCCTGTCCCGCGGCCACGCTCACCCCGCGCCTCGCCTCCTCCAGGTCGCGCCGGGCCTTGTCCACGTCCAGTTTCGCCTGGCTGATTCTGGCCGCGCGGGCTCCCCCGTCGAACACGTCGAATGAGATCCCCACGAAAAGGGAATTGACGTGCGGGTAGAGGAGGTAGTCGTTCTGCTGGTAGGAATGCCCCGCCTCGGCCACCACGCTGGGATAGTAGTCCCGCCGCCGCAGTTCCGCGATCTGGCCGAGCCCCTTCACTTTCTCTTCCAGGGCTCGCACGTTGTCGTTGTGGTCCATGGCACGGGCGCGGCACGCCGCGTCGTCCCACGGAAGCGGCGGGGGCGGAGGGAGGCCGTCGGGCAGGAGGTGGGGCACGGTTGGATCCAGCCCCAGGGCTTTGTTGAGGGCCTCCTGCGCCGTAGCCACGGCGTTCTCCAGGGCCGAGGCCTGGTCCTCCACGGACCGGAGGGCCACTTCCGTTCGGAGGAGGTCGTTCCTGGCCACCATCCCTTCGTCGAACATGTCCTTGACCACCCGGTGGTAATCCTCGAGGGCCTTGCGGCGCTGTGCCACCACGCCCCGCTGGTCCCGAAGAGACAAGAGGGTCACGTAGCGGTCCGCCACCGCCGCCTGCGCACCTCGGACGGCCGCGGCCCCGCCCAGAACCACGGAAGATTCCCTCGTCCGGCTCGCGGCCATCGCCGTGGAGCGGCGGCCGCCGTCCCAGAGCAGCTCCCTCACCGACAAGGAATACTGCCAATAGGCCTGATTGCTGGAGGGAAACACGATGGGGCCGCTCCTGAAGGAGGGCTGGTTGTCCAGGTTCGTGTGGCCCCCGTCCAGGGTGATCTGGGGATAGTAAGAGGACTTGATCTCGCGGGTTTGCTCCTTGGCCGAGGCTTCGTCGAGCCGGGCCGTGGCGGCCTGGAGAGACGTCTCGCCCGCACGCCTGAGAGCCCCGGGAAGGGTGAGAACGGCCTGCGCCAATGCCGGCGCCACCCAGAGGAGAGCCGCCGCCGCAAGGGCGCCCCGGGCGGCCCTCACGGTTGGGCCCCCGCCCCGCCGAGGAACGTATCCATCGTCCTGTCTACGCACCGTTCGATCTCCTCCTCCGGCCTGTGCCGAACATGGTAGTGGAGCGAGGCCTCCCACGCGTTGAGGCAGGCCTTCACCAGAAAGTCCGGGTCCTGGGGCTGGACCTTCCCGGCCTTGACGCATTCTATCAGGATGTTCCGCAACCGGCGCTCTTCTTCCCTGTAAATCTTGTGGAGCGCCGGGCCGAAGCGGGATGAGAACCCCCAGTCGTAGTGCATGCGCTCCCTGAGGAAGACCGCCAAGAAGGCGGGGGCCTCGGCGAAAGTCTCGGTCCGAATGAGGGCCACCCGCCGGAGACGCTGGATGGGATCCATAATGCCCTCTAGGGCATCGGCAAGGCGGCGCTGGTGCCGTTGGGCCCTCGCCATGATGAGGTTCTCGTAAAGCTGTTGCTTTGAGGGAAAGTGCTCGTAGAGGCCCTGCATGCCGATCTGGGCTTCCGCGGCGACTTCCTGCATGGTGGCCTCGTCGAAGGGCTTCCGGCCGAAAACCAGCTCCGCCGCGGCGAGGAGGTGCTCCCGCCGCCGTGCTCTCTCCATTTCTTTTCGGGTTACGGTGGCCGGCATTCCTAGAACTCCACATTCCGAATTCGGAATATGGATTCCATGGTTGGATTTGTCAAGCCCTCTGCCCGCTGCCACCGCGCCCGCCCGTTGCCGGCCTCGCTTCAAAATTTCGGTGGCGGGCGGGACGGACCTGGGGCTTGAGCCCGGCGCCGGGCGGTGCCATGATGGGGGCCACGTCATCCGGAGGACCCACGATCATGCGCGTCCTGGTGGTGGAGGACGAAAAAAAAACGCGCGAGTTCCTCCGCCGCGGCTTGGCGGAGAGCGGCTACGTGGTGGACGCGGCGGAAGACGGGGAGACGGGCCTGGACCTCGCCCTCATCAACGAATATGGCTGCCTCGTCCTGGACGTCATGCTTCCGCGCCGGGACGGATGGTCTCTGTTGCAGGAGCTGAGAACCTCGGGACGCCACACGCCCGTCCTCTTCCTCACGGCCCGTGACGCCGTGGACGACCGGGTCCGGGGTCTGGAGCTGGGCGCCGACGATTACCTGGTTAAACCCTTCGCCTTCTCCGAACTTCTGGCCCGGCTGCGCTCGCTCATGAGGCGGCCTCCAGCCCTCCAGCCCGAGGTTACCACCGTGGCCGACCTGGCGGTGGACCATGGCAGGCGCCAGGCCTTTCGCGGCGGCCAAGCCATCCACCTCACCTCCAAGGAGTTCGCCCTGCTGGCACTGCTCGCCCGGCGGCCGGGCGACGTCCTTTCCCGAACCCAGATCGTGGAACAGGTCTGGGACATGAACTTCGATTCCGACGCCAACGTGGTGGACGTGGCCATCAGGCGCCTGAGGCGGAAGGTGGATGACCCCTTTCCGCAGAAGCTCATCCACACCGTGCGGGGCGCCGGCTACGTGCTCGATGCGAACCGGGAAGAACACTGAGATGAATGCTTCACGGTGGTTTCGCCGGCCCGCCTCCCTTTCCGCCCGCCTCACCCTCCTGTTCTCGGCCACCACGGCCTTCCTCCTCGTGGCCTCTGCGGGCCCTCTCTATTGGTCGCTCCACCGCCACCTTGCTCAGCAGAACCGGCGCGCCCTCTCGGATAAGCTCGCGGCCATCGCCCTCATTCTCCAGAAGCAGCCGGGGCAGATCATCCCCCTGCTCGAAGAGGTGCAGTGGGAGGCGGGCTCTTGGTCCTTCACGCGTTACTACAGCCGGGTGCTGGACGGCTCGGGGGGTGTCGTGCTTGAAACGCAAGGGATGAGCGAACAGCTCAAGGGGGCGCCCTTCCCCTCGCCAGCGCCGGGAGACGCCGACCCTCACGGCGCTGTCACGTGGCGGACCGATGCCGAGCGGACGTACCTGCTCGGCTCGGCATGGGTCAAGAAAGGCGGCGGCCATGGGCCCGCGAGGAAGATCCAGGTGGCGGTGGACGTGAGCGATGCAAGCGACCTCCTGGAAGACTACCGCCGAACCTTGGCCCTGTCCCTCACGGCAGGCCTGGCGGTAGCCGCGCTGCTGGGGTTCTTGACGGCTAGGCGCGGCCTTCGCCCCTTGGGCGCCATGGCCCAGAAGGCCCACCAGATCACCGCGGAGCGCCTGCACGAACGGATGGGCGAGGCACCGTGGCCCACCGAGTTGGCGGCCCTGGCCTCCGCCTTCGACGGCATGCTCCTTCGCCTGGATGAGTCCTTTTCCCGCCTGGCGGCCTTTTCCGCCGACCTGGCGCACGATTTGCGCACGCCCCTCACCAACTGCATGGGCGAGGTGGAGGTGGCCCTCTCCAAACCCAGGGAACCTGAAGAATACAGGCGCATCCTGGAGTCTTCTCTGGAAGAACTTGCGCGCCTTGCCCGGATGATCGAGAGCCTCCTCTTTCTGGCCCGTACCGACCATGCCCAAACGCCGCTGAACAAAGCCAGCCTGGACGCCCGCCGCGAACTCGAGGCCATGGCGGACCTCTATGACGCGGTGGCCCAGGAGCAGGGCGTGGCCCTCACCTGCTCGGGCGCCGGAACCCTCGACGCCGATCCGACGCTCCTGCGGCGGGCCCTGGGCAACCTCCTCTCCAATGCTATCCGCCACACGCCGCCCGGTGGCCGTGTCGCGCTGGATGTCCGCGAGGAGGGCGGGGGCGCTACGGTGGTATGCGTGCAAGACACGGGCCCCGGCATTCCTCCCGAAGACCTGCCCCGGCTCTTCGACCGCTTTTACCGCAGCCCCCAGAGCCGCTCCCAAAATCCCCAGGGCCTCGGACTGGGCCTCGCCATCGTCAAATCCATCATGGATCTCCACCAAGGACACGCGGAGGTCGGGAACGGCCCCGGGGGTGGAACGACGGCGCGGCTCACCTTTCCCCGCACCCACCATGGTCCGGCGGACGGCAACCGGGTATGAGGAATCGGTCATGAACCGGTCATGTTCCTTCTGTAGAGTTATCCTTGACCCGCTTCCCCCCGGCACGCCGCCGGGGGCGGGATCTAGGAGACGGACATGATGCTCACGAAAACACTCAAGCGCGTTTCCATCTTTGCCCTGGCCATGACGCTGGCGGTGGCCCTGCCCGCCGCGGCGAAGTACACGCCCAAGGTGACCATGGCCCAAGCCCGCGAGGCGGCCCTCAAGGCTGTCCCCGGCGCCACGGTCAAGAGCGAGGAGCTAGAGAAGGAGAAGGGCAAGTGGATCTACTCCTTCGACCTGCAGTCCGGCAAGGAGATCCGCGAGGTCTGGATTGATCCCGAGACGGGCAAGCTCCTGGCCAACGAGGTGGAGACGTCAAAGGACTGATCGGAGGTATATTGTTGGACGTTTGGACCGATGGCGAGGCCATGGGGGGAGCACCGTGCTTCCCCCATTCCGCCTGCCCGTGAGGTGATGCTTTGAAGGTTCGAACCGCCGTTGGAGCCGCCATCGTCCTCCTGGCCACTTGGGAGGGGTGCGCCACCTATCACCCCCTGCCCCTGGACCAGAAGGCAGAGAAGCAGGCCCTTGCACCGCCGGACATGCGGGCCGTCACCCTAGAAGCCCAAGCGATCCACCACCCCCTCCTCAAGCCGGTCCAGCTCGATCCCGCCCGGGGGTTCACGCCCGAAGAGGTGGCCGTGGTGGCCGTCCTGACCAACCCCCGGCTCAAAGCCATTCGAGATCAGCGGGCTTTGGCCGGGGCCCAGGTCATTCAGGCTGGCCTTCTGCCCAACCCCGTGGCATCCTTTGGCCAGGACAAGCCCACGGGGAGCAACACCCAGGGCACCGTGACCGCCTACACAACCCAGCTCGGCTTCGACTTGACCTCCCTGCTCACCTACTCCTTGCGCAAACAGGCCGCCCGCGCCCAGGCCCAGGCCGTGGACCTGGACGTGGCCTGGCAGGAGTGGCAGGTGGCCCAGGCCGCCCGCATGGCCGCCCTCCACGTGCTGGCGCTCGGGGAGGAACTCCCCCTGGCGAGGCAGGCCGAAAAGGACGCGCGCCAGACCATGGACGCCATGGACCGTGCCGCTCGAACGGGCGCCGTGAGCGGTGCCGACGAGGCGGGGTGGCGCTCCGTCTGGCTGCAGGCGCATGACCGGCTCCTTCTCCTGGAGCAGGAACAGGCCCGCGAGCGCCAAAGGCTGAATCAACTCATAGGCATGCCTCCGGAGGCGGCTTTCCCCCTGCGAGCGGGGCCGGTTCTGCACGAGGGGCAGGCCGTCTTCGAGGAAGGCTCGCTCGCGGACGGGCTGGGCGAACGGAGGCTGGACCTGCTGGCCCTAAAGAAGGGGTACGAGAGCGAGGACAAGCAGCTTCGCATCGCCATCCGGTCCCAGTTCCCCAACATCGGCATTGACCTCAGCCACGCCCGGGACACGAGCAACATCGTGACCAACGGCTACGGCGTGGCCCTCCTCCTGCCCCTCTTCGACCGAAACCAGGGGCGCATCGCCTACGAGGAGGCCACCCGCCGGCAACTTTACGATGACTACATGGCGCGCCTCTTCGCGGCCCGCGCCGAGGTGGCCCAGATCCTGTCCGACCTGAAGGCCGTTCAGGCGCGCCGGGTGGCTTCCCAGGAAACCTTGCCCTCTCTTAAGACTACCGCCGCCGGGTTCGAGAAGGCGCTGGAGCAGGGGGCCGCCGATCTGCCCAGCCTCCAGCAGGCGCGGGAAGCGTATCTGGCGCAGGCCATGGCTGAGGTGAGGCTGCGCGCGGAGGAGGCGGACCTGGGATTGGCCCTCGAGATCGCCTCGGGGCGGTATCTGCCTGGCGACGAGCCGGGACAGCAGCCTGAAGGGAGTTCAAGATGAAACCGCGCACCTGGTGGATCACCGTGGCCGCCGTCCTGCTCCTCGCCCTGGCCTGTATCTTCCTCGCTTACCGGGCCGGCCGCTCCGCGGGCGCGGCGAAAGCGGCGGGCGGGAGCGCGGCTCCCCCCGCGGAGGTCACGGCCGCCGTGGCCGTGGTTCCCATCAAGGAAGGGACGGTCACCCGGGCGGTGGAAGCTTATGGAAGCGTGGTGCCCGCGCCGGGAGCCCTGTTCACCCTGAGCGTCCCCTTCGACTGCCAGGTGGAGAAGGTGACCGTCAGCGAAGGACAGGCCGTGTCCAAGGGCACCCTGCTCCTCTCCGTCTCGGGAAGCCCCGACGCCAAGCTTGCCCTGGCCCAAGCCCGTATCGAAGCGGCGGCGGCGCGAGATACGCTGCGGCAGGTCAAGGAACGCCACGGCCTGAACCTGGCCGATGCCGCCGCCTTGGCTCAGGCGCTAGGAGCCGCTGATGCGGCTGAAGCCCGCCTTACGAGCCTCCAGGCCCGCCGCCTTGAGGGCCTCCACGACCTGATCGCCCCGGTGGACGGCATCGTCTACCGTCTGCCCTTCACGAAGGGAGCCTTGGTACCCGCGGGGACGCCCCTGGCGGACGTGGCGGACGGGGGCCGGCTGGAAACGCGCTTCGGTTTGGATCCCTCCGAGCGCGGCCGGTTCGCGCCCGGTTCCACCGTCGCCCTCCAGGCCGTGGACGGCGGCGGGGCGGCCCTGCTGGTTGGGCGCATCCGGGCCGTGTCCACGGCCATCAACCCCGCCACTCGCCTGGTGGATGTCTACGTCGCCCTGCCCCAGGGGGGCGGCCTCCCTCTGGGCGCCTACATGAAGGCCTCCTTCACGGCGGCTTCGGCCACGGGCCTCATGGTTCCCTACACCGCGGTTCTGCCCGGGAAAACGGGATTCGTCATCTTTACGGTGAAGGACGGTAAGGCGGTTCGCCACGTGGTCACCGTGACGGCAGAGAACGGCCAGGAGGCGGGCATTTCGGGTGCGGGCCTCGCGGCGGGAGACCTGGCCGTCGTTTCGGGCAACTACGAACTGCAAGACGGTATGGCCGTCGTGATGGAGCCGTCGCTGTGACCTTCAGCGAGTGGATGCAGCGGCACCGCCGCTCCCTGCTCTTCCTGCTGGTGGTCCTCATGGTGGCCGGCGCGGCGGCGGCCCTGAAGCTGCCCGTGAGCC
>JBBIKI010000076.1:8700-14473 GCA_037445535.1 Acidobacteriota bacterium | reverse complement strand
TTCACATTCGACATTCCCCATGGTAATCACTCCTCCTAAAATCGGCGTCATCATCCTGAACTACAACTCATCCGATGACACCCTCGCGTGCCTTGAGGCTCTGCGAGAGGCGCTCGGCGGGCAGCGGCGCGTCTGGGTGGTGGACAACGCCTCGGCGGACGGCTCCGAGGCGGTTATCGTTCCTCGCCTGCGCGAGGGCGAAGCGTGGCTGGAGACGGGCGAGAACCTGGGCTATGCGGGGGGCAACAACGCGGGCATCCGCGAGGCCCTGGCGTGGGGCGCCGGCTACGTCCTCATCCTCAACCCCGATTGCCGCGTTGAGCGGGACTTTCTCACGCCCATGGTGATCGCCCTTGAAGCGGTGCCGAAAGCGGGCATAGCCTGCCCCCTCGTCCTCGGCTCCGAGAACGGCCGCATCCAGTCCCTCGGCGGCTCCGTGAACATGTGGACGGGACGGTGCAAACGGCGCTACCACGGCCGGCCCGCGGAGGAAGCGGGCCACGCCCGGTGGTCCGAGGTGGATTTTCCCCACGGCGCATGCATGCTCATCAAGCGCGCCCTCCTCGAAGACATCGGCCTCCTCAACGAGGCTTACTTCCTCTACTACGAAGACGTGGAGCTGGGCCTTCGCGCGGCACGCGAGACATGGCGCACCCTCGCCATCCCCCACAGCCGCGTGGCGCACGCAGACACTACGGAGCGGGGCGCCCGAGACCCCGTGGTGGCCTTCTATGGCACGCGCAACCAGGCGTGGATCGTGGCCGTGTACGGGAACATCCTCCAGCGCGTCACTTTCCTCATCCTTTCGTGCTACGGCCGCTGGCCGCTTAAGGTCCTGGGCCGGGTCCTGCGCGGCCAGGCCAGGGCCGCCTGGGCCGTGGCGCGCGGCGCGTGGTACGGCCACCATTCCAAGGGGTACAACGACATGGCGCACCTCGCCGTTCCCTGGAAAGGCCACCCCGTAGCGCTTCCCGAAGAAATTTGAAGGCTGCGCCCCTCCTGCCGTCAAGGGGGCAGCCCCTGGCCGCAGGCCCGCCGTCTCGGCTTGTGACCTGAGCTCTGATATCCTCTGATACGTCAACATCACCCAAGGAGGTCTCGTGGTTTTCCGTCCTCGACCCCAGACCGCACTCATCGCCGCGGGGCTCCTGATCTTCATGGCCTTCTCCGTGTTCGCCTTCGCGGCCACGGAGGACTGGTCAGCGGCGGTCTGCGAGGTCCTGCTCTTCCTTCTCGCAGGCTGGGCCGGGTATAAGGACCCGGCGCTGTTTCGCTTCCCCAGGCGGCTGTGGGCCCCATTCCTTCTCACCGCGGCGCTCCTGGCCACGGGACTGCTCCAGCTCATCCCCCTGCCGGTGACCTACTGGCGCTGGATCGGGGACGAGCGGGGCACCATCCAGGAGCGGGCCGCGGGAGGGGAGGCCCTCCTGCGTTCCGGCCCCTACCGGACGGACCCCCTCTCGGGACGAGTCCAGCCGGAGGACACGGATGCGCTCCAAACGCCGCCGCCCAAGGCCCTTCTTCCCGCGTCGTTCACCCCCTATCTGACCCTGGACGCGTGCGTCGCGCTCTCGGCGGGACTCTTGCTGATCCTCTTGTTGGAATCCCTGGCGCAAGAACGCCGCACGAACCTACGGGGTCAAGCCCTGGCCCTGGGGGCCGCGGGCCTAATCGTGGGGTTCATGGGCCTGGCCTACTTTAGGGTCGCGCCCACCAAGGTGCTGGGCCTGCGCGAAAGCATCCACGCCGGCGGGTCCTTCGGCCCCTTCATCAACGAGAACAACGGCATGGGGTTCGTGAACGTGGCCTTCTTCATGCTCTATTACCTACTGTGGCGCGGGGCGACCAGGGAGAAGCACGTCACCAACAAGGCCGGCCTAGCCATCGCGGGGCTGGGGCTCCTGGGCTTCCACGCCATCCTGCTGGCGATCCGGACCTCCGAAGCCGGCTTCTGGCCCATCCTGCTCCTGCCAGGAGTCATCCTCCTCCATACCCTGCGACACCGTCCGCGCCTGGCCATGGGGCTGGGCATGGTGGCCCTTCTCTCGGCGGCGGCCGTGGCCTTCGCGGCAATTCATTTCCGGTTCACGGATCTCCACGGGCGCCTGGACCTCTGGCGCGATGCCTTGAGCCAAGGCCACTGGCTGATCGGGAACGGGATCGGGTCCTTCGGCGAGCGGTTCCAGGCGGTCCTCAAGGATCTGCCCGTGGCCGCCCCCGTGCACTGGGTCTATCCCGAAAACGAATACCTCCAGCTTGTCTTCGAGGCGGGACTACCCGGATTGGCGGCGGCACTGCTCGGGGCGGGCTACGTGCTTCACCTCGGATGGCGGGCCCTCATGGCCAACGGAGGAGTTTTCCTCCTGGCATCGGCGCTCTGGGGCGAGGCCCTTCACGCCGCCACCGATTTCAGCCTCCACATCTGGCCCATGGTCTTCGCGGTCCTCCTCCTCATCGTCCTCATGGAGGCTGCGCTCGAAAAAGAAGCCTATCGCAGAGGGGCGGGCCATGCGTAAATTTGTACCTCTCCTGGCCGCGTTGGTTATGGCGGCCGTGGCGGTCCTGGTTCACCTCCCTGGGGTGACACCCGAGCCGACCCCCTTCACGCGCGGAAGTTTCGCCGTGCTTCCCCAGGCCGAACATGAGCTTCAGGCCGGACATCTCGATGCGGCCATGGAGAATTTGCGCGCCGCCTACGGGAGGGCGATTTTCGAAGGGCGCCCCGGTATTGCCGAGCGCATCCGGAACCGCACGGGGCTCGCGGGCGTAGGGCTGTTGGACCAGCACGCCGGTTCAGGGGCAGAAGGCGCGTGGCCCTTTCTGGAGGCCTTCGCCCTCTGGTCCGACGACTTCAACCGCGACGCCGCGGGCGTGGAGAACGCCTGCCTCTCCCGTCCGGCTCTGCACAAGACGCGCTTTGAGTACCGGCTCACGCGGCCGGACGGCTCCACCTTCTGGGGACGGCAGCCGTTCCTCGATTGCACCGGCCTGTGGCCCATGCTGCTGGCGTGGATGAACACCACCACCAAGCCGCTGGTCAGCGGGCTCTACCTGGAAAAGAACGTGCCTTGGCCTGCGGCTTCCTACGCGCTGGTGGTCCCCCTCGACCTGCGCAACACGATGCCCCTTGCCATCCAGGGGAACGTGCATGTTACGGGGGCCTCCGCGGGCGCGCAGGTCTTGTACACCCCGCCCAATCCCTTCGGTAAGGCCGATCAGGTTTCTACCGGGCACTGGGTCGCCAAGAACCTCCTAGCCAAGCGCGGCCAGGCCCTAAGCCGCGTCATCCTCTTCACCGGCGACCTTCCCGGGCCCCGCAGCCTCACCGTCACCCTCGTGCGGGATTATAGACCCCTGTAAGTGCGCCCCTAAAATCCCTTTCCGCAAGGGCGGGCCGCCATCGCTGCCCGAAGTGGTGCTGGCACGGCGGCGGTGCCAAGAACGACGGTGGTGCGACCCACGGCACGGGAGGGCAGGGCCGCCCTCCCCTACGTTCCGAACCGTGACCGGTTCATCCTCCGTACGGGCGGCCCGCCGTGGCCGCCCGGGGTGACACTGGCACGGCGGCGGTGCCAAGAACGACGGTGGTGCGACCCACGGCACGGGAGGGCAGGGCCGCCCTCCCCTACGGCTGGGAACGACGATTGGTTGGTGGTCCGTAGGGGCGCCTCGCCCGCCAAGTCCCCGTCAGGCGACGGCTCCCACGACAGTGAACCGGCATCAGTCCGTGGGAGCGATCGCTGATCGCGACCTTTCGAAGGCCTTCTTTCAATGTTTTCCCATTCCCCAATCCCAATTCCCAATTCCCAACTTTCATCGGCCCCCATTCAATGCAGGGTCCTTTCTACATTCCCCTCTCGCGTCTCGCCTTTCAACATTCGTCATTCCCCATTCCCCATGTAACATTCGACATTTCTTTATCCCCCCAATCCCCCCTCACCGGTACGCCCCGGCCTGGGCGTTGAACATCGTGGCGTACTTGCCGCCGAGGGCCATGAGCTCGTCGTGGCCGCCGCTCTCGGCCACCTGGCCGTCGTGCAGGACGAAGATGCGGTCGGCCATCTTCACGGTGGAGAACCGGTGGCTGATGAGGAGGACGGTGCGGCCCGCGGCCATCTGGCGAAAGGCGTGAAAGACTTCCTGTTCGGCCACGGCATCCATGGCGCTGGTGGGTTCATCCAGGACGACGATGTCCGAGTCCCTGAAGAACGCGCGCGCCAGGGCCATCTTCTGCCACTCCCCGAGGCTCAGTTCCTGCCCGTCCTCGAACCACGTGCCCAGGGTCGTGCCGTAACCGTGAGGCAAGCGTTCGATGGCGGGCGCGGCTCCGGCCCGCGCCGCCGATTCAGCGATGGCTACAGCGTCAGGCTTCCGGTCCACGGCGCCCAGCCAGATGTTCTCTGAGGCGGGCAGAAAGTAGTGCGCGAAATCCTGGAAGATGACGGTGGTGCGGCGCCGCAGCTCCTCGGTTCGGAATCGGCGCAGGGTGGTTCCGTCCAGGAGCACGTCGCCCTGCGAGGGGTCGTGCAGGCGGCACAGGAGCTTCACCAAGGTTGTTTTCCCCGAGCCGTTTTCGCCCACGAGGGCAACCACTTGCCCGGGGAGGACGTCCAAGTCAACCCCGCGCAACACTTCCTTCTCTCCCGACGGGTACCTGAAGTGTACCCCGCGGAAGGAGATGCCCTCCCTAAGCGGCGAGGGAACCGGCACGGGGTGGGGCGGGTCCGTGACCTGGGGCTTGATTTCCATGAAGTCCGTGAAGTTGGCCAAGAAGAGATTGTCCTCGTAAAGGCTCGCGAGTCCGCCCAGGAGCCCTTGGAGGGCCGAAAGCCCCCGCTGGAAGGCCTGGAAGTACATGACCATGCCGCCCACGGTGATGGCCCCGGCGATGGCCTTCCACGCGATGAAGGCGAAGGTGCCGTAGATCACCGCCGACCCCACCCCCTGTGCGCCCACGTCGGCTACGGACCTTTTCGTGAAGAGGGCCTGGCGTTCTTTGCGCAGGGTGGTCCGCAGATCCTTGTACCTGCTCCGGAACAGGCCTCCCAGCCCGAAGAGGCGCACCTCTTTGGCGTGGGTCACGTCCGTGAGGAGCCAGTGGTAGTACCACACCTTGCGCTCCGTCTCTGTCCGCGCCTTCTGCCACGCATAGACCTTCCCCGAGAAACGGAGGCGGATCAGCACGCCGGGTGCGGCCGCCAGGAAGAGGACGGCGGACACGAGCGGGTTGAGGGAAAGCAGCAGGCCGCCCATGACCAGCAGCGTCACGCCGCTTTGGGCCGTTATGGCCAGGCCGTTGACGATGGACAAGGGGCGTCCGGGCGCGTCCTGCTGGGCCCGGTGCAGGGTGTCGTAGTACCGCGGGTCCTCGTAGTAGGCCAGGTCTACGTTCACGGACTGGGCGTGGAGGATGTCCGCCACCGCGTCCGTCACCGCCTGGGCCTGGTAGTCCGATACCAGGCTCGACACCGAATTGAGCAGGATGGTGGCCACGGCCACGGCTCCCGCCAGGGCGATGAACCACGCCGCGCCACGAAAGGCCCCTTCACGGCCCGGAGTGGCGATGCCCGCCACCACCTCGTCCACGATGCGCTTCATGAGGTAGAGGCCCAGCAGCGGCAACGTGCCCTGCAGCACGGCCAGCCCCCAGGAGGCCAGCGTCAGCCGCGGTGCCGAGTTCCACACGATACGTACCGCCTTGCCCAGCCTCAGGGCGGTGCGTATGCGCTTGCCTAAGCTCCTCCGGTCGTCCATTCATCCGCCTGTGCAGACT
>JBBIKI010000076.1:0-8600 GCA_037445535.1 Acidobacteriota bacterium | reverse complement strand
GGTTGAGGAGTGGCCCGCCGGAGGCGCCAACGGCATCTGGGAGGTTCGGTATGACTGAGGCACAGGAAGTTCCCGGGATGGTGATCCAAAATCCCGACGTGGTCATCCGGGAGGTGGATGAGGACGGTGCGCTCCTCTTCAATCCGGACACGAACCGCGTCCGTGTGGTGAACCGCACGGGCCTTTTCATTTGGAACCTCTGCGAGAAGCCTAGCGATGTTCCGTCCATGCTAGCGGGCTTGAAAGAGACCTTCGACGAGGTGCCCGAGACGGATGCACCCGCGCAGGTGCAGGCGTACGTGGAGGACCTTCTGGAAGGCGGCTTTCTCGGCCATACGGGGGGCCAACCCGGCGACCGGGCAGCCACGGAGGCGACGACAAGCCCGTGAGTCTCCCCAGCTTTCCGCCCACACCAAAATCCGTCAGCATCGCCCTCACGGGGCGGTGCAACCTCTCCTGCTCCTACTGCTTCTACGCGGGAGAGATGGCCGCGCTGAAAGATCTCACGACAGCGCAGTGGCTGGAGGTCTTCGGCAAGCTCAACGCCCTCGGGGTCATGGATGCCTGCCTCACGGGCGGCGAGGCTTTCACCCGGCCCGATTTCTTCGACCTCGTGGACGGGGTCATCGCCAACCGCATGCGCTACTCGGTCCTGAGCAACGGCACGCGGATCGATGAAACGGTCATCCAGGAGTTCCAAAAGGGCAAGCGGCGCCAGCGGCTCGATTCTATCCAGGTCAGCATCGACGGCTCCTGCGCCCAGGTGCACGACCGCCACCGCCCCGGCAGTTTCGACCGGGCCCTGCGCGGGCTGAAGCTTCTGAAAACGAATGGCTTCCCCGTCACGGTGCGGGTGACCATCCACCCCGATAACATCGAGAACCTGGACGCAACGGCGCACCTCCTCCTCTCAGAGGTAGGCCTGCCCTCCTTCAGCACCAACGAGGCCTTTCCCATGGGCTCCGGGTGCGAGGGCACGGCTTCCCTCAGCCCCGCCCAGCAGATGGAGGCCATGCGCGTCGTGGGCCGCCTCCAGGAGTGCTACCCCGGCCGCGTCACCGGGCAGGCGGGCCCCCTAGCCAAGCGCTTGTCCTACGCCGAGATGGAGGAGGCCCGCGCCACGGGCCGCAAGCCCAGTCGCTGGCAAATGGGGTCTCTCACGGGGTGCGGTTGCGTGTTCTCAAAGATTGACATCATGCACGACGGGGCCATCGTCCCCTGCCACGTGCTCCACAAGCTCGTCATGGGCAACATCCTCACGGACGACTTGGGCGATATCTGGCGCACGCATGCCACCATGAAGGCCCTGCGCGAGCGCCGGTCCATCCCTATGTGCGAGGTGCGAGGCTGCGAGGCCTGCGAGTGGGCCCAGTTCTGCAACGGCAGCTGTCCCGGCCTAGCCCACGAACTCACGGGCGACTTTAACCGCGCCAACCCGGGCGACTGCTACCGCGCCTTCCGCGAGCAGACGGGAGGGGTCCATGCCCTGTGACCCCCTGCCCGCCTTCCTTCCTCCCTCAGAAGGCGCGGCGATCGAGGAGGCCGCATTCCCCGCCCTCCCCGAGGGCGTGCCGCCCTTGTCCACCCTGTATCTCTACATCGCGGGGGCGTGCAACCTGGCTTGTCACCACTGCTGGATCAGCCCCAGCTTCGACCCGGCGGCCGCCAGCGGGCGCTTCCTCTCCCTGGAGCACGCCCGCAAGGCCGTGGAGCAGGGCAAGCCCCTGGGCTTAAGTTCGGTGAAGCTCACGGGTGGCGAACCCCTCCTGCACCCGCAGTTTCGAGAACTGGTCACCCTCTTCGCCGACGCGGGCCTGGGCATGGTCATCGAGACCAACGGTACTCTCCTGGACGAAGACCTGGCCAGGTTTCTCAAGGAAAAGCAGGTCGGGTTCATCTCGGTGAGCCTGGACGGGGCCGATGCGGCCACCCACGACGCCCTGCGGGGCGTTCCCGGCAGTTTCGGCCTGGCCGTGGCGGGCCTCCGGGCCCTCGTGACCGCGGGATTCAAGCCCCAAGCCATCTGTACCCTCCACAGGGGCAACGCCGCCCAAATGGCAGAGGTCGTTGCACTCGCCCAATCGCTGGGCTGTGGCTCCGTCAAGTTCAACCATGTCCAGAGCATGGGCCGTGGCGAGCATATGAGGTCCGATGCTGGCCTCGATGTGGAGGAAATCCTCGCCCTCTACAAGACCATGGAGCGGGACATGGTGCCTGGGTGCCCCATCCCGCTCTTTTTCGATGTCCCCTTCGCCTTCCAGCCGGTTCGGGCCCTCCTCAAGAGCCACTTGGGGCGCTGCGGCATCATGGGGATCCTTGGCGTCCTTTCCGCGGGCGAGCTGTCCCTCTGCGGCGTGGGTGTCAATATCCCCGAGCTGGTCTACGGCCACCTCGACACCGACGACTTGGCCGAGGTCTGGTGCAAAGCCCCCGGCCTTAAGGAATTGCGCCGCCTCATCCCCCAGCGCCTGGAGGGTATCTGCGGCCGGTGCGTCCACCGGGACTTCTGCATGGCCGAGTGCGTGGCCCAGGTCTTCTTCCAAGAAGGGAAGCTTAACGGTCCCTTTCCCTTCTGTGCTACCCTTGACCAGCGAGGCGCTTTTCCAGAATCGAGGTTGCGGGTGGAGGACCATGATGATCATTCGTAGGGGAAGGCCCCCGTGCCCTCCCTCAGATGTGAAGGGAGATAGGCCATGGTAACCAAGCGCTTCGTCTATGAACCCCCCGTGGCATTGGACCTGTCCGAAATGGGTGTTAGCGGGCAACATCGACGCCTCCCCCCGCGGCCGGAGGGGACCCACAGGCAGGAGTTCGGCATTCAATTGTGTCAAGTCGGTAGCGCACCGACACTTTGCAGCGCCGGCAGCCACGTGGTGCCCGCCTGAGGCAACCCGGGTAGGCCTTACCTAACTAACACACCCTCGGCTTTCGCGGGGGAACGCGGTTCTTGCGGGGGATCCCATTCGCTATCTTCAGAGGCTGGCTGGGATCACTTTTTCTATTCGGTTCCCTACCGAATGGAGCTTGTTTGAGTTGTGTTCTTTTAGGCCCTCCCAGCATGGAGAGGGTTTGGCTGATGCGGCTTGTGAATGGGTTGGGCTATCGAGGGACTCCCTGACCGGCCCTGAGCCCAGTCCTAAGTTGCATGCAAGGATTTCGCCCTTCACCCTCCATCCTTTGCCAGAAGAAGACCTCCCCCTCTTGAGATCCCCGGAGGTCTTGAGCATGCTTCCCACATCGCCTTCTTGCCGAGGTTGGGTCAGGCTGGACATCAACCCGCTGGCCATCTCGGTGATGAATTTCCGAGATTGCGTGTGCACCATTTTCTTCTTTTTGGATCACTTGCCCTATCTATTGTCGCGCGCCTTTGTCCCCCTGGACGTCGCAATGTTTCAGGCCCTGTTCTTGCCGATCTTCTCGCACGCCATGGTTCACTCTTCCGCGCTACTTCTAGAAAACCGTGTCGCCCTCTTGCTAGCCCCCGATGAAGGGGGCAAGACCACCGCCCTGTCGCTGGCGCCCAGAGGGATCCCCCTCTCCGACGACCAAAATGTCCTCCAGATCAAGGACGGCAAGATCACCGTCTACCCCATACCGTGGACGAAGCCGCCTTACCCGGGCCAAAGCGGCCCCCTCGGGGGCATGTTTCTGCTCGAGCAGGGCTCCGAGTTCAAGCTTGCCCCTGTCAAACCCCGGGAAGTGCTCTCCTACCTCTGGGGCGAGCACGAATATTGCTCTCGTATGTTGCCCAACCCCTACCGGCAGAAGTTCTTCGACATCCTCCACATGGCCTGCAACGCGGTGCCCTGCTACCGCCTCACCTTCGCCAAAGACTCCCTGGACTGGGACGCCGTCGACCGGGCCATGAACCCGGCGTGATGCGGAATGACATCTAAACCATGATCCATGCAACGATCTTGTGTCCTCCTGATCGGGGGACATTATGAGCCCGTTCTGTACGCATATTTACTCTGGCCAAAGCATGGCCCCCCTCTTCCGGCCCGGCGACGGCCTCCGCGTAGAGGCCGCGGCCTTCGCTCAGGTGCGCCCCGGCGATGTGATTATCTTTTATCCCCCTCAAGCCGTAGGCTCTGATGCTGAAGAGACAGGTTTGGCGGTCCCGTCGCGCCCCAGCCCCGCGGCCTCCTCCTGGCCCCCCTCGGCCACCGAGGGAAGCCGCCGGATTGTCCACCGGGTCGTTGCCGTCTCTCCCGAGGGCCTCGTCACCCGTGGCGATGCCAATGCCTGGCCCGACGAGGGCTTCGTGACGCCAGCACGGTTCGAGGGCCGCGTCGAGGCCTTGGAACGCAACGGGGCGACATACACCGTTCCCCGCGGCCACGCGGGCCTCACCCGCGCCGCCTTCGCCCGCTTCCGCGTACGCCTCGCTCGACGCCTCCGCCGCATCGCCTCGATTCCCTACGGCCTCCTCCGCGCCAGCCGCATCGTGAGGCGAATCTGGCATCCCGCCCTGAGCACACTCACCGTTGCCACCCCCCAGGGTACCTTGATCAAAACCCTCCACGGCCACCGCACCGTCGCCCGATGGTGGCCCCAGTCCGGCCGCTTCGAATGCATCAAGCCCTACGACCTTGTCATTGAGTCGCCGCCCTGCCCCAACCGCCGCATTGGCACCGCCGCCGTGCCATGACCACGACGGGCGGGAATGGGGCCCCGCCCCAACGAAACCGTGCCGGTTTCCATCATCCGTAGGGGAGGGCCCCCGTGTCCTCCGGTCCCACGAAGTGCTGCCATCCTATCTCCCGCCTCTCGCCTTTCGCGTTTCGCTTCCACCATTCCATCCCCCTCCGGGCCAAAATGGCGCCAAATTAGCGCTCTTGACAGGGGTTGCCTGGATACGGTAAATTGATAGCGAAATCCAATAAGGAAGGGGATCACGCTTTGTATGCAGATCAGCCACCTCGTCCAGACGACAACGGCCAAGACAACAACGGCCAAGGATATCCGCCGCCGTCCTATGGCGGGGGAAATGCCGCCGAGGGCTTCGACCCCAGGCGCATCCTGGGGCTGGCCATCACCTACCGGTGGCTCATCATCGGGCTGACGGCTACGGTCACACTGATCGGGTTCATCTACGCCTCCCTTCAGACCCCCATGTACATGTCGCAGGCGACGGTTCTCGTGGAGCGGGGCGGGGCACCCGTGCGCGAACTGCAAGACCCGGGCGCGGATTGGACGCAGGACGAGACCTTCTTCACGTCCCAGCTCGGTGTCATGAAGAGCCGGGTCGTGGCGGAGGCGGCGTTGGGCAAACTCCCGCCCGCCTTGGCCGCCGAGTTCTCTGGGTACAGCAACCCGGCCGGGGCTCTTGGCTCCTTCGTGAGCGTTTCGCGGCGTAGAGAGAGCGCCCTCTTCGATTTCGTCGGCATTTCCACGGACGCGGCCGCGGCGGCCGACTTCGCCAACGCCTATGCCGAGGCCTATCGCGAACAGACGGTCCTCTTGAACACGCAGTTCATCGCCGACACGAACAAGCTCCTCATGGAGCAGGCCAAGAAGCTCCAGGGCGAGTATGCGTCCATGCAACAGCAGTACGGGGCCCTTCTCACCAAGACGGGCTCCTACTACCCCAAGAACCAGCGCGCCATCGTGGATTCGCGCATCCAAAGCCTGGAGGCGCGTAAGAGCGAAATTCTCATCGACAAGCAGGCGGTGGACTCTCAAATGTCGGGCCTCCTCCAAGTTCAGAAGGGCAACCTGGACCCGCTGGCCGTCGCCATCGTCCGCCAAGACGACACCATCAAGGGGCTGGTCAAGCAGTACGAGGATGGCCAGAAAGACCTGGCGCGCATGGCGGCTCAGTTCACCCCCGAATATCCCCCCTATAAGAAGAAGGCGGAGGAGCTGGACAGCATCCGGGGGCGCATCCGCACCCAGGCCCTCATGCTCCTTCAGGCTCAGCAAGGGCGCAGCGCGGCCCTCGCCTCGGAACTGGCCTCCCTCAACCAAGAACTGGGGGATTTGAAAGGCCAGGCCATTCAAACAGCGGGGGGCTCCTCTGAAGCGGAGGTCATGGGGTCGGGCGTGGACGCCCTCCAAAAATATATGACCCTGATGACCGATAAGATGCGCGAGATGGACATAACGGGGAAGGTTCTCTCCAGCCGCGTGCAAGTCGTGAATCCGGCCCTGCCCGCCAGTGGACCCTACCGGCCACGCAAGGTGCGCACCACCGCTCTCGCCTTCGTCATGGGCCTCATGTTGAGCGGGGGTCTCATAGCCGCCGTACAGGTGCTGGACACGCGGATCAAAGACCCGGATGCTATCGAGCGGACCGTGGGCGTTCCGGTGGTGGGCCTCATTCCCCTCTACACCAAGGATGACCAGCGCCTCGTGGTGGAGGCATTCCAAACCCTGCGCACCTCCCTTTACTACTCCAGCGACCACAGGAAGCGAAACCTGATCCTCGTCACCTCACCCTCCTCCGGTGAAGGCAAGAGCTCCGTGGTCACGAACCTGGGCATCATCATGGCCAAGGCGGGCGAGAAGGTTCTGGTGTTAGACTGCGACATGCGCAAATCCACTCTTCACCGGTTTCTCCGCCTCACCCCCGACAAGGGGCTGTCGGATTATCTCGCGGCCCCCGATCTGTCCGCCCGCGAATTCATCTTGCCCACGTCCAATCCGAATCTGTTTCTCTTCCCGGCGGGTCCCACGCCCCTCAACCCTCCCGCCCTTTTCTCCATGACCAAGTTCCGCGATCTGCTGGCATGGGTCCGAAGCGAATACGACTGGGTGCTCATTGACAGCCCCCCGTGCGTGGCCGTGACCGATGGCATGCTCATCGCCGAACACGTGGACCTGATCCTCTACGTCGCCGCCCTGAGAGTAACCCACGCGCCTCTTCTTCAGCGGGCCGTGGATATGGCATACCGCCTGGAGAAGGACGTGGCCGGTATCGTGCTGAACCGGTTCGAGTGGCAGTCGCCCCACTACTATCACCAGTACTACTCCAAATACTACGCCAAGCACCACCACTATTACGGCGGCGCGGCCAAGGCCCCACCTTCGTGGAGAAGACGGTGGCCGCCGGCAAGGCGATTACCGACCGCCTGCAGGGACGAAGAGAGAACTACCCCAGGAGCCCGGTCGTTTGAGTGATCTCTTTCCGGCCCGCTCGGCTGGTGAAGGTGAACGAAGCAGGACTCGGTGAGCAGAGTAGCAGCAAGAGGGAGCAGGGGGCTTCTTACATACATAACGAACGCATGGCAGAGAGGAGAAACGCGTCCTCTTTGCTCTTTGTGTTGCCACGCCACGCGTCGCGGGGCGCATGCCCAGAAGGAAACGACCTGCCACGCGAGGCCAAGGGCTCATGATCCTCGCGGGCGACACTATAGATTGGCCAGCGAACATGGGCCCTTACCTGTCAACTTAGAGCGCGTCCGGCAACCTCACGTCTTCATCTCGCGCTCAAGTGCGGAGCTACGTCCCGCTTGCGACTCCCAAAACGGTAATTCGTGAACACCGTAGCGGTCGATCGCCTTTCCCCCCCGCGGCGCAGGCGTCCCCGCCTGCGGCTTCGAAGAACCCCATTCACTTCTTTCCTTTCCTCTTTCCGCGTTCCGATGGTCCTTTCATCCCCTAGTCCATCCCTTACAGGGCAAGCATTTGGCTTGTATTCAAGGCAAAAGGCACGTATGATGACCATGCCGTGCCGCTGGGCCACTTCGAGTGCCACCGGTGGCACTGAGCGGGGGGCATCTCCTAGGCCCGTGGTAGGTTTGCCCCCATGGGCTATGGCGGAGCTACGGCAACCGCAGCCCTCCCCGAAACGGTAATTCATTGAAAGCCTCCACCAGATTGCTCCCAAGCCACCCGCGAATCTTCGAAGGCCCTCATTCACGCCCTTTGCTTTGCGTCTCGCGTCTAGCGTCCAGCCTTTCCTTTCCATTCCGAATTGCTTTTCTCTTCCCCCTTGCATTCCAAGTACCCGGCCACTAGAATTTTAAAGAGGTGAGCCATGGACACCGAAACACTCCTAGCCGCCATCAAGCAAGACAACGAGCAGACCCGGCGGCATTTTGATGTCGTCGCTGAGAGCCTGAAATCGGACATTCGCCTGCTTGCTGAGGGTCATGGCGTCCTCGTTGAAAAGATTGACGGTCTGGGAACCCGGATGGACAGCCTGGAAACCAAGGTGGATCACCTGGAAACCAAGGTGGACAGCCTGGAAACCAAGGTGGACCACCTAGAAACCAAGGTGGACCACTTGGAAGTCAAGGTGGACAACTTGGAAACTAAGGTGGACAACTTGGGAACTAAGGTGGACCACCTGGAAACCCGCATGGACGGCCTGGAGACCAAGCTGGACGGCTTCATCGTAGAAACCCGCACCAATTTCGAGGAAGTGCGAGCCTCCATTAAATTCTCCTATGCCGAACTCGATCGCCGGCTCACCTTCCTAGAATCCGGATTTAAAGACCTTTCCTCTCGCATGGCCACCCTCGAAGCCCGCCAGCCCGCCTAGCAGCTCACCCAGTGCAGCCATCGCGAGGCCCGCAGGGCCGTGGCGGTCTCGCCTTTCCCCCGTGGCGCAGGCGCCCTCGCCTGCGGATCCTCACAACCCGGCGGGCAAGAGT
>JBBIKI010000075.1:0-14842 GCA_037445535.1 Acidobacteriota bacterium | reverse complement strand
ACGATTCCCCCGTGGGTGATCACGGCGAGCGCGATCCTGCTGTTCGTGGGGGCCACGGGCAAGAGCGCGCAGATGCCGCTGTACGTGTGGCTGCCGGACGCCATGGCGGGCCCGACGCCCGTGAGCGCGCTGATCCACGCGGCGACCATGGTGACGAGCGGCGTGTACTTGGTGGCGCGGAGCAACGGGCTGTACAGCATGAGCCCCACGGCGCTCATGGTGGTGGCGGGGGTGGGGTGCTTCACGGCCCTGTTCGCGGCGAGCATCGGCCTGGTGCAGAACGACATCAAGAAGGTGCTGGCGTACTCCACCGTGTCACAGCTCGGGTACATGTTCCTGGGCGTGGGGGTGGGGGCGTACGCGGCGGGGGTCTTCCACCTGTACACGCACGCCTTCTTCAAGGCCCTGCTGTTCCTGGGGTCGGGGGCGGTGATCCACGCCATGAGCGGGGAGCAGGACATCCGGAAGATGGGCCAGCTCTTTGGGAAGATCCCGCAGACGTACCGGACGTTCCTGATCGGGTGCATCGCCATCGCGGGGATCCCGCTCTTCTCGGGGTTCTTCTCCAAGGACGAGATCCTATGGAAGGCGCTCACGAGCGGGGACGGCCCCGGGAAGTTCGGGCCGCTGTACTCCAAGATGCTGTTCCTGGTGGGGGCGGCGGCGGCGCTCATGACGGCCTTCTACATGTTCCGGCTACTGTACCTGGCGTTCTTCAACTCGGACCGGGTGAGCGAGGAGGCGAAGCACCACCTGCACGAGAACCCCAAGGTGATGACGGTGCCGCTGTGGATCCTGTCGGCGGGCGCCGTCATCTGCGGGTACGTGGGGCTGCCCAAGCTGTGGACGGGGAGCGAGAACTTCTGGGAGCGGTGGCTTGAGCCGACGCTGTACCTTCCCGGGGGGATCGCGGGCGAGGCGCCCGCGCCACATGGGCTTGGACAGGCCATGGCGGAGCACCTCGCGGGGCAGGCGCCCCCGCCTGCCCTGCATGCCGCCGTCCACCACAGCGCGGCCATGGAATGGGGTGCCATGGGGCTGAGCGTGCTCGTGGCGGTGCTGGGCATCGTCTTCGCGACGCTGTGGTACAAGCGCGAGACCGAGGCTCCCTCGCGGCTCGCCAAGGCCCTCTCGGGCCCCTACAAGATCCTGCTCAATAAATACTACGTGGACGAGGTCTACTTCGGCGCCTTCATCAGGCCCTTTGTGACCATGTCCCGCATCGCGTCGGGCGTGGACCGATGGCTCGTGGACGGCACCGTGAATGTGGTGGCCTACAGCAACGAGGTACTCGGCATGCTGCTGCGCTTTTTCCAGACGGGGTACATCAGGAACTACGGTCTCTTCATCCTGCTGGGCGTACTGGTCCTGCTGTATTTCTTCTTCTGAGCGAGCGGGGGGAGCGTGATGTCCGATCTCCTGTGGGGTACCCTTCCGATAGCGGCCATGGGTTTGGCGGCCTGCCTCATGTTTCTCCTGGCGGCCGTACTCAAGAGCGGCCGGACCGCGGGCGTCCTTGGCCTATTGTCCACCCTCATCTTGGGTGGAGGGTCCGTTCTCGTCCTCTGGTCCCAGGGCGGCAAGGTCGTTCCCGCAGCCCTCGTGTCCTGCGACAAGCTGGCGCTCTTCTTTGACGGGTTGTTCGTCCTCGTGGCGGCTCTCGTCATGGCCCTCGCCCTTGACTATTTTGACAAAAAAAAGGCCCATCACGTAGAGCTCTATGGCTTCATCGCGCTCGCCACGTCGGGCATGATGGGCTTGGCTTCGGCCACGAACCTCATCACGTTTTACCTCGGCCTTGAAACCATGTCCATCTCGTTCTATGTTCTGGCCGGGTTCCTGCGAGCCCATGAGAACTCCGTGGAAGCGTCATTGAAGTACTTCCTGTTGGGCGCCTTCTCGTCGGCCTTCTTGCTTTTGGGTATGGCCTTCCTTTACGGATCCTCGGCTTCGCTGGATTTCGGCGGCATCGCCACGGCGTTCTCCACGGGGGCGATCCCGCTGGGCGAGCCCATCTTGTACCTCGGTTTTTTCCTGTTCCTCGTGGGCCTCTTCTTCAAGCTGTCGCTCATTCCGTTCCACTTCTGGGCGCCGGACGTCTATCAGGGCGCCCCGACTCCCGTCACGGCCCTCATGGCCGTGGGAGGAAAGACGGCGGCGGCGGCGGGCGCCATCCGGATCTTCCTTTCGGTCTTCACGGCGAGCCAAGGCCTGGCTGAGAAATGGTTCCATCTCTTCATGGCCATCGGCCTCATCACGATCTTCGTGGGGAGCATGATCGCCGTAACGCAGCGCCACATCAAGAGGCTTCTGGCCTACTCCTCCATCGTCCACGCCGGGTTCATCGCCCTGGGCCTGGGCGCGCTGGCCGTGGCTTCGCTCAGGGAGCAGATGCTGGCCGCCGTCCTCTTCTACCTGGCGGCCTACCTGGTCATGAACGTGGGAGCATTTGCCGTGGCGGGGGTGGTTGAGCGGCCCGAGAATTACGACGAGACGCTGCGAAGCTACTCGGGCCTTGGCACGACGGCTCCCTACCTGGCGGCCCTCTTTTCCGTCTTCATGCTGAGCCTGGCCGGGATTCCCCTCACCGTGGGCTTCCTGGGAAAATTCTACGTCTTTGGCGCCCTGGTCAAAGGCGGCTATTACCTGGTCGCCTCCTTGGGCCTCATCGGCGCCGTCATCGCCACCTACTACTACCTGAAGGTGGTGGTAGCCCTCTATTTCCCCGCCGCGGGCGAAGAACCGGCTCCTGCGCCCAAGGCGACTTGGACCACCCTCGCCCTCCTCACCCTCATGGGCGCGGCCACTCTGTACCTCGGTATCTTTCCCGGACTTCTCACGGACCTCGTCAAGGGCCTTGGCATAGGCTGATTCGCGGGTGGAGCCGCTGTCTCAAGGCCGCGGAAACCTCGCTGCCCTCCAGCCAAACAACGCAAAAGAGGCAGTTGCGGCCCATCCCGCAAGGGTGAGGGCGAGGCCTATAGAGACTGAGGCTGGCGCGTACCGGAAGGTGATCGCGTGCTCTCCCGCCGGAACCTCCACGGCCCGAAAGGCCACGTCGGCCGGATAGATGGCGGTGGGCCGGCCGTCCACATAGGCTTTCCAGCCGTCGGCGTATGTGTCGAGAAGGACGAGGACGGCCTCGCTCCGGCATGAGACGGAAAGCTCCACGTTTCGAAGGCCGTCCCTCTTCCAGCGTATCCGGTCAGCTCCTTCAAAGGTGCGACCCACCTGCGTCCCGCCCCTCCAGTTTTCCACGGCGACGGTTTGTCCCATGCGGCCCGATCTGAGCGATTCCTGAACCGCGAGGAGGGCATCTTCCGGCCCAGCCGAGGGTATCACGTCGTGGGTCAGAAAGGCCCTGGGCCTGGCTTGCAGAATGGGTTGCCAGGTAAAGCGCCCGCTGTTGTAATCCTGGGGAAGTCCGAGCCATTGGACCCCGAAGCGTCCCAAGGCCTCCGCCGAAAATCCGTCAAACCCCAGAAACGTGACCCGAGGCGCGCCTCCTGGAGGGGCCAGGCCCGCATAGAGTGTAGTGAAACGCTTCAACTGAAGTGGTTCGGTCAGGCGCACGTCTCGCACGTCCCAGAGGGTGGCGAGGTTGGACGCCAGGCACTGAACCGTGGAGCCTGGCAAAAGTGGAACGGCTGCGAAGCGGCCATGGGCGGAGTGCAATGAGGACCGCACGGCCTCGATGGCCGGGGGACCGTTTCCTCCTACGAGGGGATCCAGGCGATTGAAGGGAGAATACGCCGGGGCCGTGGGGCGGAACGAAAGGGCATAGGGCGTCTCGGTGGACAAGCGGCCGTAGAACAGGACGAAGGGGTCCAAACAGACGGCCACGAGCCCAGCTGCGAGAAGTCCCATTGACAAGACGGGCCGCCAACGCGCGGTGCAGGCTAACATGCACGTCGTTGCGGTGTAGAAGGCCAGCCAGCCCCAGGGAGGTGCGGCGGGACCCCATCCCCCGCGCGATAACGCGGCAACGCCGGCATACAGCAAATAGGGGATGAATCCGGCCACGAGTACGATCGCGATAGGCCTCCGCTGTTCTTTCGCGGCCTTGAACAGACCCGCGGCGCCCGCTGCCAGAAGGGGGGCCAAGAAGGACCAGAAGACCAGGTGGCCATAGCGGGATGGGAAAGCCCCTCCCAGCGTGAGAATCTTCCCCAGGCCCGCGTAGGCGAGGGGGTTAAACAGAAGGAGAAGGGAGAGGACCACCATTAAAAAAGCGGCGCGCAGGCGCCCTTCTGAGCGCGCCGCGCCCAGGCCAAGGAAGAAAAGCCCCCATAGGGCGGGGCTCACATAGATTTCCGAGCGCGGCGAGAAAAGGCCGCCCAGGGCGTAAGCCTGCTGAGGAAGGACGGCGATCGTCTGCTTGTAAGAGGTGCTCTCCCCGAGGTGCCACAGGACGGGCAGCCAGTGGATGGCCGTCAAGAGCCCCGCCAAAGCTCCCGTGGCAGCGATCCTCTTGAGGGTGCTCTTCACGTGATTTCTGCGTTCCCGTTTCAGCAGGTCCGAGGCCAGCAGGTAGAGGCCGGCGCCCAGGGTGAGAAGGGCCGACATTTCGGCATGGCCGCTGTAGACCATTCCCGCGATCATGAGGGAGGCCACCCAGAAAGGTCTGGACCGGCCCTCCCGTGGCGGCTCCCACGCCCACAGCAGCCATCCCACCCACCAGGCCGCCCACACATCCGAAAGGTTCATTCCCATCCAGGCGGCTGGACAGAAGGCCCACAGCGCGGCACCGAAAGCTCTGGGCCAGGGGTCCAACCCGAAGCGGCCCAGCCACAGGTAAAATCCGTAGGCGCCCCAGACACAGCCCAGCAGGAGTCCGAGGGTGTAAATCCACGGGTTGGGAAAACCGTAGAAGAGGGCCAGAAAGGGTGAGAAGGGAAGGCATTGGCCGTTGGCGAGGGCGGGGGAGCCGCACCCGACATACGGGTTCCACGTGGGCAGATGGCCGTCGCGTAAACTCTGGCCGGTGAGCGCGGCGAAGGGGTACTGGAGGGTGATGGCGCTCGAATCCTTCCATGTGCCCCAGCGGTAAGGCGAGCGGAGGGCCGACGGGTCTCCTCCATCGGGAATGCCCGTGACGGCTCCCAATTCGCACTGGAAGGGAACCATGTGTTCGCCCTCGAAGAGAAAGGGGGCGAAGTGGAGGATGACGGCGGCGAGCACGGCCAAGGCGGGCAGAAGCCCCCGCAGAGAGGCCCATATGGCGGCAAGGTTCGTGCGGGCAAGGCTTCGGTCCATGGGCGGCCTCCAAGCCATGGGCAATTTGAAAGAAGAGGCGCCATCGCGCGCCCCTCGCTTCAGCGCGGCGCCTGCTTGGCAGTGTACTCGAAAAGTGTGGAGGGCTGTGGGCGCGGAACGGCAGCGGGCGAATGTGGAGGCGCGTTGAAGGGGCCCATGCGGCCCGTCCTTACCCCACCACTTTGTCGAATTCGGCTTCGAGGCGCTCGGCCTCGAACGTCTCCAGGAGGGGACCGAGCACCAGGTCCAGGTCGCCGTTGAGGACGTCGCTCAGGCGGTGGACCGTGAGGTTGATACGGTGATCGGTGAACCGGTTCTGCGGGAAGTTGTAGGTGCGGATCTTCTCCGACCGGTCTCCCGAGCCCACCATGGACTTGCGCGTCGTGGAGAGTTCGGCCATGCGCTTGTCCTCCTCCAGTTGCAAGAGCCGGGAGCGGAGGATTTTGAGGGCTTTGGCCTTGTTCTTGATCTGGCTCTTCTCGTCCTGGCAGCTCACCACCAGGCCGCTTGGAAGGTGAGTGATGCGAATGGCCGAGTAGGTGGTGTTCACGCTCTGGCCGCCGGGCCCCGAGGAGCAGAAGCGGTCGATGCGGAGGTCCTTCTCCTCGATGTGGACGTCAACGTCCTCCGCCTCCGGAAGGACGGCCACGGTGACGGCTGAGGTGTGGATGCGGCCGCTCGCCTCCGTGGCGGGAACGCGCTGGACCCGGTGGACGCCCCCTTCGAACTTGAGGCGTGAATAGACCTTCTCTCCCGCCAGGGAGCATATGATTTCTTTGAAGCCCCCTAATTCCGTACTGTTCTCTTCGAGGACTTCCATCTTCCAGCCGCGGCGCTCGGCGTAGCGGACGTACATGCGGAAGAGGTCACCGGCGAACAGGGCCGCTTCGTCGCCGCCCGTGCCCGCCCTGATTTCGAGGATGGCGTTCTTCTGGTCGTTGGGGTCGCTGGGCAGGAGGCAGAGCTTGAGCTCGCGTTCCAGGCCGTCAACCAATGGCTCCAGACGGGCGGCCTCCTCGCGGCCCATTTCCGCCATATCTGCATCGCCGTCCGAGGCCAAGGCCTTGGCTCCGTCCAGATCGGCCAGGAGCTTTCGGTAGCGGTGGTAGGCCTCGACGGTGTCGGTGAGGTCCGCGTAGGCTTTGGAAAGCTCGCGGAAACGCGCCTGGTCGGACACAGCCTCCGGGCGGCTGAGCTGATCCGAGAGCTCGGCGTGCTTCGCTACAACCTTGTCCAGCCTCGTCAGAATTCCAGCGTCCATCAAGAGTGCCGTGATGAGGTGATGAGGTGATGAGGTGATGAGGAAAAAGAAACCATGAAGACCGTCCTGCCCGCAAAACGCATCGGGCTCAAGTGATGACAGGTTCCTGGGCCAGATCGCGGGCTTCGGCGAGGGCCTTGAGAGCCACTTCGAGCATGGCGTCGTCGGGCTGGCGCGTGGTGAGGAGCTGGAAGGCCAAGCCTGGCCACATGAGAGGCCGGATGAAAGGCGACCTGGGGAACTTGGCCGTGAAGCGGATGATCTCGTAGCTGATGCCCGCGATGAGAGGGAGAAACACAAGGCGTGCCGCGGCCTTGGCCCAAAAGGGATAGCTGTGGGGCACCAGGGAGAAGACCAGGATCGACACCACCATGACGAAGAGGAGGAAGGAGGTTCCGCACCGCGGGTGGAGGGTAGACTTGGTGCGGGCGTTGTCCACGGTCAAGGCCTCCTTCGCCTCCCAGGTGTACACCACCTTGTGCTCCGCTCCATGGTAGGCGAAGACCCTGCGGATGTCCTTCATGAGGGAGATGGCCAGGATGTAGATGACGAAGAACACGATGCGGATGGCACCGTCCACGAGGTTGAAGCCGAGGGAGTGCTGGGCGGCGGCCACGTATTTGCTCAGAAGCTGCGTCAAGAGGAGCGGCACGTAAAAGAAAAGCGCCACGCCCAGGACCAGGGAGACGATGACCGTGAAGGCCATGGCCCAGGAGAAGGCCACGCCCGATTTGTCCGCCTCCCGCGGCTTTCCCTCCGCAGGTTCTTCCTCCATGGCCACCTCGGCCGAGAAGTTCAGCGCGGAGATACCCAGCATCATGGCCTTGAACAAGATCACGGAGCCCCGCACAAGGGGAAGGTTGCCTAACTTCCCTTTGGCCGTCTCCGGGAGGCGCTCCTTTTTAATCTTTACCTCGCCGTTGGGGTCCCGAACGGCCACGGCATACGTCTGCGGAAGGCGCATGAGGACGCCTTCGATGACGGCCTGCCCGCCCACGAGGACACTGCCCTCGGCGAGCAAGGGCAAAGTGCACCTGCTCCAGCGGCGCAAGGCGCCGGCGAACCCTTCGATCATGGGGAAACCGCTAGGCCTTGGGTTTCTTGTCGTACTTGTTCTTGAACTTCTCGATGCGGCCGGCGGTATCGAGGAATTTCTGCTTGCCCGTGAAGAAGGGATGGCAGTTGGAGCAGATTTCGACCTTCAGTTCCTTTTTGGTCGAACGGGTCGTGAAGGTGTTTCCGCATGCGCAGCTCACCTTGACCTCGTTATAAGCGGGATGAATTTTTGCCTTCATAGAACCGAACCTCCTTCAAAAGCAATATGATAGCCCAAATCTGCGATTTTGGCAAGGCCGGGAGGCCGAAGGACATTTTCAAGGAGTGCTCGACATGGGTGCCGGGCCCTTCGCGGTCTGAGCCAAAAAGGATACACTAGCGGCTCTGGAGGAGGCGCCGTGAAGCGCATCGCGATCATTCCGGGAGATGGGATCGGCCCCGAAGTGGCCTCGGAGGCTATGAGAGTGTTGAAGCAGCTCCAGGTCCATGGTCTGCCCGTGGAATGGCACGTCTTTCCTTACGGAGCTGAGTACTACCTGCGCGAAAACCGGGCCATGCCGGAAGGTGGCATGGCGGAACTGGCCGCCTTCGACGCCGTCTTCGTGGCGGCATTCGGTGATGCCCGCGTCCCCGATATGGCTCACGCCCGCGAGATTCTTCTGGGCGCCCGGCGCACCATGGATCTTTACGTCAACGAGCGCCCCGTGCGCCTTCTCCACGAGGCATTCACGCCCCTCAAGGGCCGGTCGTGCCGCGACGTGGATTTCGTGATCCTCAGGGAGAACACGGAAGGTGCCTACGTGGGTATGGGCGGGCGGTTCAAGGTGGGGACGCCGGAAGAGATGGCCCTCCAGGAAGTGGTGGCCACCCGGAAAGGGGTCCAGCGCATCCTCCGCCACGCCTTCGATCGGGCTAGGTCGGCCCCCCGCCGGCGCCTCCACATGGCCGACAAGCACAACGCGCTGGAATTCGTGGGCGGCCTCTGGTACAGGACGTTCCAGGAGGTGGCCAAGGACTATCCCGACGTGGAGGCCTCCCACCTTTATATTGACAGGCTTTGCCACGACCTGGTGCGGGATCCTTCGGCCTTCGGGGTGATCGTCACGAGCAATCTTCTTGGCGACATGATCTCGGACCTGGGGGCAGCCCTGGCCGGCGGCCTGGGTATCGCCCCCTCGGCGAACCTCAACCCGGAGACGGGGAAAGGGCTCTTCGAGCCGGTCCATGGCGCGGCCCCTGACATCGCCGGACTGGGCGTCGCCAACCCCATGGCCGCCGTCCTCTCCGCGGCTATGATGCTGGACTTCCTCGGTTTCGCGGAAGCAGCCGGGCAGGTGAGGGACGCCGTGTGTGCCTGCGCCGCCGAGGGCAAGGTCACGCGGGATTTGGGCGGGACCATGTCCACCCAGGAGGCGGGCAAGGCTTTGTGCGAAGCCATGTGGGCCGGACAAGGAGCGGCCTGATGGGAAGCACCCTGGCCGAAAAAATCCTGGCCGCCCACGCGGGCGTCTCCCGGGCCCGCCCCGGTGACCTCCTCACGTGCAAGGTGGACAAGATCATGGCCACGGACGTCACGGCCCCTCTGTCCATCGAGGTCTTCCGCCGTATGGGAGCCACCCGGGTGGCGGATCCGGAGGCCTGCATCCTCGTAAACGACCACTTCGTTCCCGCCAAGGACATCCTCTCGGCGGACCTCTCCAAGGCCATGCGCGCTTTTGCCCATGAGCAGGGGATCCGGGCCTACTTCGAGGTGGGGCGCTCGGGCATCTGCCACGCCCTCCTTCCGGAGAAGGGGCTCGTGCATCCCGGGGAGATCCTCGTGGGAGCCGACTCACACACGTGCACGGCGGGAGCCCTGGGCTGCTTCGCCACGGGGGTTGGAAGCACGGAACTGGCCGCTACGTGGGCCCTGGGAGAGATGTGGTTTCGCGTTCCCGACACCCTTCGGATCGAGGTGACGGGGACCTTCGCGCCTCACGTCACCAGCAAAGATCTCATTCTCCGCCTTTTGGGTGAACTTGGAGTGGAGGGTGCGCGCTATGCGGCCGTGGAGTTCGGCGGCGAGGCCGTGGAAGCCATGCCCATGCACGCGCGGCTCACCCTGTGCAACATGGCCATCGAAGCCGGAGCCAAGGCCGGGATGATCGCAGGTGATGCCGTGACTCTGGCCTACCTGGCCGAGCGCGGCGTGGCCGTCCCCGATGCTCCGCAGCCCGACGAGGACGCCTCATACAGCCGCGTGATCCGGGTGGACCTTGGTCGCCTCGGCCTTCTGGTGGCCGAGCCGCACCTGCCCAGCCAGGTCCGTCCCGCGGAGACCTTCAGGGACGTGAAGGTGGACCAGGTGTTCATCGGATCGTGCACCAACGGGTTTCTGGAAGATCTGGAAACCGCCGCTGCCATCCTCAAGGGCCGCCATGTGGCGTCTTCGGTGCGCCTGATCGTGACCCCCGCCACTCAGGACATTTACCTTCAGGCCATTCAGCGCGGGATCCTGGAGACCCTCGTGGTGTCAGGTGCCGCGGTTACTACGCCCACGTGTGGTGCATGCCTGGGCGGGCACAACGGTGTTCTCGGCCGCGGCGAGGTGGCTCTGGCTACCACGAGCCGCAACTTCCGCGGCCGCATGGGGGATACCAGCTCCCGCGTCTATCTCGCCAATCCTGCCGTGGCTGCCGCCACGGCCATCATGGGGCGCATCGCGCGCCCGGAGGACCTTCCGTGACGGGCGGTACCCTTGAAGGACGCGCCTGGCTCTTCGGGGACCACGTGGACACGGACGTGATCATCCCGGTCCGCTATTGCACGACGAGCCATCGGGAGGAACTCGGGCCGCACGCCATGTCGGGCCTCGATCCCGAGTTCGCCTCGAGGATCGCCCCGGGAGACTTCATCGTGGCGGGCCACAACTTCGGGTGCGGGTCCAGCCGGGAAAACGCCCCTCTGGCCCTCCAGGGCGCGGGGGTGGGTGCCGTGGTGGCCGCCTCTTTCGGCCGTATCTTTTACAGGAACGCCATCAACGTGGGCCTTCCCATCTTCGAATCACCCGAGGCATTGGCCTGCTGCGGTTCCGGCGATCTCCTCCAGGTAAACATGGAGGAGGGGCTTCTGCGCAATGTCACCCGCGGCCTTGCCTTGGCCTTGGCCAAGTATCCGCCTCAGGTGGCGGAGATCATCGAAGCGGGAGGACTGGAGGCCTACGTCAGGCGGCGGCTGGCCGGACGCAGGTCCTGAGACCTGCCGGCGCGCCCCCGCCGCCGCCACTCATCTCACGAAAAAGGGCGGCCCCTGCCGGGCCGCCCCTGGCATTCCCCAAAGGAGCACTGACTAGGGGATCGTCACGGCCCTGGTCTCGCTGATGGTGGTATGAGAGCCATGGTGATAGGCTACTCGCCAGTATAAGGTGGGGTTTTTCTTTGCCTTGTGGAGAAGGGTCTGCCAAGCGGTGTCGCCGGGCTGCCAGAAGGGTACTTTCAAATCCGTGACCGTCTGTTCGCTCGTGTAGATCTTGTCCTTGGGAAAGCTCGGGTCTTTGGAGATCTGAACGGTATACGTGTCCCCCGCCACGGCAGTCCAGATGAAGGCGGCCTGATAAAAACGCGCTAGGGTGTCACCGTCGCAGGGAAGAAGGAGGTCGGTTCCCGCGCAGGACGTTGCAGTCAAACACCAGAGGCCCCCTTCGCGGCAGGAGAGGAGGCGGGCGCCGTTGGCGAGGAACGCACCCTGATAGGAGAAGGTGGGCGCGCCAAAGAAGCTCGTTAGGACCGGGCTGACCGGATTCGTTAGATCGTACTCTCGGAACCCGGCGTTTCCGTCGCAGAAAAGCATGGTCCGCCCCTGGAACGTAGCCTGAATCGCCCCGTTGGTGGACATGGTGATGACCTTCTTTGGTTTGGCGGGATCGGTTGGGTCCACGATGGGCCAGCCCGTGAAGCCGCTCATGGCATATAGGTAATTCAGGTAGAAATAGAGGCGGCCTGGATTCCCGTCCAAACTGAGCGAGCCCAGCGTCTTGGGCGCCGTCGGATCGCTCACGTTCAGGGAAACGAGGGACTTGGCGCTATGCCGCACCCAGAGCGTCGTGGGCGTGGAGAAGGCGGCCCCCCCCACGAACCCCGTCGTCTTGGTGTCGTTCCATGTGCCGCGCAGGACCGGCGCCGAGGGAACGGATACGTCAATAAGGTACACACCATCCGAGCCGTCGGCGAGGGCCAGGAGATTACCCGCCAGGGCGAGCTGCCCTGCGGACCCGCCCACGGTGAGGGTCGCCACCCGGACGGGGCTGGCGGGGTTGGTCACGTCGAAGAAGAGGACGCCTCCCGTTTGGCATGAGGCTATGAGCAGGTTGCCTGAGAGGAGGAAGTCCACGGCGGTCAAGGGTGTTGCCACGGAGCCGATCATAGCTGGGTGGGCCGGGTCTCGGAAGTCCCACACTTCCACGGCGCTGCTCCTGGAGATGAAGGCCGTATTGTTCAGAACGGCCACGGCACCGAAGACGGCTTGCCCTGCCAGGGCTTGATGGGTCACGGGCTGAGCGGGGATCGAAGCGTCAAGCCAGTACAGCCCCGCCGCGCCGCATACCATGTAGGTACGGGGTCCTGGGAGGATCCTCGTGACGGGGCTCGGGGACGAGGGCTGCGCCAGGCTCACGGGGAGGGCCGGATCCGTCACATCCACCACATCGTATCCCCCGTCGCCCAGCGCGACGGCCACCTTGGTCGAATCCGACAGGAACTGGCAGTCCAGAGGGGCCAAGGGCATGGCTAGGCTCCCCTTCAGGACGGGCGTCTTCCAGGTGGGGAAGTTGACGAGGGCCAGGCCGAGGTCACCTTCGGCTACGGCCACGAGAGTGCCGTTGACGGAGATCTGGTTGGCGGCCTTCAGGTCCTTAAACCGCTTCACGCGCACCGGCGCCGAGGGGGTATCCAGGTTGTAAACCACGAGCCCCTTGGGGCCAGCCGCCACGATGAGAGTCCTGCCCGTCACCGCCAGGCCGAAAATGTTGGCTTTATTGATGAAGAGGTAGGTCGCCGCCTTGGGATGGTAGGGATCCTTCACGTTGATGACGTGCACTTGGTCCGTGCCGCCGCACAGGTAGATGAATCGTCCACCTTCGTTCACGGCCAGCCCCAGGGCGGGGACGCTGGTCTTGATGCCCGAGACGTACCGGGGCGTCAGGGGGTTGCTGACGTCCATGGTGATGAGCCCGGAGGCCCCCGCGGCGATGTAGAGGTAAGACCCGTAAACGAGGAGGTTGTTGGCCGGACTGGGCAGGGTGACTTGCGAGACGACCCTGGGGTTCAGCGGATCGGACTCATCCAGAACCTGGAGGGTCGTTCCCACCCCTACCGCGCGGTAGGGAGCCGCAAGGGCCACCGTACTGCGCACGGGCGCCGAGGTCATTTGCGAGGCCACGGAGTAGCCTTCCAAGGTCACGGGAAACGACTGGGCGGAGGTCCGCAGGGCGGGCCACAGGAACGTGCCCACGAGGAGCCCCAGGCAAGCGGCGCGAAGGCGGGTCATCGGCATCGTCAAGGTCCTTTCCGTTGCGGGGTTCAGCCCCGTAGCATCTTAGCCGCGAAGACGCCGGCGGTCAAGGATAAGGGCCTAAGATGGGGCACTAATGCAGGCTCGGCCTCACAGGCGGCCCCATCTGAATGAGCTTGTCGTAAGGGAGCTCGGCCTTCCCCTTGAGAAGGTCTGGGGCGGTGGGCGGAGGCACCGTGCTGAGGGAGGGGAACTCCTGCCTCAACACCTTGAGCATGGGAAGATACGGCGCCAGAGTTTGGGCTGTGACGAAGTTCTTCTTGCCCTCCTCCTCCTGTCCTTGGGAAAGATGGACTTTGGCGATCCACGCATAGAGCATAGGGCTCTTGGGCTGCCGCGCGAGGGCCCGGCGGAATTCCCGCACGGCTCCTTCGTAGTCTTTGGTCTGGAATCGAGCTAGGCCTTGGTTAAAGATGAAAAAAGGATCGTCCTCAAGGAAATGCTGCCCTTGTGTTTGGAGCGTTTTGGCGAGTTCGGGCTGTCCCGCGCCTTTGGCCGCCTGGATGGCGTTGGTGTAGAGCGGCTGGTAGGCGGGGTAACGAGCCAGTGTGCCCTGGAGCACGCTCAAAGCTTCAGGGAACCGTCCCTGGCGCATGAGGACGACCGCCAGGTTGTTCTCGGCCTCCTTGAGGTGAGGGAGGGCCGCCACGAGGTACCTGAGGAGGTGTTCCGCCTCCGAGATCTCTCCGGCGAGAAGTTCGTCCACCGCCACGTTGTTGTAAAAAAGGCCCACCGCCGTTGCGTCGTCGATGGAATCATAGAGGGCGAGGGCATACTCGGATTTCTCTTCAGTAAAATCCACGATCACCGTGTAGAGCTGGGCATTGCACCCCACCGCCATGTGGGAGGAGACAAAATAGAGGCCGTCCCGCTCGTAGTAGTTGCGCGCCTCGTTGATGTGAACGAAGAAAACGGGGACCTTCAGGTACCTGGCGAGGCCCACGTAGAGGTTCGTGTAAGCCATGCAGTCCCCTTGCCGTTCCTTGAAGGCTTCCGTGGCCGTGAGGGAGCGGTTGGCCTCGTACTTGAAATGGATGTAGCCCCGGTCGTTGAGGAAACTCGTGAGGCGCCGCATGCGGTCCGTGACCGTACCGCCAAAGCCCACCTCCTTGTCCACCTCCATCGCCATCTCGGGGGTGATCTCGAAGGGATTCTCCAGGGCCAGGCCCTGCTTGCGCCCTCCGTCGAGCAGGTCATCGAGGGAGATGGTCTTTGGACCGTTGACCTTGGGAGCGCAAGCCGTACAGAGGGCGAGGATCAGAGCGAAGAGGATCACGCGCGGGCGCGGCCCCGGGTGGGGAGGCTCCGCGCTGGCGGTCCATACCGGCCACATAGGGACTGCGCTCCTCATAGGCACCTTACAATCTCCCAGCATCACGTTACGCCTTTCGCCATTGAAAGTTCCACCGCAAACGCCGCCTCATGAACAGCAGAGTACCATCCGGGGCTTTCCCGTTCCACGTCCCTGAGCGCACAGGGACGCTCACGGAAGACCTTCCGGCCCGAGCGGGCCCCCCAGTTGACTTGCGCTGCCAAATGGCTATAATCAACGATTGGGCCGACGGGCCGTTAACTCAGTCGGTAGAGTATCTCCCTTTTAAGGAGAGAGTCACTGGTTCGAGTCCAGTACGGCCCACCACAGGCGTCCCCATCGTCTAGCCCGGCCTAGGACACCGCCCTTTCACGGCGGCGACAGGGGTTCGAATCCCCTTGGGGACGCCA
>JBBIKI010000074.1:7146-15262 GCA_037445535.1 Acidobacteriota bacterium | reverse complement strand
AGGAATCTATCTCCCGCCCAGGGGTTCACTCCTCACTCCTCACTCCTCACTCCTCGCTTTTCACTCCCCCGCCGCCTTGCGAAGTTCCTGCTAAGTACGGTACTCTCAAGGCTTCAAGCAGGGAGGTTCCTATGCCGTTTGGTTTCCTCATTGGACGCGCCTCCGTTGCCGCGTTCTTGGGCTTAGCCGTCCTCGGAGGGTGCGCGGGAGACCAGGGCAAGGTCATCCGTGTCGCCTGCGCGGGGCCCATGACCGGAGAGCAGGCCAAGCAGGGCAAGGACATGGAGAACGGGGCCATCCTGGCCGTGGATGAGTGGAACGCCAAGGGAGGCGTCCTGGGCAAAAAGATCGAACTCCTCGTCTACGATGACGCCCAAGATCCCAAGCAGGCCAACGCCGTGGCCAACAAGATGTTCACGCAGGGCGTGGTGGCCGTGGACGGCCACTACAATTCCTCGTGCACCATTCCCGCCTCGGAGGTTTACAACCAGCGCCACATGGTGTGCCTGACGCCCGCCTCCACCAACCCCCAAGTGACGGACCGGGGCTACCCCACGATCTTCCGCGTGTGCGGCCGGGACGACCAGCAGGGCAAGGCGGGGGCCGAATACGTGGTGAAGCACATGCCCGGAGCCAGGGTCGCCGTTCTGGACGACAAAACCACCTACGGCCAGGGCCTGGCTCAGGAGTTCCTCAAGCATTACGAATCCCTTTCGGGCCAGAAGGTGGTGTTTGCGGGCGTCATCGTGAAGGACGATCAGGACTTTACCCCGACCCTCACCACCATGAAGAGCTACAACCCAGACCTCGTCTACTTCGGAGGCCTCTATCCCCAAGGGGGCCTTATCATGAAGCAGATGCGCCAGCTCGGCCTCAAGGCAGCCTTCATGAGCGGCGATGGCACGTACGATCCCGAGTTCATTCGCATCGCCGGGGCAGACAACGCCGAGGGCGCCTACCTCACCTTCATCCCGGACCAGGAGAAAATCCCCGCCGCCCAGAGGGTCGTGGCCGCGTACAAGAAGCGCTTTGGCGAACTCGGGCCCTATTCCCTCTATTCTTACGAAGCCATCAACATCGCCCTGCAGGGCATGGCCAAGGCCGGCACCACGGACGGCCTGAAGGTGGCACAGGCGATCCACGCCATGACCTTCGACACGGTCTTCGGCCCCATGCGGTTCGACCAGAAGGGGGACGTCCTGGTGTCGCCGTACGTCATGTGGCAGGTGCAGGGCGGCAAACTCGTCCAGCTTCCTCCGGATTCATGATCCCGGGCGGCGAATTCTTCCAGCAGATCGTGAACGGCCTCACGGTGGGAGCGGTGTACGCCCTCATCGCCCTGGGCTACACCATGGTCTACGGCATCATCGAACTCATCAACTTCGCCCACGGCGAAATTTACATGATCGGCGCCTACATCGGCACCATCGCCGCAGCCCTGCTCCTGGGCGCCGGCGTACCCGCCGCTGCGGCCATCCCCTTGGCCATCGTGGCGGCGGCGGCCCTCACGGGGTTCTACGGCCTGAGCGCCGAGCGCATCGCCTACCGGCCCCTTCGCAAGGCGGGACGCCTTGCCCCCCTCATTTCGGCCCTAGGGCTCTCCATTTTCCTCCAGCAGTACGTTCTGCTCGCCCAGGGGGCCCGCGACAAGGTTTTCCCCGAAGAGATCACCTCCGCGGGCTTCACCCTCGGCCCCGTCCGTGTGGCCTTCGTGCAAGTCCTCATCCTCGGGGTGGCGGCCCTCCTCATGGTGGCCCTCCAGGGCTTCGTGAGGCGGACCCGCATGGGCCGAGCCATGCGGTGCGCCGCGCAGGACCCCGTCATGGCCTCCCTGGTGGGCGTACCCGTGGACCGTGTCATCGCCCTCACCTTCATCATCGGCTCGGCGCTGGCCGCGGTGGCGGGCGTCCTCGTGGTCATGTATTACGGTAAGGTCAACTACCTGGCGGGGTACACGGCGGGCCTCAAAGCCTTCACCGCGGCGGTCCTGGGAGGCATCGGAAACATCCCGGGCGCCATGGTGGGCGGCCTCTTCCTTGGGGTGGTTGAAAGCTTGGCCGCGGGATACATCGGCGGCGAATACAAGGACGTGGTGGCCTTCGTCATGCTGGTCGTCGTTCTCATCGTGAGGCCGCAGGGGCTCTTGGGCGTCAGGGTGCCGGATAAGATTTGAAATTTCGGATGTGTGATTTGAGATTTTGGATTTGGGATGAGATTGACGAAGGATAGGCGGTTGACGCAAACGGGGGACGTGAGCCACGTTCTGAGAGCTCCGCTGGCCAGGGCCGCGGGGTGGACGGCGGCCTTCTACCTCATGGTCCTGCCCCTCATGGGCCCCCGCCGCGGCTTGTGGGTTGCCCTCGCAGTGCTGGTAGTGCAGGCCCTCGCCTTGGCCGCCGACCGGGTTTCGCCCGCCTCACGGGAACGCCTCGCGGCGGCCCTGCGTGGAAGCGGCCGCTTCTCGGCTTGGATGGAACTCCGTCCCGCTTGGGTCCGGACCGTGGCCCCCCCGGCTCTCCTTCTGGCCTTAGCCGCCGCGGGCCTCGGTATGAGCCCGTACACCCTGGACGTGGCCACGAACGCGGGCATCTACGTCCTGTTGGCTCTGGGGTTGAACATCGTGGTGGGCATGGCGGGACTCCTGGTCCTGGGCTATATCGCCTTCTCCGCCGTGGGCGCCTACACGTACGCCATTCTCAACACCCAATTCCATCTGAGCTTCTGGCTGGCCCTGCCCCTGGGCGGAGCGCTGGCCGCCTGCTTCGGGCTTCTCCTGGGGTTGCCCACCCTCCGCCTGCGCGGGGATTATCTGGCCATCGTGACCCTGGGGTTCGGAGAGATCACCCGTATCACGTTGAACAACTGGAATTCTCTCACCAACGGGCCCAACGGCATCCTGGGCATACAGCCTCCTTCCCTCTTCGGCTTCACCTTCAGCCAGCCCAAGCACTACTTCTACCTGCTCCTGGCCATGGTGGCCCTGGCCGCCTTTTTCTCGCGCAGGCTTGAGCGCAGCCGCCTGGGAAGGGCTTGGGTCGCCATGCGAGAGGATGAGACGGCCGCCGAATCCATGGGCGTTCCCACCCTGCGCCTCAAGCTCTTGGCCTTCACCCTCGCGGCCTTTTGGGGCGGCGTGGCGGGGGTCCTCTTCGCCAGCAAACAGCTCTTCGTGAGCCCCGAGTCCTTCAATTTCCTGGAATCGGTCATGGTGCTCTGCATGGTGGTTCTGGGTGGCATGGGCTCGGTACCCGGCGTCATCCTGGGCGCGGTCCTGCTGGCGTTCCTCCCGGAGGTCCTGAGAGGGGTGGCCGAATACCGCCTCATCGTCTTTGGGGCAGCCATGGTCCTCCTCATGCAGTACCGCCCTCAGGGCATCTGGCCTTCGTCCAGGCGATACGAAGAGTTCCGGCAGGAGGCGTAAACTTGGCCCAGGCCTTAGCCATTCAGAACCTGACCATGCGCTTCGACGGCCTCACGGCCGTAGACCACGTGGATCTATCCTTGCAAGACAAGCAGATCGTCTCCCTGATCGGCCCCAACGGCGCGGGAAAGACGACCCTTTTTAACTGCGTGACGGGACACTATGCCCCCACGGAAGGAACCGTGCACCTGGGCCGTGACGAGCTGCTCTCGGGCCTTCCTCCTCACACCATCGCCAAGAAAGGCGTGGTGAGAACTTTCCAGAACATCCGCCTCTTCCCCGCCATGAGCGCCGTGGAAAATGTCATGGTGGGCCGCCACTGCCGAACCCGGGCGGGGGTCTTGGGAGCCCTTTTAGGACCGCCCTCGGTGCGGCGAGAGGAGCGGGCGATCCGGGAGAGAGCCCGGGAGCTGCTAGCCTTCTGCGGCGCGGCCGCTTATGAGAACCAACAGGCCAGGAATCTGCCTTACGGTGCCCAGCGGCGCCTGGAAATCGCCCGGGCCCTCGCCGCGGAGCCCAGAATCCTTTGCCTGGACGAACCCGCGGCGGGTATGAACCCCCGGGAGACGGCAGGTCTCATCGCGCTCATCACGGCCATCCGCGGCCTGGCAATCACCGTCTTCCTCATCGAACACCACATGAACGTCGTCATGTCCATCTCGGACCGGGTGGCCGTCATGGACCACGGGGTCAAGATCGCCGAGGGAACGGCGGACCAAGTGCAGAAGGACCCCGTTGTCATCGCGGCGTATTTGGGGGAGGCAGTGGGCAATAGGCTGTAGGCTGTAGGCAGTAGGCAGTAGGCAGGAGGCAGGAGGCAGGAGGCAATGAGCAATAGGCGGAAGGCGGAAAGCGGAAAGCGGAAAGAAGGGGACGGGACAATGGATCTGATAGTCCGCCGGGAGAGCGGGGCTCGTCACTCATCCCCGCCTTTCGGAATCTCCTCATTTCGTCTCCCGCCTCGCGGCCAATACGCCAGCTCCTCACTCCTCACTTTTCACCTTTCACTTTTCACTTTTCACTCTAGAGGGAGAGCGGCCCTTGCTTGAACTGAGCGGCGTCCGAGCCAGCTACGGCGCCATCGAAGCCCTCAAAGGCGTGGATCTGGAGGTCAAGAAGGGGGCCATCGTGACCCTCATCGGATCCAACGGCGCAGGCAAAAGCACCACCCTCATGGCCATTTCCGGCCTGCGGCCTCTCACATCCGGACGCATCACGCTGGAAGGGGAACCCATTCACGGCCTCCCCCCCGAGGCTGTCGTCGCCCGAGGGGTAGTGCAGGTGCCCGAAGGCCGGCGCATCTTCACCCGCATGAGCGTGCGCGAGAACCTCCTCATGGGAGCATTTCTTCGCAGGGACTCGGACGGGATAGCCAAAGACCTGGCCCGCGTGTTGGCCCTCTTTCCCCTCCTTCGGGACCGCTTGAAGCAGAACGCGGGTACCTTGTCGGGAGGAGAGCAACAGATGCTCGCCATCGCCCGCGCTCTCATGGGCCGCCCACGGCTCTTGCTCCTGGATGAGCCTTCTCTCGGCCTGGCCCCCTCCATGGTGAAGGCCATCTTCGACATCATTGCCGAGATTCGCACGGAGGGGGTGACGCTCCTCCTCGTGGAGCAGAACGTGAACCGCGCCTTGCGGATCGCCGACGACGGCTACGTGATGGCCACCGGGACGGTGGTCCTCCACGATGCTCCCTCGAGCCTTCTCCAAAACGAGGACGTCAAACGGGCCTACCTGGGAGATGAGTAGAGGAGAGGATTGGGGATTTCGGATTTGGGAGAACCACGTGGGCCACACTACGGCGCGCCGCGTTGATAAGGTGCTGTATTTTCTCATTTTTCACTTTTGACTTATTACTTTTTACTTCTCTTTGAAAGACTCCCATGAGGCGTCCCAAAACCTTCACTCTCCTCATGCTGTTCTTTCCCCTGCTGTGGGCGGGGTCGTTCATCGCGGGCAAATGGGCGCTGAAAGGCTTCTCCCCCCAGGTCACATCCCTCCTGAGGTTCGTCATCGCCTCGGTGGTGCTCCTCCCTTTCGCGTTCAAGAAAAAGCCCGCGCCGGGCGCCTGGGCACCCAAAAACCTCGGGGTCATATTTCTTCTGGGGCTCACGGGGATGTTCGCCTACCACGTGCTTTTCTACTACAGCCTCAAGTTCACCACGGCGGGCAACTCCTCCCTCATCATTTCCACCGACAGCCTCATCACGGTCCTGCTCGCCGTGGTGTTCTTGAAAGAGAAGATGACCTGGCGCAAGGGAGCGGGCATCGCCCTGGGTTTCGCGGGAGTCGTCTGGGTCGTGTCGGACGGCGCCCTTGGACACCTCGTCACGCACGGGCCCAACGCGGGCGACCTCATGGCCCTGGGAGCTGCCCTTGCATGGGGAGTGTACAGCGTCCTCTCCAAGCCCGTGGCTCACCTGTTCCCATCCTTCGACCTTTCCTGGATGACCTACGTCGTGGGCGCCGTCCTTTTATTGCCGTGGCTCTTTTCCGCGGACGCCGTGGCTAGCATGGCCCATGCCTCTCCCCTAGCATGGGCCAGCGTGGCGTACATGGCCCTTTTCGCCACGGGGATTGGATACTTCTTATACATGAAGGGCATCCACGTGCTGGGGGCCGTGGCTACGGCCAAATTCATCTTCCTCGTGCCCGTGTATGTCCTGGCCTTGGCCTGGGCATTCCTCGGCGAACCCGTACCCCCCTTCAAGGTCGTGGCGGCGTGCGTCATCATCGCGGGCCTCTGGCTGGCGGAGGAACCCGGCCCCTCATAGGGAAAGCAGGCGAGGGAGCCTGCCCCACACCCAATCACCCCTTCTCCCTGGGTACAGGTCCGCTGGATGGCGCCACCGCGGCCTCCGCTCCTTTTAGGCCTTTTCCCCGGTGGCGGGCTGGGGCGATCTGGAGTATGCTGGGCCTTAAGGTGGAGGGGAGTTATGGCAGGTCCCAAGCGGCTCAAGGCGATCCAGGCCGCCACCGAATTCGCCCTCTTGAGCCAGCGGATCCAATCCCTCGTGGGCGGCAAGCTCAGCCTGGTAGAAAAGGCCATCGCGGACAACCTTCAAGCGCCCTATTCGCCCGTTGCCGAGATGGGCACCTACCTGGCGGCGAGCCGCGGCAAGCGCCTGCGCCCGACCCTCCTCCTGCTGATATCGAGGATGCTGGGATACGAGGGCGACAAGGACATCCGCTACGCGGCCATTTATGAGTTCGTCCATACGGCCACGCTGATTCACGACGACATCGTGGACCAGGCGCTCCTGCGCCGCGGCCGGGCCTCCCTCAGCTCCCGGTGGGGCCCTGAATTGGCGGTGCTCATGGGAGACAGGGTCTTTATCATGGCCATGAACTTGGCCGTCCAGGAGGGGTGGAGCCCCGTCCTCCCTCTCATCTCCAAAACCACCCTCAAGCTCATCGAGGGGGAGCTCATCCAGTCTCACCGGAAATGGGACCTCACCTTGCGCCGTGAGGACAATCTCGAAATCATCAAAGACAAAACGGCCTTCCTCTTCGCCGCCTGCGCCCTCACGCCGGGCCACCTCGTAGAGGCCCCGACGGCGGTGCTCGACGCCTTGGAAGCCTTCGGCGTGAACCTGGGCATCGCGTTCCAGGTGGTGGACGACTGCCTGGACTTCGTGTCCAACGAGGCCACCCTAGGCAAGCCCGCCGGGAACGACCTCAAGGAAGGCAAGATCACCCTGCCCCTGCTCCTTCTCCTCGAACGGGGCACCGCGGAAGACAGGGCCTTCATCGAGGCGGTGGTGGCCGCGCGCCGGTTCGACCCGGACACCTTAAGCGAAGTGGCGGGCAGAGTCATGGAGTCGGGCATGCTTAACGAGGCTGAATCCGTGGCGTCCGCCTACGCCCGCAAGGCCCAGGAGGCTCTCGCCAGCCTGCCGGCGGACCCCGTCCGAGACATCCTCCAGGCGCTCCCCGAGTACATTCTCCGCCGCCGCTATTGATGCCCTCCTACCGCTGGATTTTTTTCGACCTCTTCGACACCCTGTGCACCGTAGATGAAGGCCGCTATTACGAGGGAAAGCGCAAGGGAGCGGAGGCGGCGGGAGTGGACTTCGGCGCCTTCATCGAAGCATGGAAACGCACCTCGCCCGAGGCGAGCGTGGGTAAGCTCCGGACTCCCTACGACCGTGCCGAAAAGGCCCTGGCCGAGCTGGGGGTGAAGGACCGCAGAGTGGTGGCCGAGGTGGCGAGGCTGGACGTGGAGACGATCCAATGCTGCGTCGGCTTCTACGGCGGGGCGGAGGACTGCCTTCGGACCCTTCGGTCCAGGGGGTTTGAACTGGGCCTCATCAGCAACGCCACAGCCACCACGGCTTTCGCCATCGGGAGCCTGGGCCTCAGGGCCCTGCTCCAGTGCCTGGTCTTCTCATACGAAGCGGGCGTCGCCAAACCCGAGCCGGCCATCTACCAGCTGGCCCTCCGCCGCGCCGGCTGCCCTCCCCGGGAGGCCCTCTTCGTGGGCGACGGCGCCAACCGCGAACTCGATGCCGCTGCGGCCCAGGGATTGGGAACCCTCTGCATGGATCACCCGTTCAAAGCTCACACCTTCAGGAACCCCGATACCCTATCCAGCCCGAACCACCCCTCGGTTCGGTCTTTTGACGAGCTTCTCGCCCTCCCCGAACTCGCCGCTCCCGGCCAGGACGACTGATTCACAGGGAGCCGGGAGCAGGG
>JBBIKI010000074.1:0-7046 GCA_037445535.1 Acidobacteriota bacterium | reverse complement strand
TCACTCCTCACTCCTCACTTTTCACTATCCACTTTTCCAGCTCTAAGCAGAACCCGCGCCAGCACACCGGTCCCCTGGCGGCTTTCCAGGATGAGTTCTCCCCCCATGCGGCGGGCCAGCTCCCGGCACACGAGAAGGCCGAGACCCGTGCCGCCCTCCTTGGTCGTGAGGTACGGCGTGAAGGGCGCGGCGGCGATCTCGGGAGGAAAACCGCCTCCCTGATCCTCCACTTCGACGGTTACCTGGCTTCCTTCGCCGCTCACCCTTACGGTCACCGTCCCCCCCGGCCGTCCCGCCGTGGCTTCCACTCCGTTGCGCACCAGGTTGAAGAGCAGTTGGTAAAGGGCGCCCTCGTCGGCCTCCGCCTTGAGGATGTTCCGGACCGGCTCGCAGGAGAGCCGGACGCGGGACTGGGACGCAAAGGGAAGGAGGGCCGCCAGCAGTTCCGCCACTACGGCGCCCACGTCTACGGCTCCGAGGGCCAGGGGCAACTCCTGGCCCAGGGCCCTGAAGCGCTCCGCCAGGGCCGCCATGCGGTCCACCTGCTGTAGCAGGACTCGGTGCGCGTCCGCTGAGGCGCGGACATACTCGGGATCAGCCGGATCCATGGCGGAAAGCTCCTGGATCCACAGCCGCATGGGGGTAAGAGGATTGCGGATCTCGTGGGCCAGCAGACGCGCCATCTCCCTGTAGCCGGCCAGGCGCTCCATTTCCAGAGCCTGAGTCAGATCCACCCAGTGCCAGAGAACCCGGTCGCCCGAGGCGTAGCGTTCGAGCACGAAGGCCCGCCCGCCCCTCGTGAGACGGGCTCCAGGTTCCCTGAAGTCCTCCTCCCACAAGGTCCGTCCCAGGGAATTGGCGAAGAGGACCCGCCCCGCCGCGTCCCCCATGAGAATGCCGTCTGGAAGTAGCTCGACAAGCCGCGCAAAGAGATCGGCGGAGGCCCGCAAGTTCTTGCGCAGACGGGCCTCGCGCGCCTGTTGGCGCAGGCTCACGAGGAGATAGGGCAGATCCAGGGGCTTCTCGACAAAATCCACGGCACCGCGCTCCCGGGCCATGCGGGGCGAGGCCGCGTCGCCGTACCCGGTCATGATGATGGCCATGACATCGGGAGCCTTTTCCTGGAGCCGGTCCAGGAGGGAAAGGCCGTCCATCTCGGGCAGGCGCAGGTCCAGAAGCGCCATTTCGGGAGGAGCCGCCTCCAGGGCGCGGAGGGCTTCGGAAGGCGCGGCGAAGGGGCGTACCTCGAATTCGCGGTGCCGGGCCAGGATCCGCGCCAGCTCCTCCCGCGTGCGGTCGTCGTCCTCCACGATATAGAGCCGGGTGGGCTGCACCTCAGGTTCCGCCATGGGTTTCCCCCTCGATCGCGGGCAGCCGGACTTCTGCCTTCGTCCACCCATCAGACGCGGTGCCAAGGCTCACCTTTCCTCCCATGCGGCGGACAAGATGGTCCACGACGAATAGGCCCAGCCCGCTCCCCTTGGCTTTGGAGGTGACGAAGGGCTCGAAGACGTGGTCGGCCACCGCAGGTTCGATCCCCGGGCCGTTATCCATGACCCGGAACACCGCATCGGGCCCGTCTTGCTCAAGGTGCACTTCCACGCGGCCCTGGGCCCCCTTGCCGGCCACCGCGTCCCGGGCGTTCATCACGAGGTTGACGGCGATCTGCACGAGCCATTGCGGATCGCCCAAGACCACCGGCCCTCCCTCCGGGATCCGCCACTCCACCGTTTCTCCTCCCCGAAAGCCGGCCTCCGCCAGGCGCCTCGCCACGGGTACCCACTCCTCCGGCGTGACGGCGCGAGGCGGAGCATCGGGGCTCCGCACGGCAAACGTGAGATCCTTCAGGACCCGCTGGGCGTGGCCGAGATACTCTCTCAGCACACGGACGTCTTCTACGCCGGGCGCGCGTCCGCCCATGGCGAGCTCGTCCAGGCGGAGCCTGGCGGGATTCAGCGCGTTGTTGATCTCGTGGGAGAGGCCGGCGCCCACGCGCTCCATGAGCCCAAGACGCTGCGCCCTCAGAAGCTGCTCCCGCTGGGCATCGAGGCGCTCCATGAGGCGGTCGAAGGCGCTGGATAGCCATTCGGGCTCGCTCTGGCCGGGTGGCTGGGCGAAGGAGCCCGGCTCGTCCCCTTCCATGCGGCGGGCCAGCGCTACGATAGGCGCCACCACTTGCACCCGTACCCTCACCAGGAGCATGCCCCACCAGGTGCCCCAGGCGGCCGCGAAGAGTATGAGGAGAATCACCAGGGTCCATAAACCACCCCTGAGGGTCCCTAACAGGGTCTGCGTCAGGCGGTCGAGGATGCCCCGGTCCAGCAGGAGGTAGGCCATGCCCCACCGGTTGGACTGCACCGTCAGCGGCAGGGCCACCAAGAGGCGGTTGCCGGAGAGGCTTTGAATCACCTGCCGCCCCTCTCCCACCCCGGGATCGATGGGCTCGCCCACTTGAACCACGTCGCCGTAGACGGAAACCAGCCGCACGCCCCGAAGGTTATCGGAGAAGGTCACCCGCGCCGACAGGTCCTCTTTCACACCCTGCAAAAGAGAGTCCAGCACGTCCGTGTACACGGTGCGGCGCGCCCACGTGACATCCTCCAAGGAGACTGGCAGCCCCGCGGCCTTGGCCCGCTTCCATAGCTCCGCATCGGGCCAGTCCAGGTTCTCGCGGACGAAGGGCACCAGCTCCGAGGGGATAACCCTGCTTGGCTCCGTTCCTAGGCCGGACAGAAGGACCTCGATGCGGTGAGCTTCGGCCACCCTCGGATCGGTTGCGAGATCGAAGAGAAGAAGGCGGCTCAGCACCAGGGCCTCGGTGCGAGTGTACCGCTCCAGCTCATCGGTGACGGTTTTGGCCTGCCGCTGCCACACCGCACCCAAAACGACCAGGGCCGCCAAATAGGAGGCCCCGATGACGGCGAACCCCGCCCATCCCCACACTCTCAGCTTGGGCTCCAGCCTGCCGGCGGCCCTCACGGCTCCCTTCCCTGCGCCGCCCTGGCCTGGAGGCGGGCCGCGGCCCTGCGGAGTGCCTCCTCGGCGCTCATCCCCCCCTGGGTGGCATCCAAGAGGCCCTCGCTCACAATCTCGTCGCCCGATGCCCCCAGCATGGGTGCTCCGTGGAGGATGGTCCCGCCCAGGGCGGTCCGGACCGATGCAGGTTCCCCGTCCGGAGGAACCACCGCGGAGAGGAAGCCTTGGTGGGATAGATAATCTTGGAACGCGGGGTCCAGCAGTCCGGCCATGGCTCTGTCCTTCGCCGGCGATGCCTGAGCCTGGGCAAGGCACCAGCCGGTGTACAGAACGACGGCGGGGCCCTTCCCGGAGGGGATAGGCCAGACTTTGAGCCTCGGATCCGCCTGGCACAGGGCCGCGGCCCGGTCCACGGACGTGAACAGGGCAGCCGCCTCCCCCGAGCGCAGGTCTTCCACCGGGTCGAGCGCCCCTGCGAACTTCTGGCCAAGCCCGAACTCCTGGATGAAGCGCAGGGCGTGGACTTTGGAAGCGCTGTACAGCCTGGGGTCCGCGGCTCCCTCAAAGCTCCACGCCAGGTCCCAGAATAGCTCGTCGGGAGGAAGGTCCGAATCTATCACGTCCCGCTGTCCGCGCCGGCACTGAAAGGCCAGGGCACCCTCACGCAGGGCGGCGATGCTCGTGGGCGCAGCCAGCCCAAGGCCGCGCCAAAGGTCCTCGCGCACGACCAGGACCCCGCAGTCCAGCGTGAGCGGAAGGCAGAGAGGCGATTCCCTGCCCCCCACGCTCTCCGCCACGTCGGGACGCACCGAGGCCGGGAGGAACACGCCGAAGGGAGCCGCCCACGCTGCCACGAGAGGGATATACCGGGCGGGCATGAGGACGCCCTGAAAGGCCGTGGACCCGCTGGAAAAGAGGAGGACTTCCAAGTCCCGCGCCCGGGAGTACGGCAGGAGCGGCGCGAACTGGAAGGGCAAGGGCCGCGGGGGCGCATAGCCGTCGAAAACGGACTCCAACGCCGGCGGGATCGCGATCCGGCCTCCCGCCGGCGGCTGCTGGGCACCTTCGCAGTTCGCGAGCAATAGGAGCCCCAAGAGGATCATCCACGAGATCGGTGAACTGCGGCCCTTCCTCGTCATACGGCCATTATACACACGCCGGACGCGGGCAATCCCCTTTCCCCATCAACGCCAGGTTTTTTTATAGGGCACCAAGCAAAGCGATCTCGAGGAGGGAATACGGGGGTTGTCGAACCATACGGCCATGGGATGGCATTGGAATTCGGAATTCGGAAAGCGGAATTGGGACAATTTGAGATTTGGGATGGGGGACTGCGAACTTAGAGACATTGAATGAGCCCCTTTGAAGATTCGCGATCAGGCGATCGCTCCCACAAGTGGCAGTCGCTCATGGATGGGGCCGGGTGGTCATCGTGGGAGCCGTCGCCTGACGGCCACTTGGCAGGCGAGAGCGCCTGCCCCGCGTTTCCCGCTTCCCGCTTCCCGCTCACGGCTCCTTGCTCACCGCTCCCTGCTCCCTATTTCCTGCCGCGGGCCCTTCGCGGACGGACCTCCCGATAACTCTTTTCAGCCTTCGGAGATCCCATCGACGGTGGACGGAGCGCTTCCCTCACTCCTCACTCCTGACTCCTCACTCCTCACTTTTCACTAAAAAAAGGGCGGCCCGAAGGCCGCCCTTTGTGCGCACCTGAAGCGAGTCCTATTTCTCCGAACACCCGGGCGGGTCATCCTTCGTATTCCGGTCGGAGAGCTGGGACACGAAATCGCTGCCGCCCAGGGACGCCGTGGCCCTGAACAGCTGGGGGAAGAAAGTGAGGAGCATGAGCCGTGGCGAGCCCGCCAGAGACCTGACCGTCCACCGGTCCGCCGTCTTGGTCACGGTGCCCTTGCCTGTGTACACGCCCTTCCCAAAGCCCGACAGTACCGTGTACTGCCAGTCCCCCGTCTTGCTGTTGGCGCAGACCTGCGACCGGCCAAGATCGTCCAGGAAGCTGAGATCGAAACCCGTGCCGAATACAACCTTAAAGGCCAGGTCCTGAGCCGTTGACCAGGTTATAGTCCACGGCATACTGGTCCATTGGGAAGGGTCATTCGCGTTGTTAATGAACACAAATTGGCCACCGGAGTATACGTCCGTGGTGATGCTCCCCCAGGAACCTCCGCCCGAACCCGACAGCTTGGAGACGCTGGCGAAGATGACATACTGAGTGCTTGGCGCCAGAACGACTCCGCCGGGCGTGAAGGTAATGGCTTCGTAAGTGCCGCTACCCGTGGTCTGGGTGGAAGGTCCCTCCCACAAGGCCGCACCGGTGGCCTTGGTGCCATCCCAGGCATAGACCTCTCCCTGGAAGGAGCAGGAGGCGGGCTGATTCATGTAAAAGGTGAAGCTCTGAAGGGAGGCTCCGGAGCCGGGCGCGGTGATGGTTTGGCCATACGTCGCGGTATCGGGATAGCCAAAGCAACAAACAGACTGGCTACCGTTCCAGCTCGGGGTGGTGTCGATGCCTGAAACCACGATGCTCTCTTCGATCAGGGAATCAGCTACGCTCGCGGCGGCGCTGATGGCAACCGTATCAGGCTGGCTTCCCGTATCCGTATGGGTGTTAGCGGTCTGGGTCGCCCCTGTTGCGTTGGTGGCCATCGGTGTTTCCGTGGGAAACGTCCCGCCCTTATCGGCCGCTGCAACTCCACCCGTCATCACCAGGAGCGCTGCCGCCAGCGCCGTGAATACCATCTTTCCTTTCATGGCCACCCTCCCTGTCGTGAAAGCCCACACGCCCGCGAACCCTTTGGCAAAGCCGCTTAACGATTTGTGAATAGTATAGAACCCTTACTCCAGGAATCAAGTGGCAGGGCAAGCGAACGGAGCCGAATGTGCGGCTTATCACAAGGTGGCGGCTTGGTCCCGAGATGGCGAGATTGCTTCCCAGGTGCCCTTCGCGGGCAGGCCTCGCAATGACACGATGCGGCCCCGTTCGCGGTCATCGCGAGGGCTCCTTCAAAAGGGCCCCTAACGAAGCGATCCCGAGCTTGCCAGGACCGCAATCGTTGAAGCCTGCGGTCATCGCACGGCGAGATTGCTTCCCAGGTGCCCTGCGGAGTGCTTCCCTCACTCCTCACTCCTCACGTTTCACGTTTCACAAAAAAAGGGGCGGCCCGAAGGCCGCCCCGAGTCATACTTCCGATGAGGTAGAGTTACCGGGTGTAGGAGAACGCCGCGGAAACGCCGCCGTCATCGTTGTTCTTGACGGTGATGTGAACGAGCGTGCCCTTGGGAACCATGGCCTTGAGAGCGGAGCCCTTCTTGGCGATAAGTTCGCTAGAGCTCTTGAAGAGGGTCTGGGGAACCGACACGCCGTTGATGTAGACCGTGCAGTTGCCGTGGAAGTTGCTGCCCAGAATCTTCAAGCGGAAGGGGTTGGCCATCTTGCTCACACCTGTGATGGTGGGAGGCACGATGGGGTTGATGGCGGTGATGCTGCCGTTGGCCGTCGCGGTGGCAGCGGTGGCATCGGTCACGGTGAGGGTCCAGTTGAAGGTGCCAGCCGTCGTGTAGCTGTGGGCAGCAGCCTGGCCGGAACCCGTGGAGGAATCACCGAAGCTCCAGGCGTAGGTGAACGGCGGCGCGCCGCCCGTCACGTTGGCCGCGAAGGCCACGGACAGAGGAATGTTACCCGTGGTGGGCGTGGCGCTGGCGGTGAGCACCATGGGCGTGTACTGAACCAGATTGAAGGACACGATGTCGGAGAAGGAGATGCCCTGGCACGGCGTGCCGTTGTCGTAGGCGTAGGAGCGGATCGTGTGGTTGCCGTAGCCGGTGTGGGTGCCCGTGGCGGTGCTGTCCCACGCGATGGAGTACTCGCCGTTGGCGCCGGCAGTGGTAGCCGTACCGAGCTTCACGGGGGTCGCGGAGCCGTCGTCGAGCCAGAAGATGACCTTAGCAACCGTAAAGGCCGGGATGCTGGTGACAGCGGTGGCCGCGACGCGGATGGCCGTGCCGCTCACCACGTTGCCGGACACGGGAGCCGTCACGACGGTGACGGGGCCGAT
>JBBIKI010000073.1:0-15309 GCA_037445535.1 Acidobacteriota bacterium | reverse complement strand
GATAGGTGAAGCGTGATGAGAGATGCAACGCTCACTCCTCGTCGGTTTCCACCTGCCTGGCATGCGCCCATCGCGGGATTGGGGCTCCCTTCGTTCTCTTGACCCTCATGCGCTCAAGGTGTAAGGTAATGCGGCGGATGTGGGAAGCTGCGTCCCCGGGTGGTGAGCGTAGCTCAGTTGGTAGAGCTCCGGACTGTGGCTCCGGTTGTCGCGGGTTCAACCCCCGTCGCTCACCCCAATTTTTCCGGTCACTTGGGCGCCCGTAGCTCAGCTGGATAGAGCGTCGGCCTCCGGAGCCGAAGGTCGTGGGTTCGAATCCCGCCGGGCGCACCACTTCTTCCCCTTCGATTCGACTCGGGGTCAAGTTTACAACTCTTGGGGATCACGTCAATACTCTCAATCTTGTGTATCCGCCGTGACCACGGCCGGTGCGGGACCACGGGATCGGTGGGCACCGCGGCCTGCGCGGCGGCGCGGGCCGCTTAAGCCCACCCTACCGGCAAACGCGATCTTCGTAGGGCGGGCACGGTTTTTCGTGCCCACCATCTTTTTGAAACCGCCGTGAACACCGTCGCCCTTTTGCCACGCACGGCGCGGAACCACGGGATCTATATTGAGACCGAAATTTAGCCAGGCAGGGCGGACAGAGGCCTTTTCAGTCCATCATTTACGTCATTCCGACCCTTCGGTTGGTGGCCGCTCGGGTCCAGCTTCTTGCAGAGCGATGGACGGCAACCAATGGGTTCGGCCGATCCCATCGGTGGAAGCCCGCGAGGGTAGTCCTCCTGGCAGGCTTGATCGGCCGCCACGGGGTAATGGATGGCTGCCTTCGAAGGCCCTCCCGCGCCTTCATTTCTTCATCTCGTCCCTTCCACCCTCGCTACACGCCTTTGCTCCGCGCGCGGTAGCGGCGGATGAGGGCGTTGGTGGAGCTGTCGTGGGAAGGCTCGGGGGGCGCCTGGCTTTCAAGTTCGGGGATGATGCGCTCGGCAAGGACCTTGCCGAGCTGAACGCCCCACTGGTCGAAGGAGTCGATGGCCCAGACGGCGCCTTGGGTGAAGACGCTGTGCTCGTACAGCGCCACCAAGCTTCCCAGGATCTCGGGGGTGAGGCGCTGGGCGAGAAGGGTGTTGGAGGGCCGGTTGCCCGGGAAGGTGCGGTGCGGCACGAGCCATTCGGGAACCCCCTCGGCCCTCACTTCGTCGGCGGTCTTGCCAAAGGCCAGGGCCTCGGTCTGGGCGAAGAGATTCGCCATGAGCAGGTCGTGGTGGCGGCCCAGCGGGTTGAGCGGCTCGCAGAAGCCGATGAAGTCGCACGGGACGAGCTTGGTGCCCTGGTGGAGGAGCTGGTAGAAGGAGTGCTGGCCGTTGGTCCCGGGCTCGCCCCAGTATACGGGGCCCGTCTGGTAGTCCACGACCTCGCCTCCCAGGCTGGTGCGCTTGCCGTTGCTCTCCATGGCCAGCTGTTGGAGGTAGGCGGGGAATCGCTTGAGGTAGTGGTCGTAGGGGAGGACCGCCACCGTCTGGGCGCCGAAAAAATTGTTGTACCAGAGGGTCAGAAGCCCCATGAGCACCGGCATGTTGCGCTCGAAGGGGGCGGTGCGGAAGTGCTCGTCCATGGCGTGGAATCCCGCCAGCATGGCCCGGAAATGGGCGGGCCCCACGGCGAGCATGGTGGAGAAGCCGATGGCCGAGTCCATGGAGTAGCGGCCTCCGACCCAGTCCCAGAACTCGAACATGTTGGCCGTGTCGATGCCGAACCGGGCCACCTCGCCGGCGGCCGTGGAGACGGCCACGAAATGCCTGGCCACGGCCGATTCGTCTCTCAATGCGCCCAGGCACCAGTCGCGGGCCGTGCGCGCGTTGGTCATGGTCTCCAGGGTGGTGAAGGTCTTGGACGAGATGATGAAGAGGGTCTCCTCCGCGCGCAGGCCGCGGGTGGCCTCCGTGAAGTCCGTGCCGTCGATGTTGGAGACGAAGCGAAAGGTCATGTCGCGGCGGCTGTAATGGCGCAGGGCCTCGTAGGCCATGACGGGCCCCAGGTCGGAGCCGCCGATGCCGATGTTGACGACGTTGAGGATAGGTTTCCCCGTGTGGCCCTTCCACGCGCCGTCGCGCACGCGCAGGCAGAAGTCCTCCATCTTGCGAAGGACGGAATGGACCTGCGGCACCACGTTCTGCCCGTCCACGAGGATGGATTCGCCCAGAGGCGCTCGCAGGGCTACGTGCAGCACGGGCCGCTGCTCCGTCACGTTGATTTTGTCCCCCCGGAACATGGCGTCCACGCGGGCGCGCAGGCCTGACTCCTCCGCCAATTGCAGGAGGAGTTTGAGCGTCTCGTCGGTGATCCGGTTCTTGGAGTAGTCCATGTAAAGGCCCGCGGCCTCCACCGCGAGACGCTCCCCTCGCCGGTGATCCCCAGCGAAGAGCTGGCGGAGATGGAGGTCCCTCACGATCGCGGCGTGGGCCTGAAGGGCCCGCCAGGCGGGAGTGCGCGTGAGAGGGCCAGGGGCGCCGCCGGTTTCGGTCATGGTCCACCTCCTTCACGGCCCGGCGCCTTCTCGTCGTGGCCCCCGAACTCGTGGCGGAGGGCCGAGAGGATCTTGCCGGCGAAGAGGCCCTCGCCGCGCGAGCTGAAGCGCTCGTAGAGGGCCGCCGTGAGGACGGGGGCGGGGACCGATTCCTCGATGGCCGCCGTGACCGTCCACCTGCCCTCGCCCGAGTCCGACACCCGGCCCGTGAAGCCCGACAGCTGGGGGTCCCGCGCCAGGGCGGAGGCGGCCAGATCCAGGAGCCAGGAGGAAATCACGCTGCCCCGGCGCCACACCTCCGTGATGTCCGCCAGGTTCAGGTCGTAAGGATAGTACTCTGGATGGCGCATGGGCGTGGTCTCGGCGTCCGCGGCCGGCGGCTTGAGGCCCGCCCCAGCGTGGCGGAGGATATTCAGCCCTTCCGCGTAGGCGGCCATGAGGCCGTACTCGATGCCGTTGTGGACCATTTTGACGAAATGGCCCGCGCCGCTCGGCCCGCAGTGCAGATAGCCCCGGGAGGCCGTCCCCTCCTTCTCGTCGCGCCCCGGCGTAGGCGGCGCGGCCCCGGCGCCGGGCGCGAGGGTGGCGAAGAGAGGATCGAGGCGCCGGACGACGGCCTCCTCGCCTCCGATCATGAGGCAGTATCCCCGCCGCGCGCCCCAGACGCCGCCGCTGGTGCCGACGTCCACGTAGTGGATGCCCCGGGCGCCCAGCTCGCGGGCGCGGCGGATATCGTCCTGGTAGTGGGAGTTTCCGCCGTCGAGAACCACGTCGTCCGGTTCGAGCAGCGGCGCCAGCGTGGCCAGCACCGAATCCACGAGGGCCGCGGGCACCATCATCCAGACCACGCGAGGCCGGGCGAGCAGGGAAACAAAGTCCTCCACGGAGCGCGCGCCCGCGGCGCCCTCCTGCTCCAGGGTTTCCACGGCGGCCGCGTTCACGTCGTACACCACGCACGCGTGGCCGCCCCCGAGCCAGCGCCGCACCATGTCCCCGCCCATGCGCCCCAGACCAATCATGGCTGCCTGCATCCAGGATCTCCTTGCATTCTATGATACGGCACTCGTGCACCGTTTCCCTATCCCAAAACTAACAAAGCCGCCGGACCGGCCATTTCCTGGCGGCGCGGGCCAGCAGGACAGCCCAAGTTCCAAAGGGCTTCGTGAGCGAGTAGACTTGGGCCTTTCGGGGCGCGGTCCGTTTGGGGGCGTCCCGGCACGAGAGGAGAGGATTCCATGACCATCTTGATGAACCTGAACCGCGCGCCGTATGGGGACGAGACGACCTTCAACGCCCTTCGCCTGGCCATGGCCCTTCAGGCGGACGAGGCCAAGCCGGAGCTGATCCTCTCGCTCATGGGGGACGCGGTCTTCTGCGCCATGCCCAGCCAGATGACCCCGCAGGGCTATTACAACATCGAGCGCATGCTCAAGTCGCTCATCGCGAAAGGCGCCAAGGTCTTCGCGTGCAGCTCCTGCGTCCAGGCCCGGGGCATCATGGAGCTGGACCTCATCGAGGGCGTGGAGATGAGCACCATGCCGCAACTGGCCAAGCTCGTGGTGCAGGCCGGCCAGGTCATGAATTTCTGAGGCTTGAACAAACGATAAACCGCTACCGTAGCCCCCAGCGGCGCATTTTCCTCAAAAGGGTGGTTCGGTGGATGCCGAGTTCCTTGGCGGCGTGGCTCTTGTTGCCCCCGTGGCGGGAAAGGGCGGAGCGGATGGCTTCGTCCTCAAGGCGGTCCAGCCCCATGGTGGACGGGTTGGAGGGCCGTGTGGCCCGCGCTGCGCAGTCGGCCACGTTGGAGGGCAGGCATTCGATCTGGATTTCGTCCTCGGTGCACAGGATGAAGGCCCGCTCGATGAGGTTTTCCAGCTCCCGGATGTTGCCCGGAAACGTGTAGCTCATGAGCGCGGCCATGGCCTCGGGCGTGACGCCCTGGATGGGCTTTCCCGTGGCTTCCTGGAAGCGCTGGACGAAGTGCCGCGTGAGGAGGGGGATGTCCTCGGGGCGTTCGCTCAGGGGCGGCAGGCAGATCTGGAGGACGTTGAGCCTGAAGTAGAGGTCCTTGCGGAAGGTGCCTTCGGACACCATGGCATCAAGATCCCGGTGGGTGGCTGTGATGACGCGCACGTCGGCCTTCATGAGAAGGTTGGAGCCCAGAGGCTCGTAGGTCTTCTCCTGAAGGAACCGCAGGAGCTTCACCTGGAGGGGCTTGGGCAGGTCGCCCACCTCGTCCAGGAAGAGGGTGCCGCCTTCCGCCTGGGCGATGCGCCCCGCGCGGTCCCTTTTGGCGTCCGTGAAGGCGCCCTTGCGATAGCCGAAGAGTTCCGATTCCAGGAGCGTCTCGGGAAGGGCGGCGCAGTTCACCGCCACGAAGGGACGCCGGCGCCTGGGCCCGTGGTTGTGGATGGCCTTGGCCACCAGCTCCTTGCCCGTGCCGCTGGCGCCGCAGATGAGGATAGTGCTCGCGCTCTCGGACACCGCGGGCAGGATGTGGAAGATGCGGTGCATGGCGGGGTTCCGGCTCACGATGTCCTCGAACTGGTGCTGGTCGTCCAATTTGCGCCGGAGGGCGTGGATGGGGGAGAGGTCCTTGAAGGCCTCCACGCCCCCCATGATCCCGCCCGAGGGCAGCTCCAGCGGTGCCGTACTGATGGAGATGGGGATGAGCCTGCCGTCCTTCGTGTGGATCCTCACTTCGCGCTGGCGCAGGCGCTCCCTTGAAGCGATGCTCCTGCGAAGCAGGCAGTCCTTCTTGCAGATGTCCGTCTGAAAGACCGCGGAGCATTCCCTTCCGATGACGTCCTTGGCCGCGTAGCCGGTGATCGTCTCGGCGGCCCGGTTGAAGGAGGTGATGTGTCCCTCCCGGTCTACCGTAAACACGCCTTGGTCCACCACATCGAGCACGAGGGGAAAATAGCGGGGGTCGAGGGGTGTCTTCATGGAGCAAGTGTAGCGCGATGCGACGCATGATGCAACAGATGTGCGCTACACTGTCGGCTCCTGCGCTAGGCTCCCCTGCCGCTGCCCTCCGCCATGCCGGCCGCCCGGGCGTGTGATCAGGACGCACTATGAATAGCGTTATCAATCAGATACGAACGGCGTGGCCTGCCTGGTCTCGGGGCCGGCCCTGCGCGCGGAATTTGGCACGGGGGATGCTCCGGTGGGGTGGGGGCAAAAAGGGCGCAACGCGCCAGGTTGCCCAAAAGGGACTAAACGATGGGCGAGGAGCCGAAACACCTCAACCTGCGAGCCTTTTCAACCGGTGAGGCGGCGCGGTTCTGCTATGTGACGTCGGAGACGATCCAGAACTGGATCCGCGCTGGCCGCCTCCCGGCCCAGCGGACCGCCGGTGGCCAGTACCGCATCCGTGCCCGTGACCTGAGGGCCTTCATGGCGGAGAACGGCATGGACACGGCCGTCCTGGACGACAAGGAGAACGTGAGGCCCAACTGCTGGGAGTTCCACGGCCAAATCGCGGCCCGCTTCGGGAGCTTCTCACAGGAGGTTTGCGCCACGTGTCTCGTGCGGCGGTCGGGAACCCGGAACTGCTGGGAGTTGCACGGGCTTCTCCCGCTCACGGCCCGCCGCTACTCGCAATGTGAAGAGTGCAGCTACTTTCAGCGGTTCGGGCTCTCCTCCCGCGAGGGGGACGGGGAGCTTCAAGGGGATCCGCCAGGTTCGAAGAACCCATAAAGGGGGAGCCATGGTTCCGGAACAGCCACACGTCCAAGAAGGCACCACGGGTAAGGGAGCCCCGCAGGGGGCGGCACCGCCTGGAAAGCAGGGGAGCGGAGCGAAACTTCTACCGCACCAGATCATGGGGCTCAGCTACTACATGGAACGGCTCTACCCCGGCGACAAGGTGCGGCGCTTCCTGGAGATCTTCGCCGCGGTGCTCCAGCACAGCAACTACGCCCAGCTCGTAGACACCTACGCCAGGGTCGGAGCCAAGTGCGCCAACTGCGCCACCTCCTGCCAGATCTACCTGGCGACCGGAAAGCCCGAGGACATCCCCTGCTACAGGACGAACCTCCTTCTGGAGATCTACCGGCGCCATTTCACCTTCCGCGGCGTCCTCCAGAGCAAGCTCACGGGCACCGTCTACCTGACGGAGGAGCGCATCCGAGAGCTGGCCGAGTCCGTCTACCACTGCACGGGCTGCCGCCGGTGCTCCTTCGAATGCCCCATGGGCATGGACCACGGTCTCATGACCCACTTGAGCCGCTACATCCTCGCCGAGATGGACATCACGCCAAAGGCTCTTGTGGTGGCCACCCGCGAACAGCTCGAAGGCAAGAGCGGCAACACCTCGGCCATACCCGTCCCCGCACTGATAGACACGCTCGAATTCCTCCAGGACGACATCAAGGACGAAAAGGGCATCGAGGTCTCCTTCCCCATAGATCAGGAGGGCCGCGAGTTCGTGTTTTTCCCCGCGGTGAGCGACTACCTGCTGGAGGCGGAGACCCTCAAGGGCATCGCGGTGACCTTCCACGCGGCGGGCGAGACGGACCGGTGGACCATCGGGACGGGCTACTTCGACGGGATCAACTACGGCCTCTTCTACAGCGACTGGTGCGCCGAGAGGATCATCCAGAAGGAAATCGGCGAGACCATGCGCCTCAAGGGCAAGAAGATCCTCATCGGCGAGTGCGGCCACGCTTCCCGCAGCGCCAAGCTCTTCGTGCCTACCTTCGGCGGGGGCAAGGACGCCCTGCCCGTGATGAACATCATGGAGGTGACCGTGGACATGCTTCGGAGGGGGAAGCTGAAACTGAACCCCGACGTCATTACCGAGCGCGTCACCTACCACGACCCCTGCAATATCGCGAGGACGGGCTGGATCGTGGACCAGCCCCGGGAAATTCTGCGAAGCTTCTGCAAAAACTACGTGGACATGGAGCCCAAGGGAGCGAAGAACTACTGCTGCGGCGGCGGGGGCGGAACGGTCTCCATCGACGAAATCCGGTCTTACCGCACGAAGGTGACAGGCAAGGTGAAAGCCGACCAGATCCGGGCCACGGGGGCGCATTACTTGGTCGCTCCCTGCGCCAACTGCAAGAAGCAGCTTCGGGAGGTGTGCGAGGACAACGGGCTCGCGGACGTGGAGGTGGTGGGACTCCACGACCTCATCTACAAGGCCATCGTGCTGTAGGGGGATGACGCCATGGAATCGTTCTTGACCTTCTGCCGGGGGCCGTTGCTGGTACTGGCCTTCTCGGTATTCTTCCTGGGTGCGGTGCGGCAGGTGGCGCTCACCTTCGTGGAGCTGGGGCGGGCTTACAAACGGGCCGGGGACCAGGCCGTCAACTTGAAGTTCATCTTCAAACGGAGCCTGGGCTGGATCATCCCCGTCAACGGCCTGCGCGGAACCCGATGGGTTTACACGGCCGCGTCGGTGATCTTCCACGCCGGGATGCTGCTCGTGCCCCTCTTCCTCGCCGGCCACATCGAACTGATCCGGAAAGGCGTAGGCCTGGGCTGGCCTTCCTTGGGCCCCGGGGCCGCTGACGCTCTGACGCTGGCCACCATGGCCGCCCTCCTGGCCCTCTTCGTCCTGCGCATAGCGAGCCGGGCCTCCCGCTTCCTGTCCACGTTTCAGGACTGGTTCCTGCTTGCCCTTTGCATGGCGGCCTTCCTGACGGGGTACGGCGTGGCCCATCCTTTGGCCAACCCGCTTCCCTTCACCTTCGTGTATATCGTCCACCTGCTGAGCGCGGAACTGCTGCTGGTCCTGGTTCCCTTCTCCAAGCTGGGCCACGTGATTCTTTTCCCCCTCACCAGGGCCTCGTGGGAAATGGGCTGGCACTTCGTGCCCGGGGCCGGTGATCGCATCAGGATCGCCCTCGGAAAGGAGGGGGAACCCGTATGATCCAGAATCCCTGCATCCTCACGGACGTCACCAAGTGCATCGGCTGCGAGCAATGCGTGGCCGCCTGCAAGAAGATCAACGGCCTGCCGGCAGAGGACGCGCCGCCCCGTCCCGGCAACTCCGTGGACGGCCTGTCAGCGGACCGCTGGACCACCATCATCCGAAGGCCGGACAACCACTTCGTGCGCAAACAGTGCCGCCACTGTGACGAGCCGGCGTGCGTCTCCGTATGCCCCGTGGGCGCCCTCCAGAAAACCCCCGAGGGTCCGGTAATCTACGACAAGAGCATCTGCATGGGCTGCCGGTACTGCATGATGAGTTGCCCCTTCGGCATTCCCCACTATGAGTGGAACTCCGCGGCGCCCTCGGTGCGCAAGTGCATCCTGTGCTACGGCAACATGAAATCGGGCAAGATCTCAGAGCCCGCATGCGTCACCGCCTGCCCGCAGAAAGCCACGATCTTCGGTACCCGCGACGCCATGCTCGCCGAGGCCCGCAAGCGCCTCAAGGCGGAGCCCGGCAAATACGTCCAGACTATCTGGGGCGAGCACGAGGTGGGAGGGACGTCGGTCCTTCTCATCGCGGACATCCCCCTAGAATTCCTCGCCCTGAACCAGGGACATCCCCTCGGCGACACACCGTTGCCCGAACGGACGTGGGCGGCTCTGAAGCCAGTCCCCTTCGAGTTCGTGGGGATGGGGCTCCTGATGGGCGGCGTCTACTGGATCATCGAGCGGCGCAAGAAGCTCGCCCTCGAAGCGGGCGGCGCAGCCGCCAAGGACACCAGGGGGGAGGCCGGCCATGAGAAATAACCGCATGTTCGTGTTCAAGGCGATCCTCTGGTGCGTGGCGGGCCTCGCTGCGGCCGTGGCGGTCCTGCGCTTCGCCCTCGGCCTGGGCGTGGCCACGGCCCTCTCGGACACCACGCCCTGGGGCCTCTGGATCGGATTCGACGTCATGGGCGGCGTGGCCCTGGCCGCGGGCGGCTTCGTCATCGCCGCGGCGGTCCACGTCTTTCACCGGGAGACGTACCACGCGGCGGCCCGCCCCGCCATCCTCACGGCCTTCCTCGGCTACGGGGCCGTGGCGGTGGGGCTCCTCTTCGACCTCGGCCTCCCTTGGAACATCTGGCATCCCATGATCTTCTGGAACATCCACTCGCCCCTCTTCGAGGTGGCGTGGTGCGTTATGCTCTACCTCACGGTGCTGGCCCTGGAGGTTGCGCCCGTGATCCTGGAACGCACGCCCTTCCAGAAGGCCTACCAGTTCCTCTCCAGGCTGGCGCTCCCCATCATGATCCTGGGCATCATGCTCTCGACCCTGCACCAGTCGTCCCTGGGCTCCCTCCTCCTCATCATGCCCTTCAGGGTCTACCCCCTCTGGTACACGCACCTCCTTCCGGAGCTCTTCTTCATCTCGGCCATCTGCCTGGGGCTCAACATGGTCATGTTCGAGTCCTCCGTCACCTCCTGGCTGTACCGGCGGGAACCGGAAACTAAGATGCTGGGCGGCCTCGCCAAGCTGGCCTCCGTGGCTCTCGCGCTCTACTTCGTGGTGCGGATCGCCGATCTCGCGTACCAGCACAAGCTGGGCTTGATCTTCGCGGGGACCTGGGAGGGCAACCTCTTCATCCTCGAGATGCTCCTCTCTACGATCCTGCCCATGGTCCTCTACACCCTTCCCGCCGTGCGCCGCTCCCCCACGGGCCTCTGGCTCATCTCCCTGGGTTCGGTGCTGGGCTTCGTCCTCAACCGGGTGAACGCTTCGGGCCTGAGCCAAATCTGGGCCACCCGTTCCTTCTACTTCCCCGCCTGGACCGAATTCGCCATCAGCCTCGGCATCGTCTCCGCCTGCGGCCTCATCTTCTTCTTCGTCCAGGAACATTTCCCCGTGGATCCTCACGGCCTCAACGAAATCGAGGAGCAGCGCGAGGTTGCGGACAAGAGCTCGCCGGCCTTCGCCCCCTTCACCCAGGTGTGGCTCGGGGAAGGATGGCGCAAATCGGCGCGGGTCTACTCCATGTGCTTCGTCGTGGCCATGGCCCTCGGCCTGACCCTGGCGCCCAAGACCGAACCGGCCGTCACACGGAAGGCTGACAGGGCACGGGGCGCCAACGTGCTAAGGGCGGGCGACGGCCCGCGCTACGTGTACTTCGACCACAAGCGCCACCAGGATGAGGCGGGGAAGGAAAAGTCCTGCGGCACGTGCCACCACCTGCACCTGGCGGGGGACGTGGGCACGCCGTGCAGCGAGTGCCATCGCCACCTGTTCGTCCCCACCAACGTGTTCGATCACGACCGCCACGTGGAGCGCGCGGGCGGCCGGGAGTCGTGCGCCAAGTGCCACGGGCCCGGCGAGCCCCAGTCGCTGACGGTGGTAAAGACCTGCCAGGACTGCCACCAGAAGGACATGATGGCGGCTGGAAACACGGTGGTCACGGCCTTTAAAAACCCGTCGGCGGCCAGTTACAAGGACGCCATGCACAAGATGTGCATCCCGTGCCACGTCACCAAGGCCGCGGATCCCAAGGTCAACCTTCCGAACTTGGGCCGGTGCGGTGCCTGTCACGACAGCGGCACCCAATCGGAAAAGGCGTACAAGACCGAGGTTCCACCAGGGCAGGAGGGCAGCGGCCGCGCATGAGCGAAGATTCGATGTCCCCAAAGCGAGCGCCCAAAGTCCTCATCGTGGACGATGAGCGCGACATCGTTGACTACCTCTCCATGGTGCTGGAGGACGAGGGCTTCGTCGCCCAAGGGCTGACGGAGACGGAAGGAGCGCTGGAGCGCATCAAGAAGGAAGGGCCCGATCTCGTGCTGCTGGACGTCATGATGCCCGGCCACACGGGCCTTTCCCTGTACAGGGCCATGCGGGAGGACGAAGCCACACGGGCCATCCCCGTTCTCATTATCAGCGGCTATGCACGCCAGGAGGATTTCGCCAAGATGGAACTGAGTGAATTGGAGACGGGGAGTCTGCCGCCTCCGGAAGGATATCTGGAGAAACCCATCGCCGTCCCCGTTCTCCTCGCCAACCTGAGGAGGATCTTGGAGCGCCATGAGCCCAGAACCGGCACCGCCTGAGGTCCGAAAGCTCCTCGACGACCACCTCTTCGACCTCGCGCCCATCATGATGGCCGTGCTCGACCCGGAATTTCAGATCGTGGAGGCGAATGCCGCCTTCCGCAATGTCTTCGGGCCGTGGGAGGGACGGCACTGCTACGAGATGCTCAAGGGCGAGACGGCCCCGTGCGAGCGCTGCCAGGCCACCTGGACCTTCGCCGACGGCAAGTCGAGGCTGTGCGACGACCGCCTCACCGTGAGCAAGGGCGTCACCTCCCACTTCGTGGTCCGCGTGGCGCCCCTCTCCACCGAAGACATCATCGCCAACCCCTACGTCCTTTGGGTGGCCTCGAATGTGAACGAGGCGAGCAGCCTCCAACGGGAGAACGACATCCTCTTCGAGCGGGTGCCGTGCTACGTGACGGTGCTCGACCGGGACCTGGAAGTGGTTCGCGCCAACCGGCGCATGCGCGAAACCTTTGGGAAGTCCTGGGGAAAGAAGTGCTACGAGGTGTACAAGCGGCGGGACAGGCCCTGCCGGAAGTGCCCCGCCCTCTTGGTCTTCGAGGACGGAAAGGAGCACTCGGCCGAACAGACCGGGGTGACCGCCACGGGAGAGGAGGCGCACTACATCGTCACCGCCTCGCCGCTCACGCGGGAACACGGGGATCCCAACGGCAAAGTGAATTTCGTCATCGAGATCGCCACGGACGTGACCAACCTGCGCACCCTCGAACGCGACAAACTGGAGGCCGAGCGCCTGGCCGCGGTGGGCCAGACCGTGGCGGGGCTGGCGCACGGAATCAAGAACATCCTCATGGGGGTGGAGGGCGGCATCTACGTCATGGAATCAGGGATGCGCAAGAGCCAGATGGACCGGGTGGACCGCGGCGTCCAGATGCTCAAGCGCAACGTGGAGAAGATCTCCTCCCTGGTCAAGAATCTGCTCAGCTTCTCCAAGGGACGGCAGCCCAGCGTCGCCCTCGTGGACCCGAACGCGCCCGCGAGGGACATCCTGGAACTCTACGGTGCCATGGCCCGGAAGGTGGGCGTGGCGCTGGAAGGTGTTCTCCAGGAGGGGCTGGCCCCCGCGCCCATGGATGCCCAGGGGATCCACACCTGCCTGGCCAATCTCGTCTCCAACGCCGTGGACGCGTGCCAGGCCAGCGAGAAGGGGGATTGCAAGGTGGTCCTCACGACCTCCGAGGCCGCCGGAACCTTGGTCTACGAGGTATCGGACAACGGTTGCGGGATGGACTACGAAGTCAAGAACAGGATTTTCACCACGTTTTTCACCACCAAGGGGGCGGGAGGCACGGGCCTCGGGCTCCTCACGACCCGAAAGATCGTTCAGGAACACGGAGGCAAAATCCTGTTAGAATCGGATCCGGGACAGGGCACCAGGTTTCGCATCGTCTTGCCGCGCGACAGGCTTCCCGTCGTGACGGCGGTGACTTCGGCGGGGGATGGGAGCGGGACAGAGGAGGGGAACCATGGCGCAGCCCAGTGACAAGCGGATTCTGGTGGTGGACGACGAGGAGGACGTGGTCACGTTCTTGTCCATGGCCTTAGAGGACGCGGGCTTTCAGACGGACTCGGCGCGCAGCGCCGACGAGGCCCTTGATAAGGTCAAGGCGTCGGCCCCGGACTGCATCTCCCTGGACATGGTCATGCCCGGCAAGTCGGGCATCGTTCTCTTCCACGAACTGCACAAGAATGCCGCTTGGTCCAAGATCCCCGTCCTCTTCGTGACGGGCCACGCCAAGGACGAGCGGGTCAAGCGCGACCTGGACGCCGCGGCGGCGCTGGCGGACAGCACCATCTCGGGGCCGGCCACGTACCTGGAGAAGCCGGTCACCGCCGAAACCTTCGTGCAGGCGGTGGCGGCGGCGGTGGGGGTCGAGCTACCCGAAGGCGCCTTGGGCGAACCCTCTCCGGCGGATGTGCGGAGCGAGCTGGAACATCTGATCCGCAACGCCGATCCGGAGGCTCTGGCGCAGGCGCTCCGGCTGCTCAAGTCCAAGTCCTGAAGCCCGCGCGGCGGGCGTCCGCTCCACGGAGGCGGAAGGGGATTTGACGGCCTCGAATAATGAGCATATGCTCGTAACAGTTGGGGCAAGTGGGGCCTTGAGGCGCACGGAGCCGAAGGGGCGAGCCCACGTGCCAGAAACGATAAGGAACCAGCGGCGGCGTCCGCGTTTTTAGGAGGATGACATGATGAAAGTAGCCATACCCATGGTGGAAGGCCGTTTCTCGGAACATTTTGGCGGATCGGAGGCCTTCGGCCTTTTCGAGGTGGACGAGGTCAAAAAGACCGTGCTTTCAACAACCATTGTCCAGGCACCGCCCCACGAGAAGGGCGCATTTCCCATGTGGCTCCGCGACCAAGGCGCGCGCGTCATCCTGGCCGGCGGCATGGGGCCCAGGGCGGTGCAGATGTTCGAGCAGTTCGGTATCCAGGTGGTGTCGGGCGTAGTGGGAGAAGATCCCGAGACCGTCGTGAAGGCCTTTCTATCGGGCACCTTGGCGAGCACGGGCGAGGCATGCAGCGGCGGCCATATGCACCATTGCGGTGACCACGGGGAATAGGGGCAGGAAAGCAGGGACTAGGGGACCAGGAAATCCCTGGACGAAGCGCCGTTTGGCGCGTTTCTCCCCTTTTCACTTTTCACTCCAGGCTTCACGGCCCGCGGATGAGGGAGAGCACCAATGGCAACGAAGAAGCTGGGCGTTAACAGTAAGCTCGTGCATGGCGGATACCATCCCGACGCGACGGGCGCGGTGAATGTCCCAATCTATCAGAGTTCTACCTTCGCTTTCCGGGACGCGGCTCACGGCGCCGCCCTCTTCGCCGGCAAGGAGAAGGGTTACATCTATACGCGCATCGGCAACCCAACGATTGCGGCGCTGGAAGAGAGCGTGGCCGCGCTGGAAAATGGCGCCGGGGGCGTCGCCACCAGTTCCGGGCTCGGCGCCGTCAACACGCTGTACATGGCTCTTCTCGGACAAGGCGCCCACATGGTGAGCACCGCATCCGTGTATGGACCGAGCCGGGGGCTTATGGAAAAGCACTTCGCGCGATTTGGAGCCGAAGCCTCCTTCGTGGATACCTCCAACCTGGACAATCTTCGCCAATCCCTCCGTCCCAACACTCGCCTGGTCTACATCGAATCTCCGTCCAATCCCGCCATGCAGGTGACCGACATCGCCGGTGCCGCGAGGATAGCGCACGAACACGAAAGCCTCTTGGCGGTGGACAACACCTTCGCCAGTCCCTACCTTCAAAAGCCTTTGGACCTGGGGGCGGACGTCGTGCTGCACTCGGTCACCAAGTTCATCAACGGCCACGCCGATGCGGTGGGCGGCCTAGTCGTGGCCAAGGATGCATCGGTCCTCGCCCGCTTGAGAGACGTGATGGTTCACACGGGCTGCAACATGGATCCCCACCAGGCGTTCTTGGTTCTCAGGGGATTAAAAACGCTCGGCATTCGCGTGGAGCGAGCCCAAGAGAGCGCCATGGTCATCGCCCGGTGGCTGGAGGCCCATCCCAAAGTGCAGAGCGTGCGCTACATCGGACTTCCTTCCCATCCCCAACACGGGGTGGCCAAACGCCAGATGAGCGGTTTTGGATCCATGATCAGTTTTGAGCTGAGGGGAGGGTTGGAGGCGGGACAGAAACTCATGGACCGTGTCCAACTCGCCACCCTGGCTGTCTCCCTGGGAGGGGTGGAAACCCTCATCGAGCATCCCGCCTCCATGACTCACGCCTCCATGTCCAAAGACGCCCGCGAGGCCGCCGGCTTCACGGACGGCCTCGTGCGCTATGCCGTCGGCATCGA
>JBBIKI010000072.1:12331-15328 GCA_037445535.1 Acidobacteriota bacterium | reverse complement strand
TTTCCCATCATCAAGGACCTGGTGGTGGACCGCAGCGCCCTGGACAAGATCGTGCAGGCGGGAGGCTTCATCTCCGCCCGCACGGGCTCGGGCCCGGACGCGAACGCCATCCTCATCCCCAAGGAGAAGGCCGACAAGTCCATGGACGCGGCGGCCTGCATCGGCTGCGGCGCCTGCATCGCGGCGTGCCCCAACGGCTCGGCGATGCTTTTCACCTCGGCCAAGATCAGCCACCTCGGCCTGCTTCCCCAGGGCCAGACGGAGCGCCGCCAGCGCGCCCTGCGCATGGTTCACAAGATGGAGGAGCTGGGCTTCGGCGCCTGCTCCAACCACGGCGAGTGCGAAGCCGTCTGCCCCAAGGGCATCACCCTGGAGTTCATCGCGCGCCTGAACCGCGATTACCTCGTGGCCAGCGTCGCGGAGACCATGGAGCCCGTGAAGAAAGTCTAGGGAGCGGGACGCGATTAAGCGAGACGCGAAACGCGATTAAGCGAGACGCGAGACGCAAGACGCGGGACGCGAGACGCGAGAGGCGAAAGAAAGCGCGGAGGGCCCGGTGCGGCGCCCTCCGCGCTTTTGTTCGTGGACGGGATGAGGAGAACCCCCCTCTGACCCGGGCTCCGATAGGGGAGGGGCACCGTCCCCGCCCGTGGCGGTAGTGGCACGGCGAAGGTGCCACCGCAAGGAGGGGAGGGCACGGAGGCCCTCCCCTACGGCCCATTGCCTATTCCCCCTTCCTACCGTTTGCGGTCTTCTTCGGGATGGTGCGGCTTGGCCTTGGCGGGAACCTTCTTGTCCTCGCCTTTCGGATGGGACTCCGCCACGGGGGCGCGTTCGCCTTGGCGATGCTCGGTCTTGTTCATCTCCCGAGTACCCGCGCCGCCGTAACCGGGCTTGTTCATGTCCCGCGTACCCGCTCCATTTTGGCCGGGCTTGTTCCCTTGCCACGTGCCCGCGCCGCCCTGGCCGGGACGCTCATAGCCCTTGCCGTTCCCGCGGTACTTCTGGTTCATGGTGTCATTGTGGTACGGCACGTTGCCGCGGTGCTCGGGGTTGTGGTTCCAGTTCTGCCGGTTGTTGATGTTCACGTTCTTGTTCACATTGACGTTGACGTTTTTATAGACGTTGGTGTTCCTGTAAATGGTGTTGTGGATGAACACGTTGTTGTTCACGTAGACGTTGTGGTCATGCCAGTCGCAGCCGCCGAAGAGGGAGTTGCCGATGGCGAAGCCCACTCCCCACATGATGCCGTTGGCGAACACCTGGCCCGGCGATGGTGCGTAGACGGCGGGGTAATCGTAGCTTGGATAGGACCAGTAGGCGCCGTAGACCACCGCCGGGCTGTAAGCGGGAACGTACACGACCTCCGGGTTGGCGGGGACGATCTGGACCACCTGCTGTTCCACGATGACCCGCTGCTGCGGCGTGCTCTGGAGGTTGCCCGACCTGTACGCCTCGTTCCTCAGCTTCTGGGCCGTGTTCATGACGTCGGCCTGCTGGCCCAGGAAGGCGTTGCCCAAATCCTGTGTCCATTCAAGGTTTTGAGACATCTTGGTCAGAACGCTGGGGACCTGGCAGAGGGAGATCACGCTGGGGTCCCATGTCTGCTGGGAAAGGGCGCTGTCCAGGGCGGCTCCGGAGAGGCCCTGGTTGGCCTGGAGCCAGCGGTCCGCCTCGACGATTTCGAGCGGGTAGGTGGCCGCCATGAGGACCTGGGAGAGCAGGGCGTCGGGGTAGAGGGCGATGGGCGCCACCATCTGGTCGAGCTGGGGCTGGGTGTAGACGGAGGCGTTTTGCGCCCAGGGCGCCACGGAGGCCACCAGGCAGGCGCACGCCACAACCGCGGTTAGAATGATTTTCAGCGTTCTCATGGACGATCCTCCTTTGTTGTCCCATCCGGTGCCCTAGCCGTTTCCCGCGCGCCACCTGGCGTGGGCCGGCGGACGTATCTGGCTCGCTCGAAGCAGCCCGGTTTCACCTTACGCCTCCACAGCTTCAGAGTCCACGGCCCCGGGGTTCCAAGCCCCCCAGCGGGTCCCTCCGCGGCGTGGTACCCTAAGGGCACCATGAACGGCGAAGGCGCGGGCAAGGACCTATCTTCTGGAACGCCGGCCGTGGAGGTTCGGAATCTTCAGGCCGCCGGGATGACCTTCCGGTGCCGCCTTTGCGGCCCCGCGGACGGCGAGCCCGTCATCCTCCTCCACGGCTTCCCCGAAAGCTCCGCCATGTGGACGGAGGCTATGGGCTTTCTGGCCGGGAAGGGCTACCGGTGCATGGCGCCCGACCTGCGCGGTTACAGCCCCGGAGCGCGGCCCAGGGGCCGAGAGGCCTACACCATGGACCATGTGGCCGGGGACGTGGCCGCCCTGGCGGACGCGCTGGGCTTCGAGCGGTTCCACCTCGTGGGCCACGATTGGGGCGCGGGGTGCGGCTGGACCGTCGTCCAGCTCTTCCCCGGGCGGCTTCTGAGCTGGACGGCCCTCTCCCTGCCCCACATGGCGGCCTTTGGGAAAGCCCTCCGCACCGTCCCCGAGCAGAAGAAGAAGAGCTGGTACATGGCCTTCTTTCAGCTCCCGGTGCTTCCCGAGCTCGTCCTGGGCGCCTGGTCGCTTGAGCGGGTGTGGCGTCACGCGAGCCCCGGCGAGGTGGCCGACTACCGAACGTTGTTCAAGCCCTACGCCGCCCGCCGGGCGGTGCTCCACTGGTACCGGGCCGCCCGGCGCCGCACCGTCACGTACGGCGATGTGGACGTGCCCACCCTCTTCATCTGGGGGAACCGGGACCTGGCCATCGCCAGGGCGGGAGCCGAGGACACGGCGAGGTACATGACGGGGGAGTATTCGTTCCTGGAGCTGGACGCGGGGCACTGGCTGCCCCGGGAGGCCTTCGGCCGGGTCTCTTCGGCGGTGCTGGAGCACATCCGCCGGTACCCGATGCCTTCTCGCTGAGGAACGTTCCATGCGAGAGCGAAGAAGCCCGAGGAGAGGCGGCCGCGGG
>JBBIKI010000072.1:0-12231 GCA_037445535.1 Acidobacteriota bacterium | reverse complement strand
CGCTGAGGAACGTTCCATGCGAGAGCGAAGAAGCCCGAGGAGAGGCGGCCGCGGGGGCTTGAGCACGCTGGCGGCTGAGATCTGGGCCTGCCGCTAAACCATCACTTCCATTTGATCTCGAAGGGCACGACCACCACAATTTTCGTGGCCGGATCGGTGTAGGTCAGTTTGTAAATTCCCGCCGCCTTTCCCGCGGGGTTGGCGAAGTAGAGAAGCGCCGCGGTGAAAGCGTTGGGCCGCACCTGCACGGTGTCCCGGACGAGGGACGGACGGCCCGAGACGTTGGGGAAGAAGCACGTGTCGTCCTGGAACCCCAGGCCGTTGAAGGATTGGACGTCCGGGCCCGCGTTGATGGTCTTGTGGACGAAGGTGTAGTCGTTGGCCACGTTGAACGAACCGTAGTTCTTCTTGTCCGAGACCTCCGCCTGGGTGGCGAGGGGATGGACGGCGCCGCTGGGGTCCGTCAGGGTGAAGGCCCCGCGGTCGAGGGTGATGGTCTGGGCCCCCGAGGAGCCTACGAAGACCACCAGGGGGATGTACTTGCTCTTGCCCTGGTAGCGAGTGGCCCCCGCGTCTACCACGACGCGGACTCCCGCGTTCTCCATCATGAAGCCGAAGGGCGAGACGTTCTTGGCGGCTCCCCCCTGCGCGGCAAGAGCCATGGGCAGGACCAAGCAAAGACACGTGAGAACCGGCAGAACATTGACGTTCTTGCGCATGATTGCGCCTCCTGCGAAGAAAACATCGCATCACATCGGATTATGCGCACGGCCTACTCTTTTGACTCCAGGACCACGTCCATGAGCTGGATGGGCATCACGTTCGCCTCCTTGTGATACGGCCTTTACCATCCAAAATCGAGGCCAAGGGTGACTACGGTCGGGAAGGAGCGGGCACCGCTGGCCGTTCGGCCGTCGTCGAACCGGAACTCGCCGCTGAAGACCATGTTCTCGTGAAAGGCGTAGGTGGCGGTCAGGAGCGCGTACGAGGTCTGGAACCTGCCCCGGTAGCCGCCCACGGGGACGAGGACGTTGTAGCCGCCAAGGATCGCCCACCGCTCGCTGAACGTGTACCGCACGGCCAGCTCTGCGCCGTGCCCGTCAAACCATACGCCCTGGTCGTCCTTCTGGTGCTGCCGCGTGCTGGCGAAGTCGAGGGCCGCGTACCACGGTCCCCGGGTGAACTTCACGCCGGCGATGAGGGCTTTGTCGCCGGACTTGGCCTGGATGCCACTGGGCTTGTCCACGCCGTCCCGAACTTCGTTGTAGGCCGCCCCCACGCTCCAGGCGGGTCCCAGGTCGAAGCGCGCGCTGCCGCCCGCTGTACAGAACCACTGGGAGTTGTGGGATTCGATGTTCCGGTGCTGGCTCTGAAGCGCCAGGTGGAACCAGGCTTTGTCCAGGCGGTAGACCACCGCCTGGGCCGCCCGGCCCGTGCCGGCCACGCCGCCGTCGGCCACGCCGAAGGCGCCCGACGCTTCTCCGCCGAAGGTCATGAACTGGTCGGTCCATCCCGCCACGTCGTAGTAGGCCGAGTACTGCTTGCCCACGCTCAAGCTGCCCCAGGGCGTGCTGACGCCGCCATAACCCTGCCGCGTGTACACGGGATCCTTGCCCTTGCCCTGGGGCGGGCCGTGCTGGCCCCCTGATATGTACACCGTGTTCTGGCTGGCCAAGTTGAGGCCCGCCTCTATTTTGGCGAACGCCGTGAAGCGCCTGGCGAAGGGGTAGCTCATCTGGAGCCCGATCCTCGAACTCGAATCTCCCACCTCGCTCTGGCCCCGGTCGCTGAAACCCCAGCGAGGCTTCAGGATGCCGTAGAAGGAAGGAACGAAGGGGCTTTCCCAGGCCTTCTTTCCCAAGGCCGCGCGGGACGCCTCGGCGGAGGCCGGCACGGCCGCGGTGGGGATGTTCTCGGAAGGCAGCAACGCCTCACCCTGCTCGCGCGACGGCGAGGATGGGGCAACGCCGCTGGAGGCCTCAAGTGCCGCGATCCGCTCTCCCGTTTTGGACAGGATGGCGCGCAGGGCGTCCACCTCCCGGGAGTCCGCCCCGGCGCCCTCCCGCTCCAGGGCATCCAAGCGCTTGAGCTGATCCAAAAGGGTCTGCCGCAGTTGCTGGATGTCCGAGGGCGTCCCGGCTGGAGCTTGCTGCGCGAACACGGCCACGGAACACAGCAACAGCAGGCCAAGGAGCGCCCCCCCCATCCTCTTGCCCGCCATCGAAGCCCCCCCTCGGTTCATTGGGCCCGCGTCACTTCGCGGGCGCCTTCTCCGCCGGTCCCTTGGTTTCGGGCGGGGCCGCCGTTCGCGCCTGCCCGGCGTTCTGCCACCCTCCGCCCAAGGCCTTGTACAGCGTCACAAAAGTGCTGAGCCGCTGGAAGCGGATCTTAGCCAGGGATAACTGGGCGGGATAGAGGTTTTGGAGCGCTTGAAGCACTTCGTAATAGCTCGCTAGGCCCGCCACGTACCGCTGGTTGGAAATGCGGACGGCCTCTTCGAAGGCGGCCACGGACCGGGCCTGCTGCCTTTCCGCCTCCGCGAGCTTCTGGTGAGTCACGAGGGCCGAAGCCGTCTCCGCGAAGGCGTAGGTGACCGCCTGCTCGTAGGCGGCCAGCGATTCGCCGTAGAGCGCCTTGGCCACTTCATACTGGAACCAGAGCCTCCCGCCGAAGAAGATGGGCTGGAAGAGGCCGGGCGTGACGCTCCAGGTTTTACCCGAGCCCAGGAGCTGGCCCACCTGAGGGCTCACGCCGCCGAAGAGGCCCGTGAGGCTCAGGGCCGGAAACATGGCGGCCTTGGAGGATCCCACGTTGGCGTTGGACGCCACCAGGGCCTGTTCCGCCTGCAAGACGTCGGGGCGGCGCTCCAGCAGGGCCGAGGGCAGCCCCGCGGGTACGTTCAAGGGCAGGTCAACCGATGAGGGCAGTTTGGACCGCGTGATGGGCCCGGGGGCGCGGCCCACGAGGAAGGAGAGGGTGTTCTCCTGGGCCTCGATCTGGGCTTCCAGGCTGGGCACAGTGGCCGCCACGCTGCCCAGCGCGCCCTCCGCGCTGGCTGTTTGAAGAGCGCTGGCGGTGCCGCCCTGGAGCTGCAGGTTGAAGAGGTCGTAGACGCCCTGGTAGGCCGCCTCCGTGTTTTTAGCGATCTCCAGTTCCCGGTCAAGCTCACACAGCGTGTAATAGGAGGTGGCCACGCCGGCCACGAGGGAGAGCATGACGCCGCGCTGGCCCTCCACGGAAGCGAGATACTGGGCCCGCCCCGCCTCGTTCAGGCGCCGCAGGCGCCCCCAGACGTCCAGCTCCCAGTTGAGCTGGGCCTGGGCGGCGTATCCCTCGGACACCGATTTCTCTCCGAACGGATATACATAGGCGGACTGCCGTCCACGTTGCCACTGGCCCGCGCCGCTCACCTGAGGGAACAGGCCCGACCGGGCGATGCCGGCGTTGGCGCGGTACTGCTCCACGCGCGCGGCGGCGATGCGGGCGTCGAAGCTGTTGCTCAGCGCCTCGTCAATGAGGGCCTGAAGGTTTGGGTCCTGGATGATCTGCCACCAGGGACGGTCCGCGAGGGAGGCGCCGTCCACGGGTGCGGGAATATCCCTGAACGTTTCGGGCACGGCCACGGCCGGCCGTTTATAGTTGGGGCCCATGGCGCAGCCCAGGACGGAACCGGCCAGGAGGGACGCGAGAAGGATGCGCTTCATGTCAGTGCCCCCCTTCTTTCGGCGGCACCGCGGGGGCGTCGGCTTCGGCGATTGCCGCCGCGCGGTGTTTCTCGGCCCCCGACCAGCGCTCCACGATGACGAAGAGCGCGGGGATGATGAAGATGGCGATGGCCGTGGCGGCCGCCATGCCGACGATGACCACCGTTCCCAGGATCTTCCGTGAGATGGCCCCCGCGCCCGAGGCGGTCCAGAGCGGCACGCACCCCAGAATGAAGGCGAAGGAGGTCATGAGGATGGGCCTCAGGCGCAGCTTGGCGCCTTCCAGGGCCGCATCCACCAGGGATTTGCCGTGCTCGTCGAACTCCATCTTGGCGAATTCCACGATGAGGATGGCGTTCTTGGCCGCCAGGCCGATGAGCATGACGAGGCCGATTTGGGCGTAGATATCCAGGTCGAACCTGCGAAGGATGAGGCCAGCGAAGGCGCCCAGCACGGCCACGGGCACCGAGAGGAGCACGCTGAAGGGGAGGGACCAGCTCTCGTAGAGGGCCGCCAGGATGAGGAAGACGAAGACGAGGGAGAGGCCGAACACGAGACCCGCCGTACCTGACGCCTTGGCCTCCTGGTAGGAGAGGTCGCACCAGGCGTAACCCATCTCCCGCGGGAGGGTCTCCTTGGCCACCGATTCGAGGGCCGCCATGGCCTGTCCCGAGCTGTAACCCGGCGCGGCGTTGCCCGTGACCCACGCCGAGCGGAAGAGGTTGAATCGGTTCGTGTACTCCGGGCCGAAGATTTTCTTGGTGGTGGTGAGGGTGGAGAGAGGAACCATCTCGCCGCCGTTGTTCCGCACGTAGAACTGCCTGATGTCCTCGGGCTTGGACCGGTCCGCCCCCTCGGCCTGGAGGTAGACCTTCCACTGCCGGCCGAAGCGGTTGAACTGGTTCACGTAGAGGCCGCCCATGAAGGCCTGCAAGGTTTGGTAGATGTCGCCCACGGCCACGCCCTGCTTGAGGGCCTTGTCCTGGTTCACGTCCGCGTAGATCTGCGGTACCGCCGCGCGGAAGGGGCTGGTGACGCCCGTGAGCTCGGGCCGCTTCTGGCAGGCCTGGATAAAGTTCGTCACGTTCTCCTGGAGGAACTCCACGCTTCCGCCGCTCCGGTCCTGGAGGTAGAGGGAGAAGCCTCCCGACTGCCCCAGGCCGGGAATGGCCGGCGGGCCGAAGGTGAAGGCGACCGCCTCGGGGACCTTGTAGTGAAGGACGCCGTTCAGGCGCCGCGAGATGGCCGCCGCCGTCATGGCCTCGCCCTTCCGCTCGTCCCAAGGTTTGAGGGCGATGAAGTAGAAACCCGTGTAGGATGCGCTGACCCCGGTGAGCATGCTGTAGCCTTCCACGGTGGTGACGTACTCCACGCCGGGGGTCTCCATGAAGAGGGCGTCCATGCGCTTCATGGTGGCCTCCGTCCGCTGGAAAGAGGCGGCGTCCGGGAGCTGGACGTTAGCGAAGATGTAGCCCTGGTCTTCCTCGGGGACGAAGCTCGTGGGGATCTTCTTGCCGAGCAGGGCCGCCGCGAGCACCACGACGCCCAGGATTCCGAGGCTCAGGAGCCCCTTCCGGATGAGCCCGTGGCTCACATCCACGTACCCCGCCGTCATCCTGCTAAACCAGCGGTTGAACCCGGCGAAAAAGCGGCCCAAGGGCCCCGTGGCGGGCTTGCGCGGCCTCAGCAGCAGCGCCGCGAGGGCCGGCGAGAGGGTGAGGGCATTGAAGGCCGAAAGGAGGACGGAGATGGCGATGGTGAGGGCGAACTGCTTGTTCAGCCGCCCCTGAATGCCGCTCATGAAGGCCACGGGGATAAAGACCGAGGCGAGCACGAGGGCGATGCCGATGACGGGCCCCGAGACCTCCTTCATGGCCTTCAAAGTGGCGTCTCTAGGGGAAAGGCCTTCCTCGATGTGGTGTTCCACCGCCTCCACCACCACGATGGCGTCGTCCACCACGAGCCCGATGGCTAAGATCAGGCCGAAGAGCGAGAGGGTGTTCACGGAGAACCCCAGCAGGGGAAAGATGGCGAAGGTCCCGATGAGGGACACGGGAACGGCGATCATGGGGATGAGGGTGGCGCGCCACCCCTGGAGGAAGAGGAAGACCACGATGATCACGAGGATCATGGCTTCGACCAGCGTTTTGACGATTTCGTGAATGCTCGCGGTCACGGGCAGGGTCGTGTCCAGGGAGGTGACGTACGCCATGTCGTCCGGAAAGTCCCCCTTGAGCTCCTCCATGGTCGCCTTGACGCCCTTGGCTACGGCCAGGGCGTTGGATCCTGGCGCCTGGTAGACGGCGAGGATGGTGGCGGGCTTCCCTTGCAGCCTGGACGCGGAGCCGTAGCTGAGGGCTCCCAGTTCAAGGCGTGCCACGTCCTTCAGGCGCACCGCGGAGCCGTCGGAATTGAGGCGTACCACCACGTCGCCGAACTGTGCAGGGGTCTCCAGGCGCCCCTTCGCCCGCACGGTGTACGTGATGGCCGTTCCCGGAGGCGCGGGCTCGGCCCCCACCTTACCCGCTGGGTTCACGTTGCTCTGCTGCTTCACGGCGTTCACGAGATCGGGAACCGTGAGGCCGAGGCTGGCGAGCTTGTCCGGCTTTACCCAGATGCGCAGGGCGTAGTCCGCGGCTCCCAGGATGGAAACCTGGCCCACGCCCTTCACCCGGTAGACCGTGTCCTTGATGTTGATGGTCACGTAGTTGCTCAGGAAGAGACCGTCGTAGGTGCCCTTGGGGGAGTAGACGGAGAAGAGCAGGAGGGGCAGCCCGAAGGACTTGTTGACGGTGACGCCGTACTGGTTCACGTCCGTGGGCAGGTTGGGCGCGGCCTGGGACACGCGGTTCTGCGCGTTCACCTGGTCCATGTCCACGTTCGTGTCCATGTCGAAGGTAATTTGGAGCTGCATGGTCCCGTCGTTGGCGTTGATGGACTTCATGTAGAGCATGTTGTCCACGCCGTTCATCTGCTGTTCCAACGGCGTCGCCACGGACTGCTCGATGGTGACGGCGTCGGCGCCCGTGTAGACACCGTTGACCTGGATCAGCGGTGGGACGATGTCGGGAAACTGCGCCACGGGCAGCCCCGCGAGGGCCACCAAGCCCCCGAGGACCATGAGGATGGCGATGACCATGGCCACGATGGGCCGGTTGATGAAGAACTGGGCCACGGCGTCACCTCCCCTCGGAGGCGGGCGCGTCACCCTTGGGGGCCGCCGTGCCCGGGTCCGCTCCCTTGGCTGCTGGAGCCTCGACGGGCACGACCTTCATGCCCGATTTCACCGACTGGAGGCCCGCAACGATGACCCTCTCGCCCGGCTTGAGGCCCTTGTCCATGATCCACATGGCGCCCACGCGGTCTCCGGGGGTGACGGAGCGGAGCTCCACCGTGTCGTCGTCTCCCACCACCGCCACCTGGTTGTCACCCTGGAGCTCCTTCACGGCCACCTGCGGCACGAGGAGGGCGCCCTTGATCACCCTGCCCGTGAGCCGGACCTTGGCGTACTGGCCGGGGCGGAGGAAGTTGTCGGGGTTCGGGAACTCCCCTATCACGGTGATGGTGCCCGTCTTCACGTCCACCTGGCGGTTGAGGATGATGGTCTTGCCCTTGCGCGGGTCCACGCTCCCGTCGGACAGGACCACCTCCAGCGTGTCGCTGTCGGCCAGTCGCCGCCCGCTCTCGATGGCCTGGACGTACCACAGGTACTGCTGCTCTGAGATGCCGAAGACCACGCGGATAGGGTCCACCGTCGAGACCGTCGTGAGGACGGTCTGCGCGTTCACGAGGGAGCCCACCTGGGCCTGGGCGGTGCCCGCGATGCCATCGATGAGGGAGGTCACCGTACACCAGTTGTAGTTGAGCTGGGCCCCCTCCACCTGGGCCCTGGCCGAATCCACGTTGGCCTCGGCCTGGCGCTGGTTCGACAGGGCGTCGTCCAGCTCCTGCTGGCTTACGGCGTTCTCTTTGGCGAGGGGCGTGTACCGCTGCACCGTGATGTTGGCGAGGCTCAGGGCCGCCTGGTTGCGCTCCAGCGTCCCCTGGGCCTGATCGAGGGCCGCCTTGAACTGCCGGGGGTCGATCTGGAAGAGAGCCTGGCCCTTTCGAACGAACGAGCCCTCCTGGTAAACCTGTTTGACGATGAAGCCCTCCACCTTGGGCCGGATTTCGGCGTTCACCGAACCCTCCAAGGTTCCCACCCACTCCTGGGTGAGGGGCACGTCCCGCTGGACCACCTCGGCCACCACGACGCTCAGAGGCGGTGGAGCCTCTGACTTGGCCTTGCCGCACCCCGCGAAGGCCAGGAGTGCCGCGGCGGCCAGACCGGCCAGGGCCACGCGTGTGGTTAGATTCACGATCATCGGCGATACGGCAGGATTTCTTGGCATGATCCCCCCCCGGGAAAGGCAGAAATGGAACGGAGCCTCCTCCAATCCCGCCCTTCAATGAACGGCGTACCCCTCCTGCTTCAGACCCGCATATACCGTGCCTTCAATGCCAGCTTAATCTTCTTGCAATCGCGATGCAATCGCTGGATGAGGGGATGAGGAAACGAAAGAAATGTTGAATGGCGAATGGCAAATGGCGAATGTTGAAAGGACAACTCGGAAAGCGGAATTCGGAAAGCGGAACAAGGACAATTTGGGATTTGGGATTTGGGATTTGGGATTTGGGATTTCCCCACTCACCGCTCACCACTCACCACATTCTCCTCGTCCCTCGTCCGGAATGGCGATGAGGCCAGGGGTGTTATGATGCTTGTCATTGCGATTAAGGAGAGATCATGTTGATGAAGAAAGCGATGGTGGGAGTAGCAGCCCTCGGCGTCATGGCGGTCCTGGCACTTCCGGCGAGAGCCGAGAACAAAGTCACCGAAGCCCGGGACACGGTGGAAGCGGCCCGCGTGAGCCTCGGACACTTTCTCGCGGACCCGGACATGAGCTGGATCCGCGAACACGTGGACCAAGCCAGGGCCGTCCTCATTGTCCCCTATCAGGGCAAGGGAGGCTTCATCTTCGCGGGCTCGGGCGGCGTCGGCGTTCTCCTGGTCCGTGAGCGCGACGGGCAGTGGAGCGCGCCCGCCTTCTACCGGCTGGCGAGCGTCTCTGTGGGGCTCCAGATCGGCGGGGAGAAGTCCGAAGTTCTCCTCTTCGTGCAGTCCCAGAAGGGAGTGGACTCGTTTTTGACGCAGAGCTTCAAGCTCGGCGCCGATGCGAGCGTGGCCGCGGGGCCCGTGGGCCAGGGGACGCAGGCGGCCACGGCGGACGTCCTCTCCTTCTCCCGGTCCAAAGGGGCCTTCGTGGGCGCGTCCCTGGAGGGCACCATGGTGAAGCCCGCCGAGGACCTGAACAAGGCCTTCTACCACAAGTTCGCCAGCCCCGTGGACATCCTGGTGCGGGGCACGGCCAAGAGCGACCTCGCCAAGGGACTTCAGGAGGAGCTGGCCAAGGCCACGGCGCCGTAAAAAAGAATGGGGTCAGGTCTTGCAATCATACATTTTGGCGTCATCGGTGGCCTGCCTTACGATGCGGCTAATGGTGGCGTAGTGGAGACCGAGGAACTCGCCGATCTCTGCCAGCGTATAGCCGTGTTCGGTGTAGGCCTCGAGGATGGAAGTGTCGCGCGCGGCTTTGCCTTCCCGCGCGCTCGCTTTGAAGAGTGACGGCAGTCCGGGGCGCGCCGCGTGGCGCTCCCGGTTCGGGTGCTCCCCGTGGCCCCGTTTGAGCGCGAGCCGCGGTTTGACCGACTCGATAAAGTCGTCGCCGCCCAGGATGAATCCGCCCTTGGCCACCGGCAGATCGGGCGGCACGCCCTTGCCCTGCGCGACGAACCGCGCGTACCGGCGCCGCGAGTCCTTCTCGCCTCCGCCGAAGCGGGACAAGATCCACTCGACCGTCAGGAAGGCCGGGGCCGCTTCGCGCCCCGCCGTGGCCCGGTAGCTGCTCCATGGCCATCCTCCCGGCCCAAAGACCTTCATGTGTCTCGCCCGCACAGGGTTCAGCACCACATACCGGCACAGCTCCAGCAAGTGCGCCTCCTTCTCCACCAGCACCGCCTTGAACCGGCCCTGAAACACATGGCCGGGGCGGTTGTGGCGCCGGTTGAAGGCCTGTGTGTATTCCCCGTTGAGCGATCGCATGCCGCGGGACAGGTTCGCCTCCGGCGTCTCGATGAGGAGGTGGTAGTGGTTGCCCATCAGGCAGTAGGCGTGGCACAGCCAGCCGCGAAAGGCCGCCGTACGCCCCAGGATCTCCAGGAAGGCGGATCGGTCCGCATCGTCCCTGAAAATAGCCCCGCGGCCATCCCCCCTCGCCGTCACGTGGTACACCGCACCGGGGAACTCGATTCGCAACGGCCGCGCCATTCCTTCCTCCCTTCAACCCCTGTTTGCCCCAGCTTCCTACGGCATTCGCTCAGCCAAGTAATTCAAACTAGCATGGCCTGATGTATGATTACAAGACCTGACCCCCGTTTGCGCCCCGCCGCCTGGTAGCCACCTCCCGGCGTCTCACCCCATGAGCAAGTCCACCGGTTGGCCGGGCTGCACGTCCCAGGGCTCCGTGCCTTTTTTGAAAATGCGGGCGGGGCGGGAGCCGGCAAGGTGGAGGCTGCCCCCTTCGAGACGCAGAAGGTCCCCTTCGGGAAGGCCCACCACCGTCATGGCGGAGTTCACCTCGATGAATTCCATGATCCGGTCGGTCCGCGTCTCTCCACCGTGGCCCGGCGGCTGCGCATCGGTAAAGTGAGGATTGATTTGGAAGGGGACAAAACCCAAGGTTTTAAAGCTGGGCGGCTGCACGACGGGCATGTCGTTGGTGGTCATGAGGGTGGGGCATGCCACGTTGGACCCCGCGCTCCAGCCCAGATAAGGCAGGCCGCCCATGACCCGCTCGTGGATAGCGGGCATGAGGCCGCTGGCGTAGAGTTCGTTCACCAAGTGCCACGTGTTTCCGCCTCCAATCACCACCGCGCCGGCCTCCCCCAGCGCGCCCATGGGATCCTTCGTCTCGTGGGCGGACACGAGCGCGTAGCCCATCTGCCCCAGGCGCTCCCGGGCCATCCTCGCGTAGTCGTCCCAGCTCATGCGCACCCCCGCGAAGGGGACGAAGAAGAGGCGTTTCGGCCCACCGCCCAGAAAGGCGCGGATGTAAGGCTCGGGCCATCCCATCCAGGGCTCTCCGGCCATGGTGGAGTTGCTCAGAAGCAGAAGGCGCAGGTCGCTCATTGGAAACCCTCCCTTTTGATTCTACCGCGTGATCAGGAGCTGGAGTGAGCGATGCGCCAAGTTGACGACGCCCGGCCCGCGACCTATATTTTCTGAGAAATGCATTGTTTTCAGCTGAGTACCTTGGGTGAGATTCCCCGTGGGCCGAGCCCTGGGGGTGGTATTCCCTTGGTGCACGAGTGCGGGGTCTACTAGAGGTCCGCACGCGAGGCAGGAGAAGCATTCGGATGAGGCCGTTCGGACCGAACGAACGAGCCCGTCCGCCGTGCCGCGGGAGGGTGGCCATGGCCAGACGGAGACAGAAGGTCGTTCCATGGGTGGTTTGGATTGGGTTGTGCATCGCGCTAGGACCCACCGCCCCGAACGCAGGCGGGGCGAGCGGCATCCCGAGCGCGCCGCCCGCCCTCGAAAACCTTTCCCCTTTCGTGCAGAACGCCGGGCAGTACGGGCCAGATATCCTGTACTACGCCGACGCTCCCTGGGGCAGGCTCTACATCAGGCAGACCGACCTCGTGCTGCAGGTCGTTCAGCGGCCCCCGGCAGGATCATCAACCTCCAAGGCCGCCAACGCCTACATCCGGTTTGAAGGCCTGTTCTTTGGAACGGTGAAGGCCGAGGAGCCAGGAACGGCCGTCCTGAACATCATGAAGGGAGCGGACCCCGGCTCCTGGCACCGGGAGATTCGAACCTACGGCAAGATCAGGCTGGCGGGCGTGGCGCCGGGGCTGGACGTGGTTCTGGCTTCGGGCGAAGGGAAAGGGAGCGCGTGGTGGACCGAAGGAGCCGCCTCCGAAACGCCGCCCCTGAACCTCGCCGTGGAGACGGGGCTGGCCTACCGCGGAGAGGGTCCGGTTCTGATTCTTGAAACGGTCCATGGGGAGCTGGCTTTGGCACCCCCGGGCGCGTTGGTGCCGGCCACGGGAGGCATGCGTCAAGATTCGCCGGCTCCCGCCTCGCGCCTCGAAACCCAGCAGCTCCTGTGGGGCACTTACCTCGGGGGCACCTCCGGTGACGACGGCCAGGCCGTGGCTCTGGATTCCGCGGGGAACGTTTTTGTCACAGGGCACACAGAATCCACTGACATTCCGGCCCCGAGCGGTTTCGACCAGACCTTCAACCTCCAGACCGACATCTACCTGGCCAAGCTCTCTCCCAACGGCGCCAGCCTCCTCTGGGGAACCTACCTGGGCGGGTCGAGCTGGGACTATGGGTGGGCCCTGGCCATCGATGCAGGCGGGAATCCTGTCGTGGGGGGAGCCACCTACTCGAGCGATATCCCCACCCCCGGCGGCTACCAGC
>JBBIKI010000071.1:2109-15602 GCA_037445535.1 Acidobacteriota bacterium | reverse complement strand
ATGTGTTAAGCACGCCGCCAGCGTTCGTTCTGAGCCAGGATCAAACTCGCCAGTTAGATCTAGCGGTTTGACGATTAATGTACGGATTCGGTCGCGGGGAAACTCAGTCCCGCTTCACATCATCGAGTGCGCTACCTAGTTTTCAAAGAGCCGCCGCCACATCCCCGAAGTGCGGGGGGGCAATTTGGTAATTTACTACTTTCTTGCTTCCTTGTCAACCCCCCAGTTGGAACCGGAGAAGTTGATCGCCGGCCAGATGCGATGTGCCCCATCTCGCCGGCGAAAGCAAATACTACACGAATTCAGCCCCCCTGTCAACACCCCTTAGGGCATCCATGTAGAGATCCCAGTCCCGCCCTTTTGCTTCAGGTGGTTAGCTGGGGGCCCGGGGAGAGCGGAGGCCGTCCTGGCCGGAGGGGGGCAGGCAGGTTGGCCCTCAGCTAAGGTTCGCAGGCGGCCCTCACGTCACTCCGCGCCTTTTTTTTCAGCCCCGCCTTGACGCGGCAGCGCACAGCTCCCTATATTCTTTGCGGTTGGGAGATGAAAGGCATGTATCAGAAAGTGCACGTCCACGGCCTGCTGGTGGATCCCATCAAGGAGATGCCCATCCTGGTCCTCAAGGACGACGAGGACGGAAGAATGCTCCCCATTTGGATCGGCCACTACGAGGCCAACGCCATTTCGCTTCACCTGGAAAAGATTCCGGTCCCCAGGCCCATGACCCACGACCTTCTCTGCCGTGTCCTTGAGGGGGCGGGTTCCAGCCTGGAGAAAGTTCTTATCCGGGACCTTCAGGACCACACCTATTTCGCCGAATTGGTTCTCATGCGTGAAGGCCACGAAGTTCACGTGGACGCCAGACCCTCCGATGCGGTGGCCATGGCCGTGCGCACGGGCTCGCCCATCTTCGTCGAGGCGAGCCTCTACGAGAGAGCGGCGGACGTGGAAGAGGGCGACGACGACGTGGACTCGCTCAGGCGCTGGCTGGCGAAATTGAGCCCAGAAGAGTTGGGCGAGTACGAGATGTAGGGTATAGAACGAATTCCGAATTCCGCCTCCGCCTTTGCTACCTGCCCTTGACTGGCCGGGGGGGCCTCTCGCTACAATATCTGTGCGGGGGAACGTCCCCAAGGGAGGCAGGCATGGCTTATATGGGCGGTTCGGCATATGCCATGGCCAACTCGCTGATGGATGGTTACGTATTGCCCTCCCCCGTCAACCTCAAGCGCCTTAACGCGGAAGAGATGCGCGAACTCCTGTTTGAAATTGAAAAACTCCTGCGGGACATGCGCTCCGTCATCCCGGACCAGACGGACACCCTGGCCCTGCAGAAGCGCAATCAGCGCATCCTGAAGCTCCAGCAGGGCCACAGCGTCATCTCGAACTACCTGTCCCTTAAGCTCAGGGGGCGAGTCTGAAGAGTGCGCGGCGAGCGGTGAGACAACAAGGACCCGCATCCAGATCTCTCTTCCCTTTTCGCTTTCCGCCTATTGCCTACCGCCTATTGCCTATTGCCCAAACCCCCTCCTTCCGCTGATCCTCCCGGTGGTGTTAGCATCGTCTCATGGAGACCAAAGAACTCCACTGCCCGAACTGCTCGGCTCCCCTCAAGGTTCCACCCGGCGAGGTGGACGTGCTGTGCGACTTCTGCGAGTCGCGCCTCACCTTCGTGCCCAGCACGCAGGAGATGGAGGTGGTCCGGACGCGGGAGGAGATGAAGCGCAAGGAGCGCGTGGAGGTGCAGCGGCTCCAGCTTCAGAAGCAGCTCGAGCAGGAGGAGGCCGAGAAATGGAGACAAACCGCCGCGCAGGTGGCCATCGCCTCGCTGCCCGTGGTGGGCACGGTCCTGGGCCGTGGGCTATTCCGCGTGGCGCTGGGGCGCGGCCGCGGATGCTTGGGTTGCGGGTGCCTGCTTCCTGTCCTGGGTTTGCTTGCCGGGGCCGCCACTTTCGCCTTTTGGCTGTAAGTGTCGATGCACCATGATAGGCTGGTGTCGCTTCATCCTGAAGGGAGGGCTGCCATGGCGACCGCACGACGTGCCTTTCTTGCCGCTATCCTGTTGGCCATTGCCACCGTCGCCGTTTCGGCCGCGGATACCCTCATCAAGAACCAGGCCAACAAGCTCTTGTACACCCTGAAGGCCGACGGCGCCGTTCTAGACGCCACTCAGAAATCCCTGGCCTTCCTCAAGGCCGACGGCAGCATCCAAGATGCCTCACACCGGATCATAGGACGGGTGCAGCCAGACGGCACCGTCCAAGACGCGGCGCTCAAGACCTTGGGACGGATTCGGGAAGATGGCACCATCTTCGACGCCTCAGGACGAACCTTGGGCTACATTTCCCTCAGCGGCCTTCTCCAGGGCGCGGGTTACGATACCCAAGGCCACGTGGAGGGCCAGGGCTGGGACCCTCAGCAAATGGCGGCGTTCTGGTTCTTCTTCCGGAGTATGGCCGCCCCCAAGCCTTAATCCCGCCACACTGGTTCCTCAATCCGAACCGCTATCCCGTCTTCCCTCACCAAGTGTGGCACCGGGCCTGCTAACCGTTACCGTGAAGTTGCGCCTGATTCAGAAGCTCGCGGCACGGCAAGACGCGATGTCTTCTGTTCACCCCGCGTTGCTGCCCCAAGGAGACGCTGATTGGGCGGGCGCGCGCTAGACATGGATTGTCGCCCGCCTTCATCCACGCCATCCAGGTCTTGAACCCAGTTTGCGGGACTTGCCACCGGCGGAGTTGTTTGCTAGAGTGTTATAGGAGTGCTATAGGAGGCACACGATGTTGACCGGTGTGGGTGTCAAAGAGAGGGAATGGACATGAAGCAGCTCACTGGTTTTGCGTTGGCCGTCCTCATCCTGTGGCCCCTGGGCGCCCTCGCCCAAGGGCGGGCACCAGAGATGTCTGGAACGCTCACCCTTTCCGGTGCGTGGGCCATCTACCCGACGGCCGTCGCCTGGGCCGAGGCGTTCCAGAAGGTCCATCCCAACGTGCGGGTGGACGTGTCCGCGGGCGGCGCCGGCAAGGGCGCGGCCGATGCCATCTCCGGCCTGGTGGACATCGGCATGGTATCTCGGGAGCCCGATCCCGCCGAAATTCAGAGGGGCATCTTCCCCGTCCTCGTGCTCCACGACGCGGTTTTCGCCGTGATGAGCGACAAGAATTCCTTCCTCGCCGACCTGTACAAAAAGGGCGTCAAGCGGCAAACCTTGATCGGCCTCTACATCACGGGCTCGGTGACCTCGTGGGACACCCTCGCGGGGCGAACCACGAACCGCTCCGTCCACCTCTTCACCCGGTCCGACTCCTGCGGGGCCGCCGCGAGCTGGGCCGCCTACCTGGGCAAGAAGCAGGAGGATCTCGGGGGAGTCGGCATCTTCGGCGATCCGGGCATTCTGGAAGCAGTGAAGCGTGATCCAGCGGCTATCGGGTTTTCCAACTTCAGCTACGTGTTCGACAGGGAAGGCAGGATCTTGCCCGGCCTGGCCCTCCTGCCCATCGATGCCAACGACAGCGGCGTGGCCGATCCGGACGAGGTGTTTGCCGGGCGCGCGGCGGCCGCCAAGGCCATCGAGAGCAAAACCTATCCTGTCTCCCGCAACAATTACTTGTTTACCAAGGGCAGGCCCCAGGGTCTGGCGAAGGCCTTCATCGAGTTCGCCCTATCGGAAGAGGGCACCCGGGTGGTCGAGGCGGTGGGCACGAGCCTGCCGCTGCCCAAGGCCGCGCGGGAGGAAGAACTCAAGCGGATGAGATAGCTCGGGCATCCGCCGGGGCTTCACCGCACTCGCGGCGGCCTGGCGGCGAGGGGGCCAGCAATGGACGTGAGGAGACTAAGAGATAGCCTCGCCAGGCGGTGCATGTTCACGCTGGGCGTGGCCGTGCTGAGCCTCAGCTCTCTCATGGCGCTCGGCCTTTACCAGCGCTCGCAGCCCGTCTTGGACAAGGCCAGCCTGCGGGAGCTGCTCTTTTCCACGCTGTGGCAGCCGGCCCAGGGCCATTTCGGCCTCGGGGCCTTCATCGCGGGCACCCTCTGGGTGACGGCCATCGCCATGGCCATCGCCATCCCCCTGAGCCTGCTCACGGCCATCTACCTGTCAGAATACGCCCACCGCCGCACCCGCGACCTCGCCAAGCCGGTGGTTGACCTGCTCGCGGGCATCTCGCCCGTGGTCTACGGCGTCTGGGGCGTGGTGGCCGTGGTGCCGCTCGTGCGCGACCACATCATGCCATTCTTTAGCGCCCGGTTTCCCTTCTTCCCCTTCAGGTCGGACAACTTCACCGGCTACTGCGCGCTTTCGGGGGGGATCGTACTGGCGCTCATGATCTCGCCCATCATCATCTCCGTGACGGACGAGGTCCTCCGCACCGTTCCCCAAGCCATCCGGGAGGCCTCGCTGAGCGTGGGTGCCACCCATTGGCAGACCGTGAAGCACGCGGTCCTGAGGAAGGCGCGCATCGGGATCACGGCGGCGGTCATCCTCGGACTATCGAGGGCCTTCGGCGAGACCATGGCCGTTCTCATGGTGTGCGGATGCGCCATGCGCGTTACGCCCCATTCGGTCTTCGACGCGGCCTACCCGCTGCCCGCCCTCATCGCCAACACTTACGGCGAGATGATGTCCATCCCCCTCTACGACGCCGCCGTGCTCATGGCGGCCCTCGTCCTCTTCGCCGTAACCATGCTCTTCAACATGGCGGGGTGGGGCATCCTCCTCCGCTTTGAAAGCCGGGACGTGTAATGGCGCGCCGGCACGTGGAGGAGGGCATCTTCAGGGTCCTCATGGCGGGGGCGACCTTGATCCTGGCGGCGAGCCTCGCCCTAATCTTGGGGACCATCCTTGCCAAGGGGCTCCCGGCGCTGAACGTGGCCATGCTCATCAGCGCTCCCAAGGGCGGATACTACCTGGGCAAGGAAGGCGGCATTCTCAACGCCATTCTGGGATCTCTCGCCATCGGTTTCGGCTCAACGGCCGTCGCCCTGGCCCTGAGCCTGCCCCTGGTTCTCTATCTCAACATCTACCTCAAAAAGCGCTCCAAGCTGGCCCTGGCCGTGCGCTTCTTCCTGGACGTGCTCTGGGGCATCCCCTCCATCGTCTACGGGGCTTTCGGGTTCACGGTCATGATGGCGATGGGCATGCGGGCCTCGCTCCTGGCCGGGACGCTGACGCTCTCGCTGGTCATCCTGCCCATCATGGCCAGGAGCATGGACGAAGTCCTCAAGATGGTCCCCTCAGGGCTCAAGGAGACCTCCGCGGCCATGGGGTCCACCCGGTTTGAAACGGCCTACAAGGTGGTGGTGAGGCAGGCCTGCCCCGGGCTGCTCGCCGCCGTCCTCACGGCCTTTGGGCGCGGCATCGGGGACGCCGCGGCCGTGCTCTTCACGGCCAGCTACACGGACTTCCTTCCCTATTCGCTGTTCAAGCCCGTGGCCACGCTGCCCCTTGCCATCTTCTTCCAATTGGCGACGCCGTTCCCGGAGGTCCAGGAGCGCGGTTACGCCTCGGCCCTGGTCCTCACGGCGCTCATCCTGGCCATCAGCCTCACCGCGCGGTGGTTCGGCCGGCGGTTCACCCAGCACGTGATCAGGTAGGAGGGCAGCCTTGAACGTCGAGTACCGGATGGACGAAATTCAGATGGAGGCCTTCCCGCACATCCAGGTCCAGCACCTGACCGTGGCCTACGGCGGCCACCTGGCGCTGGACGACGTCAGCATCGACATCCCCGAGCGGTGCATCACAGCCATCATCGGGCCTTCCGGGTGCGGAAAGACCACCCTCTTGAAGTCCTTCAACCGCCTCATCGACTTGCAGGACGAGGTAGCCGTGAAGGGCCGCATCCTCATCGACGGCGAGGACATCTACGATCCCGGGACGGACGTGACCGCCCTGCGCAAGAAGATGGGCCTCCTGTCCCAGCGCCCGCAGGTTCTGCCCATGTCCATCTACGACAACGTGGCCTACGGCTGCCGCATCCACGGCATCACAAGCCGTAGGGCGCTGGACGAGATCGTGGAACGCGAGCTGAGATCCGCGAGCCTGTGGGAGGAGGTGAAGGACCGTCTTCGAAGCCCGGCGGCGCGGCTCTCCATCGGCCAGCAGCAGCGCCTCTGCCTGGCCAGGGGCCTGGCCGTGGAACCGGAGGTCATCCTGGGCGATGAACCCACGTCGGCCCTGGACCCGCTCTCGGCCGAGCGAATCGAGCGCAAGTTCCTAGAGCTGAAGAAGGACTACGCCATCGTCCTCGTCACGCACATCCTCCGTCAGGCGCGGCGGCTGGCGGACTACGTGATCTTCCTCTACCTGGGAAGGCTCATCGAGCACGGCCCCGCCGATGAGGTTCTCAACCGGCCCAAGCACCCCAAGACACAGGCGTATCTCTCGGGGCACTTCATCGAGGAGGCCGAGCCCTAGCTGGAGGTGGCCATCGCCTCGCGGCACCACGGCAGGCGCGGCGCCCCGTCAGGCTCAGTGCGCCGTCACTTTAGCGAGAAGTCCACGCGGCTCAGGCCGGCCTTTTTGGCCTCCTCGGACGCGGAGCCTTCGGCGGCGAGGAACACGCGCTCGGCGGCGACCTTGCCGGATTTGAGCAACGCGTCCTTGACGGCCTGGGCGCGGGCGCGGGCAAGCTGGCGGAGGTCGTCCTCCGTGACGGTGGTGTGCAGGAGCAGGAGCCGGTCCATCTCGTCGCCGGGCAGCTTTTTGACGAGGCCGATGACGGTGCGCGCCTTGGGAAACTTGGCGTGCTTGTAGGCCTCGAAGAGAAACGTGGCGTACTCCTCCTTGGTGAGCTGGACGTCGTCCACGGAGGCGGGCGCCTGGCCCTTCTTGAGCAGCTCCTTGAACCGCTGTGCCTTCACCTCCCGCTCGACGAGGACGCGCTTGAGGCCATCCTTGTCCGCCTCGGGGTCGAAGCGGCCCGTGATATCCAGCTTCAACCCGGGATGGTTGTAGAGGGCCGTTTCGAGCTGCTCGACTTTCGTCAGGGCGGCAGCGTCGAGGGTGGCGGTGCCGGGAGGGAAAGCGAGGTAGCTGAGGGATTCGCCGTGGCCGAAGAGGTGGCCGAGGAGGGCGAAGGGCGCGGTGGCGGCCTTCACGAGGATGTTCAGGATGATCTTCAAGATGATGGGGCCGATCTTGAATTTGGGGTCGTTGAGGGAGCCGCTCACGGGGATGTTCAGGTCGATGCGCCCCTCGCGGTCCTTGAGGAGGGCCACGGCCAGCCGGACGGGGAGCTTGGTGGCCTCGGGGCTGTCCACCTTGGAGCCGAAGGCGAACTGGTCCAGGAAGAGGTGGTTCTTGGCGTCCAAGTGGTTGTTCTCCACGTGGTAGCTCACGTCCATGTTCAGCTTGCCCTTGTCGATGATGTAGCCCGCATAGCGGCCTGAGTAGGGCGAGAGCGGGCTCAGCTCCACGTCGGTCACCTTGCCCTTGATGTCCGCGAATGGGGGCTTGGCGAGGGGATTGATCTGCCCCGTCACCTCGATGGGCGCCTGGTGTTCGAGGTGGGCGCTAAGCTTCAGGCCGGCTCGGGTGCCGGGGCGCGAGGAGAGGCCCGTGAGGCTGCCCACCACCTCCGTGAGCTTGGCCGAGTAGTTGGGCTTGATGAAGTGGTCCGTGTAGTCGATGGTGCCTCCCGAGAGGGTGATGGCAGGGATCTCCACGCTCTCCTGAACCGGAACGGCGGTGGCGGGACCGGCGGCCGCCGCAGGCGCCGGCGGAGGCTCGGCGGGGCCGCCCTGCTGCGCAGGGAGCTGCCCGCCGGGCGATGCCGGCGGGACGGCGTTCGGATGGAGGACCTCGAAGAGGTTGAGCTTGCCCTGGGGGCTGACGATGATGCGGGCGTAGAAGTCGGAGAGGGAGACGGCACGGACGGCGAGACTCGGCGGGTCCGCCTGCGCGTTCACGCCGTCGAGCTGGAGAGACGTCCAGTTAACGAACGGCTCGAGGCTCGCCCTATCCACGGTGGACAGGCCGTCCACGTTGGCCTTGCCCTCGAAGGAGGCTTGAAGCGGCTTGCCCTCGGACATGGCCACGGCCACGTTCCCCTTGGCCGAGGCGTGCCCCCCCGTGAGATCGATGGCCAGCGCGCCCGTGAGGTAGGGTTCGAAGGGCAGGAGGGCGAGGCGGTTCACGGACACGTCCCACGCCGCGGAGGGAGGTGCAAGGGTCACCGGGCCGGAGGCAGACAGGCTTCCCGAGGGCTTCATGGACGCCTGGAGCGTTACCGATCCGCGATGGCCCTGGGCGGTGGAGAGCCCCTCGGCAAAGAGCGTGACCGAGGGGAAATCGAACGCCGCGGGGCTGGGCAGGGACCGGTCTTCGGCGTTCACGGAGAACCCCTTCCACCGGAGCGCGCCGAGGGTAACGGTCCAGGGCGGGCTCGCCGAGGCGGCCCCGGCCGGCACGGCCACGGGAGCGCCGTGAGCGGCGGGAGCGCCAGCGAGGCGGGACAGGTCGAGGCTTCCGTCCGCGGCGCGTACGGCGCGCAGGCTACCGCCGGCGGCGTCCAGGGTGGCGATGCGGGCTTGAGCGGCGCCCGTGTCCACGGCGAGGCCAGAAACGGTAGCCGAGGGAAGGTCCAGAAAGTCCTTTGTTTCGCCTGGCAGGCGCAAGCGCCAGCCTTCCGCAGTGGCGGAGCCCTCGGAGAACTGCACGGCGTTCTTGCCTTCCGCCGCCGAAAAGGCATAGCGGCCAGAGAGGCTCAGCCGCCCGTCCTCCACCTCGAAAGGCAAGAGGCCGCGGACGTAAGGCTCGTAGCGAGGGAGGCGCACCTGAGTCGTCTCGATCTGCCCCCGTGCGCTGAGCGGTGAAAAGGCCATCGTGCCCGACTGCCGAAGACCCTCGCCCTGATCCGTGATCGCGGCCAAATCCACCTCCGCGGGGCGGTCCAGGGCCGTGTCCAGCCCCCGTACCCTCAGATCGAAGGGAGAAAGAGTCGCCTTGAAGGGTGGCCCAACCGCCTCGTCGTCCAGGTGGACGGTGCCCCCCGAGAGAGCCACCTCGTCCAGGAGAAGATTCATCCCGGACGAGGACGCCTTGCCCCCTTTCGGCGCCGGACCCTTGCCGCCCGGCGCCAGGGCGGCGAGGTTCCAGACGCCTCTATGATTTCGCCTCAGAAAGAACTCGGGGGACGTGGCCCTCACCCAACTCACGATCCCCCGCAAGGTGAGGGGGTCCACGGAGGCGATGGAGACATCAAGGCGGGGCAGCCGGGCCAGGGGCGCGCCGCCGCGCTCGTTGACGACAAGCTTCTGAAGGCTGGCGTCACCACTCAGGATGAGCTTGGGCTGGCCCTTGGCGTCTTCGAGAAAGGCGAGCATGAGGGCCGTGTCCAGCGTGCCGGACTCGACCCGGAAGCTCAGGCCGGCGGGAACATAAGGGAGGTAGCGGGCCAGATCGATGCCCTGAACGTTCACGTTTAGAAAGGTCTCCCGGCTGCGGCTGAAGGGTTTGGTTTCGCCATGAAGCTCCACCGGTTTTCCATCCACCTTCGCGCTGAGGGAGGGCGCCGTGTAGACGTTCACCTTGCTAGGCAGGTTGGAGAGAAAGGGGATGCCGAGGTTGAGGCCGGTCACCTCGTGGCGCGCGCCCTTGGGCCGGTCGTCAAACGTGATGGCGGCGCCCAGAACCTGGAGGTTGTTGAGGGAGTAGCGGAGAGGCCGTCCGGGAGCTTTGCCGGGCGCGGAGGCGAGGAGGTCCGATACGTTGTAGGTCCCGTCCTGGTTCCGCACCAGGTTCAGGCGTAAGCCCTTGAGGGTGATGGCGTTGAACACGGCGCCCCGGTCGGGAAGGGAGCGGAGGGAGGCGTCGAGGGTGAGGGAGCCGAAGGAGAGGAACGGCGAGACGCCGTCCCGGCCTTTGATGTCACAGCCCAGGAACGTGGCCGTCAGCGTGAAGGGGTTGAACCGAACGGCGCGGAGAGCCACGGGGCGGTGGAGTTTTTCCGAGAGGGTCCGGACCAGGTAGGTCTTCAGGACCGGTGGCACGGCCAAGAACCCAAGGAGGGCGAAGAGAAGCACGGCCACCGCCGCCCCTCCGTACCACCGGCAGGCGCGCGGGCTCCGCGCCCGGGACAGCGCCCGTGACCCCGCCCTCTGCAACGCCGCAACCAATCCGTTCAGACGTGCCATGGTGCCTCCGCGCCATTGTCAAGGACCATCTTCAGGCCTTTCCGAAGAGGGCCCGAAGCGCCGAAAGACATAAGAACAGCCGATTCCCCGCTCTTTATTCGTCCAGCCCGAAGCTATGTTCACCCTTATTCAAACATAGGCCCTTGTCCCATGGGGATCAAGAACCACGAGCTGGGCGGCGCGAGGTGAGGGCGTCAGAGGTTGAAGGTTCAAGGTTCAAAGGCTGGAGCGGTGCCCGTAATCATCGGCCTCCACGTTTTAAGGAACGAGAGCCGTGGCGCGGAATGCGTTAGAATCCACGGAAGGCGGAAGGGATGAAGCCATGTGGAAGGCCATTCTGCTGGATCTGGACGGCACGCTCCTTGAAAATTCCATGGACGTGTTCGTGCCGTCCTACCTGAAGGCGTTGGGCGCCTCTCTCGCAGGCCACGTGCCGCCTCAACGGCTGGTGGCCGAGCTGCTGCGAGCCACGGCGGCCATGGACGCCAACGACGGCACGGGCCCCACCAACGAGGAGGCCTTCGCGGCGGCGTTCTATCCCGCCCTCGGCTGGGAGCGAGCCCTTCTTGAGCCCCATATCCGGCGGTTCTACGCCGAGGAGTTTCCCAAGCTGCGATCCCTCACGCGCCCCGCGCCCGAAGCACGCTCCATCGTGGACTGGGCTTTCGGCCAAGGCCTTCAGGTGGTCATCGCCACCAATCCCCTCTTCCCCCGCACCGCCATCGAGCAGCGCCTTCAGTGGGCCGGCGTGGGCGCGGATGAATTCTCCTACGCCCTCGTCACCACTTACGAAATCATGCACGCCTCCAAACAGCACCCCGCCTACTACCGCGAGATTCTAGGCCGAATCAAACGGGAGCCCGGGGAATGTCTCATGGTGGGAGATGATTGGGGATGGGACGTCCTGCCCACCACCCGTCTGGGCCTGAGCGCGTGGTGGATCGCCGGACCAGGCGCCGTGCGCCCCTCGGAACCCGCGTCGCTTTTGGGCCAGGGAAGCCTGGCCGAACTCTGGGAGAAGGTCCGCTGAAGGCCCGGCCCCTCCTCGGCCATGGCACCATTGGCCGGCGCGCTGTGGCGCCGTCGCGAATCTCGCCCTATGATTGCCGCATACAGGATGTGACTCCATGGATGAGGCCGATTCGGGCGCTTTAATTCTCACCATCGAGCCGAGCCATGGCGGCGCCTTCGAGCGCCGCTTCGAGGCGGAATCCTTCACCATAGGCCGGTCATCCAAGGCGGATCTCGTGATCCTCGATGCGACCATGTCCAGGGAGCACGCGCGCATCTACCGGAGCGGGAACTACTGGCACATCGCCGATCTCCAATCCCGAAACGGAACCCGGGTAAACGGAGAGCTCCTCACCGAACCCAGGGACGTGCTTCCTGGTGACGTGGTCGTCCTGGGCGGGTGCCGGCTGACCTTTGGCGTGGGGCTCGGCGAGCGGCCCACGCCGTCCCCATCGAGCGGGGAGATCCGGGGCCAATCCTTCCTGCGCCCGGCCTCCGATATCCTTAAGGCCTCGTCGCGGCAGTTCAAGGCCCTGGCGGAGGCCGAGCACGTCCATCTCCGCAGGATCGCCGAGCGCTTGCAGACCCTCATTGAAGTCAACCGCGCCCTGGCCCGCACGATGTCCCTGGACGACATCCTCGAACTGATCCTGCACCGGGCCTTCCAGCAGCTCAAGCCCGAGGAGGGAGGCGTCTTTCTCACGCGGCCGGACGGAACGGTCTACCGAGCCGTGAGCCGGCCCGCCGCCGCCGAGGGCCAAACCCTCTTCACCTCTAAAACCCTCTCTAATGAGGTGGTCGCCAAGGGCCAGGCCGCCCTCGTCCAGGATGCACAGATGGACGAGCGCTTCGGCGCCTCGGACAGCGTCATGCGCTCGGGCATCCACAGCCTCATCGCCGCTCCACTGCTGGAACCGGATGGAAGCACGCTGGGGATGATCGCCTTGTGCTCGCGGTCCGTGGCGAGGCAGTTCCAAGAGGACGACCTGGAACTCCTCACGTCGCTGGCCTCCGTGGCGGCCTTGCGCATCCGGAACGTGGCCCTCGCGGAGGAGGCCGCTGCCCGCCGGCGGCTGGACGACGAAATGGCCCTCGCCCGGGCCATCCAGGTCGCCCTCTACCCGAAAGTCATTCCCGAGCCTCCCGGCTATGAGATCAGGGCCACCAACATCCCTTCGCGCAAGGTCTCGGGGGACCTCTTCCAGGTGATGACACGCAAGGAAGGGAAAGAGTGCGTCCTGATGGTCGCGGACGTCTCGGGCAAGGGCTTGGGCGCCGCCCTTCTCACGGCCTCGCTGGAGGCGCTTTGCGCCGCTCCCCTGGAAGCCGGACGCGCTCCCGACAGGGTTTTCTCACGGGTCTCCACCCTGCTGCACCGGCGCACCACTCCGGAACGGTACGCCACGGCCGTGATCGGCGTCCTTCGGCCCGAAACAGGAACGGTGCGCTACGCCAACGCGGGCCACAACCCCGGCCTCCTTGTCCGGCGGCCGGGGACCTTGCAGAGACTTGCGGCCACCGGCGTTCCGCTGGGCATGTTTCCGGAGGGCCGTTACCGCTCCGAGACCGTCACTCTGGCACCGGGAGACGCCTTGGTCTTATTTACCGACGGCATCGTGGACGCGAGAAATCCCGAGGACGAGGAGTACGGCATCGAGCGGCTCGAGCGAATCGTCGTGGAAAGCCGCCTGCGACCGGCAAGGAACCTGGCCCAGGCCATCGAGGACGACCTGGAGGCGTTCGTTCGGGGTGTGCCATTTGCCGATGACCGGACCTTGGTTGTCCTGCGGCGATCTCCGGCGGAGCCTCGGCATGAGGCATCCCAGGTACCACCGACCTGACATGATTCTGACAACCTGTTAGGAGCCCTCAATGACTGACGGCCCAGAAGCGAACCACCCTCCGCCGAACCTCCCTGGTTGCGAGTTCGACGCGGAGGGGCTGACCCTGCGATTTGACGCGGTAGTCGCCGGTGAAGCCGCCGCCATTCCTCCCGTGGTGGACGGCATCATGACCTTCGTGGACCAGATGGGGTGCGCGGGAGGTCAGGAATTCGAGATCCGCCTCGCCGTCTCCGAAGCCCTCGCGAACGCCGTGATCCACGGCTGCAAGAACGACCCTAGCCTCCAGGCGAGGGTGTGCGTGGAATGCGACCCCGAGCGCGGCATGCTCATCGTCGTCCGGGATCCAGGGTCGGGCTTTGACCCCAGCAAGGTTCCCAGTCCCATCGAGGGCGAGCAGATTTTCCGCGGCGGGGGCCGGGGCATCTACCTCATCAACCAGCTCATGGACGAAGTGCACTTCAACCGCGGCGGCACTGAAATCCGTATGCGCAAGCGCGACGCGGTGCCGGG
>JBBIKI010000071.1:0-2009 GCA_037445535.1 Acidobacteriota bacterium | reverse complement strand
GAGGCCCTCATCTCTCCATCTCGACATCCCCGCATCACGGCACGAGAAACAATCTATCCAGCCATAGCCGCGGGTTCACGTTCCGGTTGAGCTGGGCAGGAGCTTCGGCAAGGCGGTCGGCGAGCCGCTGGAGGCCGCCCAGGCCCCGGGCCCTGCCCGCCGCCAGGAGGGCATCCTTCTGGTCCAGATGAAGGCGCGGCTCCAGCCCCAGGCCCACCCGGATGGCGTCCCGGTTCAAGCTCAGGGCCAGTCCCGCCACGGCGCGGGGCGGCTCTTTGGCGAGGGCTTCCAGAACGGGATTCAGATCGGGAAAGACCGCTGCTTCCAGCCCCTTCCCCATGAGCGCCACGAGGCCCGCGCGCAGGGCCAGCAGAGCTTTGTCCTTGTAAACCTCCAGGAGGCCGGGACAGCCGCCGGCCATGGCGAGGGCCAGCTCCCGGTCCTCGGGGATGACTCCCCGCGCATCGAGGGCCGTCGCCATCTCCTCGGTGGAGACGGGCTGGAGGGCGATTTCCTGGCAACGGGAGCGCACGGTGGGCAGCAGGCCCCCGGCGTGGACCGCCACGAGGATGAACTGAACGTAAGCGGGCGGCTCCTCCAGAGCCTTGAGGAGGGCGTTCTGCGCGTTAGCGTTGAGGGCATCCGCGGGCTCGATGAGAAACACGAGGCGGCCGCCTTCGTAGGGCGGGAGGGCCAGGGGCGCCAACACGCCGTCCCGGGCCTGGTCCACCACGATCTCCGACCGAAGCTTGTCCTTGTCGGTGCGCTCGAAGGTGATCTCCCGCAGGTCTGGGTGCAGCCTCCGCGCCGCCTTGCGGCACGGCCCGCAGTCACCGCACGCACCGGGCCGGGGCGACTGGCACTCCAACGCCGCGCCGATCATGCGCGCCAGGGTGGATTTGCCCACGCCCGCCGGGCCTGTCAGGAGGAGGGTCTGGGGGAGAACCCCCCGCTCCAGCCCCCGGCTGATGGACGCCACCTGCGCGCCGTGGCCGATCAGTTCCTCGAAGCGGATGGGGATGTGGATGTCCTGCGCCGGCGCTTCAACCGCCTCTTTCTTCTTCTTAGCCATTCAAATCAATTCCTCACCACGGAGACACGGAGAGCACGGAGGAAGACAGGGCATTGTTAAGGTCAAAGCGCAGAATGAATCGCAAAGACAGAACGATCATTTTCTTACTCACCAACCATTTCTTCTCCGCGTCCTCCGTGCCTCCGTGGTGAAGGGTTCAGTCCTTCTTTTCCACGGCGGCGATGCTGGCCTGCTGGGCGACCCGTCCTGCCAGATCGCGGAAGGCCGCCGCCACGGCCGACTCGGGGGCGCCCAAGACCACCGGCGTGCCGTCATCCCCCGAGAGGCGCACGGAAGGATCGAGGGGAATGGCACCCAGGAAGGGCACGCCCATCTCCTTGGCCGTCCGCTCCCCGCCGCCCCGGGAGAAGATGTCCGAAACACCCTGGCAGTGCGGGCAGACGAAATAGGACATGTTTTCCACGATGCCCAGAATGGGCACGTTCACCTTCTGAAACATGGCCAGACCCTTACGGGCGTCCACGAGGGCCACTTCGTTGGGGGTGGTCACGATGACGGCCCCCGAGAGGGGCACCTTTTGCGTGAGGGTGAGCTGGGCGTCGCCCGTGCCCGGCGGCAGGTCTACCACCATGTAGTCCAGCTCGGGCCACGCCACGTCTTTCAGGAGTTGTTCCAGGGCCTTCATGACCATGGGGCCGCGCCAGATGACGGGCTCGCTTTGGTCCAGGAGGAAGCCGAGAGACATGACTTGAAGGCCATGGACCTCCATGGGGAGGATGAGGTTGCGCGCCTCGTCGATGGCGGGCTTGGTGGTTACTCCCAGCATGACGCCCATGGAGGGCCCGTAGATGTCCGCGTCCAGAAGACCCACGCGGGCGCCGGTCCGGCCCAGCGCCGCCGCAAGGTTGGCGGCCACCGTGGACTTGCCCACGCCGCCCTTGCCCGAGGCCACGGCGATGGTGATCTTCACCTGGGG
>JBBIKI010000070.1:0-15800 GCA_037445535.1 Acidobacteriota bacterium | reverse complement strand
ACGGGATTCGAACCCGCGACCCCAACCTTGGCAAGGTTGTGCTCTACCAGCTGAGCTATTCCCGCCCGGCCCATAAATTTACCGGGAAACGGCCCCGCTGTCAAGGCCCGTTGCCTCAGGGCGGCCAATTTTCTCCAGCAGGCAGAGGGTTTCGACGCCATAGGTCTGGGGGAAAAGATCCCAGCCCTGGACTCGGACGAGCCGGTACCCGACGCGGAGCAGTTCCCCCAAGTCCCTTTCCAAAGAAGGGAGGTTGCAGGAAACGTAGAGAATACGCCGGGGATCGAGCCTGGCCAGGTGGCCGAGGGCGGCCAGGGCTCCCGTGCGGGGCGGGTCAAGGAGAACGGCGTCGAAGCGTTCCCCCTCGCCGGCGAGGCGCGCCGCACCGCGCGCGGCATCCTCCTCCAGGTGGACCACGTTCCTGGCCTCGTTGGCCCTGGCGTTAAAGATGGCGTCCGCGTGGGCTTGCGGGCTGCCTTCCAAGGCCACAACCTCGCGGCAGAGCCGCGCCGCGGGGAGGGAGAAGTTGCCCACGCCGGCGTAGAGGTCAAGCAGGCGCTCCCTTGGTCCGAGGCCCAGCCACGCCATGGCCTCGCTCACGAGGCGCCTGTTCATGGCAAAGTGGGCCTGAGTGAAGGAACGAACTTCGGCCCGAAGCCGGAGGTCCCCCCCGCCAGCGGGAACGCCGAACCAGACGAAAGGACTGCCCTCCACGAGGCTGCCCGCTCCGTTCCCTCTCTCCGTCCCGACCACGGCGCCGCCCAAGCCCGCCGGAGCGATCTTCGCGAGGAGAGCGGCCAAGGCGTGCGGCGGCGCCCCGGGGCCGAACCGGAAATGGGCGCAGAAAGGCCCTCCCGTCTCGGAGCTGGCCAACGTCATGCGCTCCAACCCCCTCGCTTCGGGTAGAGAATCCAGGAGGCCCTTCATTCGGTCCAACTGGGCATCGAAGATCTTGTCAAAAAGGAGGCACCGGGCCACTTCCACCAGGCGGTGGGAGCCCTCCTCGTAGAAGCCAAGACGAACGCCGGCGAGAGTGGAACGGGCGTGGAAATCTCCCCTGTGCCGGTAGGCCAGGGGAGGAGCCGCGCGAGCCAGGGGTTCCACCACCGCCCCTTCCAAATGGTGCCTGAGGGCCGCCTGGAGCATGCGCCCCTTTTCGAGGACCTGCCTGGCATAGTCCACGGCCAGCCACTGGCACCCCCCGCACTGGGAGAACCACGGGCAGCGAGGATCAACCCGGTCGGCCCCGGGGGCCAGGAGGCCCGCCACCCGGCCTTCGGTGAAGCTCGCCCTTACTCTCTCCGGCCGCACGAGGAGGCGGTCCCCGGGCACTGTCTTGGGGACGAAAACCACTTTCCCGCCCCGGTGGCCTAACCCCCTGCCACCCCAGGTGAGCCGGTCCACGCGGAGCTCGAAAAGCTTCCCCGACGCTCGCGGGTTCCGGGCCGTGCCCTTTCGCCCGCCTTTGGCTTTCGATCCAGGCTTCATACGCTTATCACCATATCACGCCCCTCCTCATCAGCCCAAATACCGGCCCGGCCTTTCTCCCCAGAAAGGGAGGACCCCCCGTCCGCGCTTGGCGTCCGGGGGGCTCAGTCAGCGAGGTGGGATTGTATTAGGTGGGCAGTTTTTTTAGGCGGGAGACTGCCTTAGCGGCCTCGTTTTTTTGACAGGAATATTTTAGGTGGGATTTACTCATGCGTCGATCCTCCGGCGGCCTTTTTCGGTTCGGGCGCGCTCGGAGCCTTGCCCGGTTCAGACGCGGCCTTGCCCTCGGAGGACACGCTCCCGCCGGAGCGGTGAGCGTAATCCGTCGTGTAAAACCCGCTGCCCTTGAACTGAAGAGCCGGGACGGAAAACATCTTGTGCACAGCGCCCCCGCAGGACGGGCATGCCGTCACGACGGGATCGGAGAGGCGCTGGAGGCGTTCGAAGCGCTTCTGGCATCTAGCGCATTCGTATTCGTAGATGGGCATCTCCGGGGTTCTCCTCTACTAGTCGGTGACCGGGACTCACTATAGCTCTTTTGGGCCATCCTGTCAAGGGTGGGCCCCAGCGAGAACGGAGTACCACCCTCGGGCCAATTTGTCCTTACAGGGCGGCGCCGGCCCAGGCCTAGCCGATTAAATTAAAGATGCTGCGCCCTTTGAACCCTGCCGAGAACCGCGGACTCACCCATCAAGAGGATAGCCCCGGTACGAGGAGATCTCAAGGGAGGCCAGAGCGGTTTTGCAATGGGGGCCAGGCCCGCCTATACTTCCCTTTTTAGGGAGGCTGCGGTGAAGGACGCCATCCGCACGATTTTGCGGGCAGTGGGTGAAGACCCCCAACGGCCCGAACTGCTCCGAACCCCCGAGCGTGTTGAGGAATCCTTCATGGATCTCACCCGCGGCTATAGGGAATCCCTCGATGAAATCCTGACGGGGGCCGTCTTCGACGATCCCTCCCAGGCCATGGTGCTGGTAAGAGACGTGCCCTTCTATAGCCTCTGCGAGCACCATCTCCTGCCGTTCTTCGGCAGGGCTCACGTGGCCTACATTCCCGCGGGCCACCTCATGGGTCTGTCCAAAATTCCCCGCATCCTGGAGCATTTCGCCCGCCGGCTTCAAGTGCAGGAGCGGCTCACCGAGCAAGTGGCCGATACGCTCAGCGCCGCCTTACGGCCGAGGGGCCTCGGCGTGGTCCTCGAAGCGACGCACCTCTGCATGGTCATGCGCGGCGTTCAGAAGGAAGGAAGCGTGGCGAGCACCTCGGCCCTGCGAGGAACCTTCCTCTCGGACGCCCGGGCCCGTGCCGAATTTCTCGCCCTCGCCGGCGTACCCAACCCTGTCAAATAAAGGGTCACTCCGCGCGGATCACCTTGACCCCGGGCGGGACCTTGAAGGCGAACAGACCGGGAGCGAACCCCGCGGGCGTGCGGATATGGCTCAGGGTGAGGCTCACTTCGTTGCCGAGCGGGTCCAGGTAACTGATCCGCATCACCCGGCCCGTGGCTGCCTCGGTGGTAACCTCCACCCGCCGGACTTCCGCACTGGATTTTAAGAGCTTTAGCGAGAGGACCGCTTCCTCTCCGTGGAAGCTTACCCCCTCGCAGGCCATCTCCTCCTCGAGATTCACCTGCCCAGAAAGGAGGCGGAAGAGAAGGGGGCCCTCCTGGTTGATGGGCTGGATGAACACCTCGCGGCTTTCCGGCAGGTAGAGGTAGGACTCCTTTCCATCGGCCACGGCTAGCTTGCCCTCGGGCCGGGTGTAGGCCCAGCGCATGTTCCCTCCGGGAGCCAGGATCACCGTCCCCTCCTCCACTTCGGTCTGGTTCAGAGCCCGAGCTCGCAGGACGTGACGGAACTCGGCTTCCATCGGCACAGCGTGCCGGTAGGCCGTGCGGAGGCGGGCAAAGGCTTCGGCGCAACCCTCCGGGTTCTGGGCCCTGAGCAGGGGTTCGGAGGGGCACAAGACGGCCAAGGCGGCAAGGATCAGCGCTGGCAGGGCGGGACGGGTCAAGGTACCTCCTTCTGGAGGGGGTGGACAGGAGCAGGAACCACGGGCACCGGGGCGGCGGAACCTCCGGGGGGAGGCGCTTCAACCCAATGGGGAATGACCCACACCACATAGCCCTGCGGCCCGCCCGAGGTCTCCCGGGTGAGGTAGAAGGGGGTGGCCTGGCCCGGCTGGAGGGTTTTCTCCACGCTGAGGTCCACGGGAGGGAAGGGCGCTTTGGTGACGGGGTTGAGGATCTGGCCGCGCATCGCCAGGCGTAGGGAGAGCCGGTTCTCGCTCAGGGCCACGGGCTCCATGGCGAGGTGATAAAACTCCTGATCCCAGACGATTTTGCGAGGTTTGTCTTCGGGCTTCTTGGCGCTCCCTCCCACGATGGCTCCAGCCCCCCCTCCGGCCTTGGCGCTCTCCTTGGCCAGTTCCTTCTTCTGCTTCTCCTGGCCTTTGGGGGTCAAGGGGATGGAGAATCCCTGCCCGGCCTGCACCGTGGGCGTGCCGCTGTTAAGGTCCAGGAGGGGAAGGCTGTCCACGGCCATGGTATCGCCGGGCCCGGGCTCCCCTTCGACCCACCGGGGCACGCGCCTCTGGTAGTCGTGGCTTACGGTGGCACCTTCCAAGGATTGGAGCTGGAGATTTTCCAGCTCCACCCTTTGGGCGCCGTTCCACTGTTCCACCCTCACCAAAAAGTCGATGGGCGGGAAGGAACCGGGAGCATCGGGAGCCCGCTCGGCGGCAAGGGTGGCGGAAACGGCCAGCGCAAGCCTGGTTCCGGTGCGGGCATCGGCGAAAAGCTCCATGATTTGCTCGCCCGGGTGGGTGAAAGCCATGTCCTTGGCCCGCGCCACGGGCTCACTCCCCCCAGGAGGAGTGGCCTCAGACAGGACGACGCAGTGCAAGGCCCCGTCTTCGCCAAGGCTCGGCGTTGCATTGAGGGATAAGGACAGGGTCAGGCTCGTGCCCTTGGTCTCGTTGGTGATGGTGACAGTGCGGTGCAGGCCTCCCGCTTTGCCTAAGGGGAGGGAAGAGGTAAAGGCGCCCGCCTCATGGATGGGCTGCCGTTCCCCCGTGGTGAAAAGGCGGAGAGTCACGTCGGCGAAACGGGCCTGGGAGGGGTCCAGAGGGGCACCCCCCCACGCCGTGGCGGCGCACAGGATCGACCCCGCCAAAAGCGCGCCCGCCATCGTCCTCATGGGTCTAGCATAAGCACCCCGGGAAGGAGGGTCAAGGAGGCGGGATGGCCTTGCGTCCGATTCGTGATATGATATGCCAATGGTGAAAGTGGCGAAGCAGTGGTTTCAGGTCGGAGATACGGTCGTCTATCCCGGGTACGGGGTGGGCGTCGTGAGGGAGTTTCAAGAGCGGCTCCTCAACAACGAGCTGAAGCGCACTTACTGCGTCCTTTCGTTCAGCGAGGCGGGAAACGAGTCCACGGTCATGATTCCCCTGGACAACGTCCAGGGCGTGGGCCTTAGGCCTCTCTCCGAGAAAACGGTGGTGGAAGAGGCCATGGCCTTCCTCTCCAACGGTGCCCCGGAGATCCTCCCCTCCTGGAAAGACAGGTTCGCCGCGCACGGGGAAATGCTCAGCACGGGTGACCTCATGTCCATCGCCCGGGTCCTCAAGGCCCTCTGGCTGCTCAACGCCAAGAAACCCCTGAGCTTCCGCGAAAAGAAGATGTATCAAAAGGCCCTCCTCCTCATGGCCTCCGAGGTGGGTGTGGTCCTCGCCCGCTCCCGGGCCGAGGCGGAGGTCCAAATCCTCGATCGCCTGGGACAGGCCACCTCCGCCTGACCCGCGGGCCCTTTTCCAAACCGCAATACTCGTGACGCGATCCCTTCACATGGCTCCGATAGGGTAGTCTCCTGAACCCCGCGCGAAAGGCGCGAACAGAGGAGGTCGCATGGTCAAGAAATGGGCAGTGTTAGGATTGGCGGGACTGGTGGCCCTCGGGGCCGCGGCGCAGGAGAAGGTCATCAACGGGGCGGGAGCCACGTTCCCCTACCCCATCTACTCCAAGTGGTCTTACGAGTACAAGGCCAAGACGGGCGTGGGGCTGAACTACCAGTCCATCGGCTCCGGCGGCGGTATCCAGCAGATCGCCGCCAAGACCGTGGATTTCGGTGCCTCCGACGCCCCCCGTAAGGGGGAGGAGCTCCAAGGCCGCGGCCAGATTCAGTTCCCCATGGTCATGGGCGGCGTCGTGCCCGTCGTGAACCTCCAAGACATCCAGTCTAACCAGCTCAAGCTTTCCAATGAGGTGCTCGCGGATATTTACTTGGGGCAAATCACCAAGTGGAACGACCCGAGGATCACCAAACTTAACCCGGGCGTTCATCTCCCCGGTACGGAAATCACGGTAATCCATCGGGCCGACGGCTCGGGCACGACTTGGATTTTCACCAACTTCCTGGACAAGGTCTCCAAGACGTGGCACGACAAGGTGGGTTCCGACACCTCCGTGAGCTGGCCCGTGGGCTTGGGCGGGAAGGGAAACGAGGGCGTCGCCTCCTACGTGAAGCAGGTGCCCGGAAGCATCGGCTACGTGGAGTACGCCTACGCCAAACAGAACAACTTGACCACCCTTCAGCTCAAAAACAAGGCCGGCGGGTTCGTAAAACCCACCATGGCCGCCTTCCAGGCCGCCGCCGCCAACGCGGACTGGGCCAAGGCCGACCACTTCTACGTGGTCCTCACGGACCAGCCCGGGAAGGACTCGTGGCCCATCGCGGGAGCCACCTTCATTATCATCTACAAGGACCAGCCCAATATGGACACGGCCAGGACCATGCTCTCCTATTTCGACTGGTGCTACCGCAAGGGCGGCGCCCAGGCAGAGGGTCTGGACTACATCCCCATGCCGAAGAACGTGGTGGACCTAGTTGAAGCCACGTGGGCCAAGGAGGTAACCTCCGGCGGCAAGCCCGTGTGGGACGGATCCCTCGCGGCGAAGTGACAAGCGGGCGGATCAGCGGGAAAAGGGCCGGGAGCGATCCCGGCCCTGCTTTTTTGGCTCGAGTCCGCCGCTGGCTCGCTGGCTCGATCGTGTCACTCCCACTCGATGGTCCCGGGGGGCTTGGTGGTCACGTCCACGGCCACCCCCGAAACCCCGGGCAGGGCCATGATAGCGCCCCGAAGCTCGCCTAAGAGTACCGGGGGCAGGAGAGCGGGGCGGGCCGTCATGGCGCGCTCGCTCAAAACCGGGCGCAAGACCACGAACTCGCGGCCTCGGCCGTCCAGCTCCAGAGGCACGAGCACCGTGGGACACTGCCACACGGTTCGGTAGAGGCCGTGGCGGCGCAGGCCCTCCATGACCAGGGCGTCGGCCTCGCGCAGGAGGTCAAGCCGCGCCCTCGTCACGGTAGCGGCCAGGGGACGGGCCGTGCTGAAGCCTTTCTCCGTGAGGTCCATTACGCAGCGGTTCACCCCGGGGACCTCCTGAAACACCCTGGCGGCCAAAGCCTCTGCCCCGGCCCAGGGAAGGCCGCCCCAGATCATGACGGGCTGTTCGTAGGAACGCAGGTCGGCTTTCACCCCCACGGAACGCACGGGGAGGATCCCGCCATGAAGGCCCAGCGGCTCCAGAACCCGCTTGAGGGCGTCGCTGGCCCCCGGGGCCGTTTCGGTGGGTACGCCGTCCGAACAGAGAAGCCGGATGCCCAGCCCTGGTCCCGGAAAGGGGTGGCGCCACACGAGGTCTTCGGGAAGGCCGAGGGCTTCCCCCAGCTCCCGCACCTCCACCTTGTAGAGCTCCGCCAAGGGTTCGACTACCAAGCCCTGGCGGATCAGCTCCTCGATGACGGGCACGCGGTTGTGGTGGGTCTTGATGGTGTCGGCCCGCTTGGTCCCCCCCGTCTCCACGGTGTCTGGATAGATCGTGCCTTGGGCCAGGAGGCAGCCGCTCAAGTCGAGGCGCGAGGCCTCGCCGCGGAAGACGTCGATAAACGTGTCGCCGATGATCCGCCTCTTCCTTTCCGGCTCCACGACCCCTTCAAGGGCCGCCAGAAATTGCTCGGAGGCGTCCGCGAAGTGCAGGTTCTCTCCGAGGCCGCGCTTGTGAAACTCGGCCACGACCTGGTCGCTCTCGCCCTTGCGCATGAGACCGTTGTCGATGTGGAGGAGGTGGACGCGGCCAGGCCCCAGAGCCTTGCCCAGGAGCACGGCACAAACGGTGGAATCCACGCCGCCCGAGGCCAGCAGGAAGACCCCCCTATCCCCCGCCTTCCGCCGCAGGCGAGCCGCCTCCTCCGCGCCGAAGAGGTCCATGTTCCAATCCTGGCGGCATCCGCAGATGTCCACCACGAAGTTTCGGAGCATGGCCTCTCCGTTCACCGTGTCGTCCACCTCGGGATGGTATTGAAAGCCGTACCGCTTCAGCGCTTCGCTGGCGATGGCCGCGTTGTGGTGGGGCGGCGCGCCCTTCCCGGCCAGTGAGATGCCCACCTCCTCGAACCCGGGAGGAAAGACCGTCACCGTATCCCCGTGGCTCATCCAGACCGTCTCCTCCGGCCCGAGGCCCTTGAAGATGGGGCTCTGCCCGCGGATTTCAAGGATGGCAGGGCCGTATTCTCGCTGGGTGTGCTCCACCTGCCCGCCGTAGTGCTTGGCGATTTCCTGGTGGCCGAAGCAGAAGCCCAGGATAGGTATGGGCAGGTCGAAGATGCGCTTGTCGTAGGCGCTATCCTCGTCGTAGGCCGAGAGGGCCGGGCTCCCTGACAGGATGATGCCCTTGAACGGCGCGAAGGCCTCCGCCGGGTCCTCGGGCTGGAGGATCTCGGCCAGCACGCTCAGCCGCCGAACCTTCGTGGAGATGAGGTGCGCGTACTGTCCCCCGAAATCAATGACGGCGATCTTGTCGTGATTCATCCGCACCTCGAAGTTAGGTCGTCGATTTTACTTACCAGGGGGCGGTGAGGCAGTAAGAAATCCTGGGGCTCTTGGGAACTCCCAATGAGCCATATCCCTCAGATTAGGTCATGAGCATCCATTCGAACCCCGGCAGTCTTCCCTCTCACCGCCTCCATAGTTTCACTGCCGCCGATGCCGCGCGGCTTCGAAAAGGGCGAGGGAGGCGGCGACGGAGGCGTTCAGAGAGTCGAACCCGCCGAGCATGGGGACGCGCACCGCGAAGTCGCAGTGCTCCCCCACCAGGCGTGAGATGCCCCGCCCCTCGGCCCCCACCACCAAAACCAGCCCCTTGTCCCAGTCCAGATCGGCCTCCCACAGGGGGTCCCCGTCCATGGCCAGGGCGACCCGCGCGAGGCCCGCCTCGGCGGCGGCGTCCAGAAACATGGTCTGGTTGGGCACGAGGGCCACGCGCAGGTGCTCGCTGGCCCCCGCGGAGGCCTTTACCACGGCCGGGGTGATCTGCGCCGCGTGGTGTTTGCGAAGGGTTACCCCCGTGGCGCCGGCGCACAGGGCGCTGCGAAGGATGGCCCCCACGTTTTGGGGATCGGTGAGGTTGTCCAGTACCAGGACCAGGGGGACGGGGCTCGCTGCGAGGAGATCCTGCCAGTCCACGTAGGGGTAATCTCCCAGCTCGGCTACCACCCCCTGGTGGTTAGCGGACTCCGCCTTGCGGGCCAGAACGTCCTTGGACGCCATCTCGGGCTTTACGGGCAAGGCACGCCCCACTTCGCGCCTCAAGTCGCTCTCCCGGTCCCGGTCCGCGACCCAGAGTTTGTGGGCCTTGCGGCGGCCGGCTTTCAGGCACTCCGCCACGGGATGAACCCCGTAGATTACGTCCATGCGCACGCTCCCGGTCTCCAAGTATACCGCGAAGGCCTCGGCCATCCGCCCGCTGGCCCTCGCCCCTTGTCCCTACGCTGCTCTCCTTTTTCTTCAGGTGGACAGCCAAGGGCTAGCAGCTCACAGATTCTTTCCCCCAGCCGTTCAGCGGTGACAGGTGTTAAGGAGAGCCGCCCCGGCGCGCAACGAGCCGAGATCTAGCTCGGCGGTGTGCGGCGGGGGGAAGGCCGGCTCGCCGATGGTTTTGAGGGGTACGTAGAGGATCCGCCCCGATCGGTTCTTCTTGTCGGCGCCCGCCGCTTCGTGAACGTCTCGAGGATCAAGGGCGAGCCAGGCCGGAGAAAACCCGAGCCCTTCGATGCCGCCTCTCGCCTGCGCCAGTTCCGCGGCGGGCAGGAATCCCTGAGCCACCGCCGCCGCGGCCTCCCAAAGGAGCCCTGCCGCCACCGCTTCTCCATGGGCCATGCGGTAGCCTGAAAGGCGCTCCAGGGCATGTCCCACGGTATGCCCAGCGTTCAGGACGTTGCGCCGCCCGGAGGCCTCCTCGGGATCGGCGTCCACCACGGAGCACTTAAGGCCCATGGACGTGGACACCAGATAGGCCAGGTCCGCCCGGTCCTCGCGAAGATGGCCCAGATCCCTGCCTGTAAGCCACTCCCAGTAGGCCTTATCCATGGAGAGGCCATGTTTGAGGCATTCGGCCAGCCCTCCCCGAAACTCCGCGGGAGGCAGCGTGGCCAGAAGATCCAGGCAGACGAGGACGGCGGCGGGCGGGTGAAAGGCGCCGATCAAGTTCTTGCCGCCGGGCGTGTCCACGGCGGTCTTGCCACCCAAAGCCGCGTCCACCATGCCGAGCAGGGTCGTGGGGACGCCGAGGTAGGGAATCCCGCGCATGTAGGTTGCGGCCGTGAAGCCCACGAGATCGGTAACCATGCCGCCCCCCACGGCCACGAGGATCGAACCCCGGTCCGCACCGGCATGGAGGAGGGCGTCTTCCAGGCGCTCCTTGGCACCGCGGCCCTTGTGCAGCTCGCCGCCTTGGAAGCTCATGACCGGAGCCCCGCCGAGGGAGGCGGAGAGCTTCTCCACGGCGGGAGCCAGGAGGCGCGCCAGCTTCCGCTCCGTGCAGATCACGGGACGCTGGACGCCTGCGGCCTTGGCCAGCGATGGGAGGATCGCCTCAAGGGTATGCGCGATATAAACGGGATGAAGCGTACAGGAAAGGCGTTGGACCCGCGGGGTAGCCAAGGAAATCAGGCGGGGGCCCCGTGGACCGGGGCCCCCTCTCTGAGAACTTACATCTTCACGAAGATGATCACCAGCGTGTAGAGCGCCAGGGACTCGATGAAGGCCAGGCCGAGGATCAGGAACAGCTGGAGCTTATCGGCGATGCCAGGATTCCGGGCCACGCCGTCGCAGGCGGCCGAGATGGCCTTGCCCTGGGCGAGGCCGCAGATGGCCGAAGCGAACGCCATGGAGAACCCAGCCGCCAGCATCCCCAGCGCTTCCTTCCCGAGGCCGGCAGCCTGGGCGCCACCCTCCTGGGCAAACACGGGAGCGGCCATCATGAGCATCAAGGACCCGAGCAGAACCATCCATGCCTTCTTCTTCACGACTTCCTCCTTTAGAGCTTCACGCCTCAATGGTGTTCCACCGCCCCCGCGATGTAGATCATCGAGAGCAAAGCGAAAACCAACGTCTGAATGAACGCGACCAGGATACCCAGCAAAATGAAGGGAACAGGCACCACGATGGGCACGAGATGAAGGAAGACGCCGCTCACCTGGTGGTCGCCGAAAATGTTGCCGAAGAGACGGATCCCGAGGGAAAGGGGCCGCGCCACGTGGGAAATGATTTCGATGGGGAAGAACAGGGGCGCCAGCAGGGCGAAGGGCCCCATGAAGTGCTTGATGTAGCCGAATCCCTGGGCCTTCACACCGTAGTAGTTGTAGACCACGAAGGAGCACAGGGCCAAGGAGAAGGTGACGATGATGTTGCCCGTGGGCGGCATGAAGCCGGGTATGAGGCCCAGCAGGTTGGAGATGAGGATGAGGACCGTGAAGGTGCCGATGGGCGCCATGAATCTCCGCGCGCCGTGGCCGATGATGTCATCCAGAAATTTGGCCACGGTTTCCGTGAGGAGCTCTAGGATTTGCTGGAAGACGCCTGGCTTATTCACGGAGAGGCGGCGGGTTCCGATCCAAAACGCCGCCAGGGTGACGATCATGACGAAGGCCATCATGACGAAGTAATCGGGAATGTTCCTGCCCGTTACGCGGTCCATAAGCATAGTGAGGAGGGAATTCAGTTCGTGCATCTTACCCCCGCTTCGATGCCGCCCCGGCTACAGCCATCAGCGCCAGCGGCCCCCCAATCCCCAGGAGCACCCCCAAGGACTCCCTGGGCAGAAGTGAAAAAATACCATAAATACCCAGCAGGAGCAAGAGGCTACGAAAGGCCAGCCCCACCAGGAACCACCGCGCGGCACCCGCTGGAACGGTTTCGGCCCCCAAAAGGTGCTCTACACCTACGGCCATCCAGAGAAAATCCCCCGCCACCAGAAGAAAGGTCAACGCGAAGGCGGCCGAGGTCTTCCATCCCGCGGTGCCCAGCAGGACTGCGCCTCCGGCAGGCCACGCCACCGCGGCCGTCACGAAAAACCGGCGGCGAAGGTCAGGTACCCCCACCGGGGCCCTTCTTCCGGGTGAATACACCCAGCATCTTGAAGAGATACCAGAAGGCCCCCGCCACGCCCAGAAAAAACCCCCCAAGGGTCCCGTAGGGCGAACTGCCCAACCACCGGTCCACGAGCCAGCCCAGAGCTGTTCCCGCCAGGATGGCCCCGGGGAAGGTGTAGACGAGATCCAGGTAGACTCCGCCTCTTTTCCAAACGGATGCCATCGGCGCCTCGCTCAGGTTTTGGACAGCCTGCGGATACCGGCCGGCTAACGCACCACGAGGGCCGCCCTGGAGACCCAATCCACGAAGGGCTGTCCGTAGAGGCCGATGGCCAGCACGAAGAGCCCGCAGAGGGAGAGGGCAAAGGCCAGGGGCCGCCCCGCCTGCACTTCGGCGGGCTTCTCCGCCTCCTTGAGGAACATGTGGAGGATGAGGCGGAAATAGTAGTACATGCCGATGACGCTCGTCACCGCCAGCACCACGGCCAGGAGGTAGAGCTTGGCCGTGACGGCAGCGTAAAAGATGAGCAGTTTGCCCATGAAGCCGGCCGTAGGGGGGATGCCGCCCAGGGACAGGAGGAAGACGATCATGAGGACCGCCATCCACGGCCTGCGGCGCACCAGCCCATCGAAGTCTTCAAAGGAGTCGCCGGCGCTCCCGTCCCGCTGGAGGTAGATGACGAGGCCGAAGGCGCCCAAGTTCATAAACGCGTAGGCTAGCAGGTAAAAGACCACGGCCCTCACGCCTTGGTCCGTTCCCGTGGCGCCCGTGGCCACCAGGCCGATGAGAGCGTATCCCGCATGAGCGATGGATGAGTAAGCCAGCATGCGCTTGACGTTGTCCTGAAGCATGGCGGCGATGTTGCCCCACGCCATGGAGAGGATCGCCACGATGGCCAAGAGCCCCGCCCAGACATGCGAAACGGGGAGCAGCCCCACCACGAAGATGCGCATGGCCATGGCGAAGGCGGCGGCCTTGGGCGCCACGCTCATGAACGCCGTGACGGGCGTGATGGCCCCCTCGTAGGCGTCGGGAGTCCACCAGTGGAACGGCACGAGGGCCGCCTTGAAGAGGAGGGCCACCGCCATGATGACCAACCCCGCCCCCATGGGGAATCCGATGGACTTCACGCCGCCCTGCTCCACGGAGTGAAGGAGCGAGGCGCGGATGGCGTCCAGGTGGACGCTTCCCGTGGCGCCGTAGATGAGCGACGCCCCGTAGAGGTAGAACCCGGAGGAAAAGGCCCCCAGGAGGAAATACTTCGTGGCGCCCTCCACGCTGTGCTCTCTGCGCCTGAGGTAGGCGGCCAGAACATAGACCGACAGGGCCATGGTCTCCAGGCCTACCCAGAGGGTGAGCAGGTCGTTGCCGCTGGCCATGACCATCATGCCGAAGATGGCGAAGGAGATAAAGGTGAAGTACTCGCCCGTCCAGGCCTTCTCAACTTCAAGGCTCTTGAAGGACATCAAGAGGGTAACGACGCCGCCCACGAGGAAGATGATCTTGAGGATCTGGCTGAAGGGGTCCACCACCAGGCCCACGCCGCCGTTGAGGCCAATCAGCACCGGCACTTTCATACCGGGCCCAAGAACCGCAAGAGTTTGGAAAACCAGAGCAAGAGCGACGGCCATCCCGGCCACCGCCAGCACCCCGATGCCCACGCGGAGGTTCTTGCCGCCCGGCACGGCGGAGAGCACGAGGAAGAGAGTCCCGAAGATGACCAGGACCCACTCGGGGCTCATCAAGTGCCAGAAGTGGTTCAAGACGGGCATGGTTCGCTCCTAGTGGGCCGGCGCCGGGGCCGGGGCCGGAGCCTCGGCGGGCGGCACCGCGGCCTCGGCGGGCGGGACGACGGTCTCGGTGATGGGCGTCACGGGAGGCGGCGTGAGGCCCTTGGCCGCCTCAGCCTTCTCGATCGCCGGCTGCATTCGGCTCAGGACAAAGGCCACGCTCTTGTCCATTTTGTCGAGGACGGGCTTGGGATAGAGGCCGATCCAGAAGGCGACGATGACGAGGGGAACGATGTAGCCCCATTCGCGGAGCTTCATGTCGTGGCCCTTGCAGTGCTCCTCCAGGTGGGGATTGGTGACTTCGCCAAAGAAGACCCGCTGGTAGAGCCAAAGCATGTAGGCCGCGCCAAGGAGCATCCCGCCGGCGAGGAAGAAGATGAGCGACTTGGAGAACAGGAGGGCGGCCGACATGTGGTAGGCGCCCAGCAGGATGAGGATTTCGCCCACGAATCCGTTGAGGCCAGGCAGGCCGATGGAGGACAGGGTGATGATCATGAAGAACGTGGCGTACACGGGCATGAGCTTGGCGAGCCCACCGTAGAGCTTGATCTCCCTCGTGTGCATGCGCTCGTAGACGATGCCCACGAGCAAGAACAGCCCGCCCGTGGAGATGCCGTGGTTGATCATCTGCATAACGCTGCCCTTGATGCCCGCCGTGGTGAGGGCGAACATGCCGGCCATGCAAAAGCCCAGGTGGCTCACGGAGGAATAAGCCACGAGCTTCTTCATGTCCTTCTGCACCAGGGAGACCATGGCGCCGTAGATGACGCCGATGATGGCCAGGGTCATGAGGAAGGGAAGCCAGCGCAGCGTGGCGTCAGGCAGGAGCGGAAGGGCGAAGCGGTAGAAACCGTAGGTCCCCATTTTCAGCAGGACGCCGGCGAGGATCACCGAGCCCGCCGTGGGCGCCTCCACGTGGGCATCGGGGAGCCACGTGTGGAAGGGGAACATAGGCACCTTGATGGCGAAGCCCAGGAAGAAGGCGCCGAAAACCCACCACTGCAGCCCCGAGTCGAGGACGACCTTATACATCACGTCCAGGTTGAAGGTGTTGACGCCGTTGTTCACCGCCCCCGTCCGGAAGTAGAGGACAAGGATGCCCACCAGCATCAAGACGGAGCCGGCCAGGGTGTAGAGGAAGAACTTGATGGCGGCGTAGAGCTTGTTGGGGCCGCCCCAGATGCCGATGAGGAAGTACATGGGGACGAGCATCACTTCCCAGAACACGTAGAAGAGGAAGAAGTCCAGGCTGCAGAAGACCCCCAGCATGCCCGTCTGGAGGATCAGAAGCCAGATGTAGTACTCCTTTTCCCTGGTCTTGATGTACTCCCAGCCCGACCACGCCGCGAGCACGCCCAGGAAGTTGGTGAGCAGCACCAGGAGCATGGACACCCCGTCGATGCCCATGTGGTAGGTGACGCCCAGCGAGGCGATCCAGGGCGTGGGACCTTCTTCGAAAGCCCACATGCTGTGAGCCGCGCCGGCGGCGGCCTGGGCCGAATCCCACCCGAACCACAAGGGAAGGGTGAGGAGAAACTCCACGAAGAAGAATCCCGTGGTGAAATACTTGATCGCCTTGGTCTGGTCTTTCGGGAAGAAGACGACCACGGCGGCCGCCAGCAGCGGCAGGTAGGTCAGGATTGAAAGTAGGTAGGGCATGTCCTGGGCTCCTTGCTTGTCTCGCTAGGCTCGGCCGTCGGCTAATGACCCCGTGGGCCTCGACGCGGCGTCTTGGGCGCTACGGGCTCCGTTCGCTCTCCTCGCTACCTGTACACGTACCATACGACCAGCACGATGAAGCCGGCCACAATACCCAAGGCGTAATGCTGGAACTGGCCGGTCTGGATCTTTCGGTTCTGCCGGGAAAACCACCGGAAGGTAGCCGCGGTGCCGTTGACGCCCACCCCGTCCACCACGTATTTGTCCCACGCGAAGGACGCGTGGGAGGCACCCACGGTGAGGTTGCGAGCGCCGTTCACGACACCGTCCACGATCCACCGGTCCCACCAGGATAGCCCTTCGCAGAGCTTCAGGAGGGGCCTGATGAAGGCGCCGAAGTAGACCTCGTCCACGTAGTATTTATTGAGCAGG
>JBBIKI010000069.1:0-15811 GCA_037445535.1 Acidobacteriota bacterium | reverse complement strand
CTCCATCTTGAGGGCCGCCCTCCGGTTCCCCTCCGCGGCCATCCCAAACCCAAGGTCCCCCGTGACTGAAGCCCCCCCCGCCCTGAACATCAAGGCGCTGAGCAAGCGTTTCGGCAGGCTGGAGGCAGTGTCTGATCTGAGCCTCCATGTAGCCAGCGGGGAGATCTACGCCTTTCTGGGCCCCAACGGCGCCGGCAAGACCACCACCATCAAGAGCGTCGTAGGGCTCTTGCAGCCCGAGTCCGGGACCGTCACCGTCTACGGCCACAAGGTCGAGCCCGACGCGCTCGGATTCAGGCGGAGCCTGGGCTACGTGGCGGACCGCCCCTTCCTCTACGACAAGCTCACGGCCTGGGAGTATTTGGAGTTCCTGGCCGGGGTGCACACGCTGAAGGGTTGGGAGGACGGCGCGAAGGCTTACCTTGAGCTCTTCAAACTCACACCTTGGCGTCACCAGCTCATCGAGGGGTTCTCCCACGGTATGAGGCAGAAGCTCGTCCTCACGGGAGCTCTCATCCATGTCCCCAAGCTCCTCCTGGTGGATGAGCCCATGGTGGGCCTGGACCCGCGCTCCGTGCGTGACGTGAAAGAACTCTTCGGCCGTCTGGCCTCCGAAGGGATGGGGCTCTTCCTCTCCACCCACTCTCTCGAAATGGCCTCCCAGGTGGCCCACCGCATCGGCATCCTCAGCCACGGCAAGCTTGTGGCCGAGGGCACCTTCGCCGAGCTTCAGGACATGGCACGCCGCCCCGGGAGCACCCTCGAAGAGGTCTTTCTCCGGCTCACCGAAGAGGAGGACGGACCAGCGGCCGGGGCGGCGGCCAGAGCCGGGACGCCGTGAAGAACCCTTTCCGGCCTAAAGTAGGCCTCGTCCTCGGAGGAGGCGGGGCGCGGGGGCTGGCCCACGTGGGCGTCCTCAAGGTCCTCGAAGAGGCGTGCATCCCCGTGGATCTCGTGGTGGGCTGCAGCATGGGCGCCATGGTCGGCACCCTGTACGCCTTCTACAAGAGCGCAGGCGACACGGCTGACAGGCTCCGGGAATTCACCAGTTCCAAAGGCTTTAACAAGGAGAAGTACGAGCACCTGCAAGCCATGTCCCCGGTGAGCGGGGAGGATCAGGGCTTTCTCAACACGGCCAAGCGCTTTTACAAGCTCGGGCTCTTTTTCGCCACTACCCTCTTCAAAGAATCTTTCATAGACCCCCGGCAAGTGAACCGCGACATCGCCGCCATCATCCCCGACTGCCGTATCGAGGACTCCCCCATTCCGCTGGCTATCGTGGCCACGGATTTGCGGCACGGCGAGGAAGTGTTGCTCACCCAGGGCCCCGCGCGCTTGGCCGTGCAAGCCAGCAGCGCCGTCGCCGGCGTTTTCCCTCCCGTGGTTGTAGACGGCCGGGACCTGGTGGACGGAGGCTTCGTCAACAAGGTGCCCGTGGAGGTTGCCTTCCGCCTCGGGGCCGACGTGGTGATCGCCGTGGACGTCTCCAGCGACGTGGCCGACTCCGAAGACTTTGGCCGCACCGGCAGCGCCATCAGCATCCGCGCCACCGCCATCCTCACCGACACCCTCAAGGACCTCCAAATGCGCTTCGCTGACGTGGTCATTCGCCCCCAACTGGCCGACGTCCACTGGGCCGATTTCTCGGCCATTGACGCCATCATCCCCCGAGGCGAAGCCGCCGCCCGTGAAGCTCTCCCCGGCATCCGCGTTATCCTCAAGCGGGGCCGCTGGCGCGCCTTAGTCCGCCTCCTGGGCTTCCGCCGTTCCTGGTCCGTGAACCTTCAAAGCCACCGAGCTTAGATCACTTCATTTTCAAGCCGGATTATCCCGCACCAGAGACAGCATCTCGGGCTCAAGTCGCAGAAACGAGACAACTTTAGCGCGGGATTCCCAGGCACAGCCGTACTTTCCGCGGCGCATCGCCACCTCCAATCGGCTTATCAGCCTTTCTCTTTAATGCAGTTTACTTAGCGCACGCCTGGCACGCGGCGGCCTGTTCCGTGGGCCCAACCGGCGTGGCACTGCCCTTGCTCTTTGGGGAGCGGAGGCAGGCCATGTGGAACGAGCGGAAAACCAAGAATACCAATGGGTTACTGCTCACGGCGGCAGCCATTTGCCTCGCCTGCCTGCCCCTGCTCACCCTGGCGGCGGACGGCGCCAAGCCGGCGCTCCTCCTCCTCTCGTGCAAAGACACCGCCTCCTTCCGTCAAGAGACGGAACGGCTCACCGGCGAAGGCATCAGGGTCCTGCACCTCTTCCCTCCCTATGCCGTGATCGCAAGCGTTCCCCAGGCGCGGACCTCCCGCCTCTCGGCCCGCACCGGTCTCATGGCCATGCACCAGGACCGTCTATCGCAGCAAGATTTGGATTCGCTGGACCAAGGGCACCGCATGGTAGCCAGGGTCTGGAATGACGCCTTCATGGCCGCGAAAACGGAGGCCCAGCCCTCACACGCGGAGCCTCCCCAAGACGACGCTTTGGCGCCCCCCAGCGACGACTTGCCCCTCCGCGCAACGGAGAGCCTGGGGTGCCCGTCGGGGGGTACCTCCCAGATGGTGAGCGAGTTCATGCTCGGCGCCATTTCTCTTAACGTGATCCTCCCCGAGAGCACGGGAGCCATTGATCCGGATACGGAGGACTGGGACGAGGCGCGTGAGGCGCAGGTACTCGCCGGCGTGGTGGCCGGCGCCCAGTGGCTGCTTGAGCGAGCCCCCTCCGGTCCTGGGGTGGCTTTGTCCTTCACCTACCACCTCTATTCTGGCCGGACGGACTCCAGGGCCACCACGTCCTATGAGCCCATCGGCAGGCCGGCCGATCCCGTTCACGAGCCGGGTGTAGGAGAAGGGCTCTGGACCAACGAGATCCTCAATGCCTTCGGTTACTCGGCCCTGCCTGACCGCTGGACCAAGGCAAGAGCCTTTGACAACGACACGCGAATCGCCGACGGCACCAACTGGGCCGTGACGGTCTTCGTGGCCGACTCCCTGAACGACGCGGACGGCCGCTTCGCGGACGGGCGCTTTTCCTACACCTGGCAACCGGGAAGCCACATCGTCATGACTTACGACAACTCGGGTTGGGGCATCACCAGGATGGGGTCGGTGTTTTCGCACGAGCTGTGCCACGCCTTCTGGGCCAAGGACGAGTATGCCGGGAGCGGCTGTTCATGCACCCAGTCCAGCGGTTACCTTGACGGATCTAACGGCAACTGCGCCGCCACCTGCCAGACGAGCCTGAGCACGTGCGTCATGCGCAGCGTGGATTTGAGCGGGGACGCCGGCATCGTTTGCGCGGAGACGGCGCGGCAGATCGGCTGGGCCGACGGCGACGGCAACGGCGTGCCCGATTCGGTCCAGGCCCCGCCCCTCACTCAGCTCGACGCCCCGGTGCTCCAGTCGGGCCACCTGACCCTCGGCGGCTGGGCGCAGGTCCAAGCGGCTCCGAACCGGAACCCTGCTCCCACCGCCTACACCTGTCCCGTGACCGTGGCGCGCCTCTCGGATGTTCAGGTTCGGATCAATGGCGGCGCATGGCAGGCGGCAACTCCGCTGGCCGGTGCCTTCGGCGGGCAGGACGCCTCGTTCAGCTTTACCTCTGGCCCTCTGAGCCCAGGAACTTACACGCTGGATGCCCGTACTCTCGATTCCCTGGGCCAGGCGCAGATTACGTCCACGTCGTTCACTGTGGCTGGCCCCGTTGCCGGACCCCCGCCCGTTCCCGACGGAGGAGCCGCCGGGCACCCAGCCATGATGGCGGCCACTGCCGCTGGCGGCGCCATGACCGTCACCTGGGACGCCACGTGCCCGGCCACCGGCACTAATCTTTACTGGGGTTTCGGTTCAGGACTTCCGGGCGCGCCCGGGGGAGCTTACTCCCTCTCCGGTTCTGAGTGCGGGCTGGGAAACACGGGGACGCACACTTGGAACGGCAGCCCCGATCCTTCCACGGACGCCTCCCGGTTTATCTGGTGGGTCGTGGTGGCCAACGACGGCGCCCAGACGGAGGGCTCCTGGGGGAAAGACTCCTCCGGCGCCGAACGCAACGGCACCCAGCCCTCCGGCCGGTGCGGCTTCATCGTGAAGAACACCACGAGCCCGGGGTGCTGAGCCTGGTCCGCGTGCCGAAACCCCAACTCACTTATTGGCCGTAATGGCCCACTGGACCAAGCTGGCCGCCACCGCCCACTTCTGCCACCAAATAGAAGGTGAGGTTCAGGCCGGCCCCCGCCGTGAACTGCGTGTTGGCGGGGTTCATGTCCAGGTCCTGCCCCGTGATGTTCGCAAAATGGCTCCATGCAGTACAGTCCGAAGAGGCGAACACCGCGTAGCCCGTCATGCACCCGTCAACAAGGGGGGGAGCCTCCCAGGAAAGATCCATCTGGCCGGCCGATTTGGCGGCGCGGAGGGTATCCCCTACCGCCGTCACGGGTTGGCATCCCGCTGGCGAGGGGTCCATGATCTCGCCGAGCGAGGCGGCCCACGGGCTTGGGCACGAAGAGCCCAGCACCGCCGTCACGGGGTATTGGCCCTGGTAACCGGGGTTCGTGAGAAGGCTTTCCTGGAGGATGAGCCGGTACCCCACGGCCTGGCTCTCCACCGATCCTGGCGTCACGGCCCGCGAAACGGTGACGGTGTTGCCAGAAAGCGTCACGCCGTAGTCGGTCCCTGCCTCGTAGGTGCCGTTGCTATTCATGTCCACAAACGCGCTGGAGGCATCCCTGCGGATTATCTCGTAGGAGGCCGTCGGGGCGAAGGGATAGGCGTAGGGCGCCATGACCTGCCAGAACCCCAGGATGCCGTCAGGGTCGGCGCTAAAGGCATTCACCGTGAAGGCCGTGTCCCAGGTGAAGGCAAAGGAACTGGGAACGGTGCTCCCCGCGGCGTTGACGATCGTCAGGATTTGGCCCGCGGGAACGTTGGGGGCGTAGGGGACCGCGTCGGCCGACACGAAAGCAGGATTGAGGCAGGGCGGTACGGCGATGGTGAAGGCACCGCTCGTTCCGGTCAACGAACCCGGTCTGTAAGGTGCGCTCGCGGCAAGGGTGTACCCGGAACCTGCAAGATCCACGGAGAGGCCCGAGAAGGTGGCCACGCCGTTCACCGTCGCCGTGGCGGCCCCTCCCGTGAGCACGGCGCCCGGCGTGCCGCCAGCGAGGGTGAGGGACACAGTGCCCGTGAACGTGCCGACGGCGTGATTGCCTGCATCCTGGACTTGCACCACCACGGCGGGCAGGGTCTGCCCGGGGGCGCCGCCGGCGGGCTGCGTGGTGAACGCAAGGTGGGTGGGGATCTGGGTGACAGCCGCAGGATCGCTTGCAGTATCGTTGCTCGTGTTTGTGTCTCCCGCCACGGATACGGTGGCCACATTCGTGACGCTGGCGGGGGCATCGCTACCCACGGCCACTTTCAGCGTCAGGGGCGGGTAGCTTGCGCCAGGGCCAAGCACGTCGGAGCGCGTGGCCGTCAAAGTGGCGAGGTCGGTGGCCCAGCCGTCCCCGCTGAAGGAAACAGCCGTGAGCCCCGCCGGAAGGGTGTCCGTGACCGTGACGGTGTTGCCGTTGGTAGGACCCGACCCTAGGGCGTCGGTTACGGTGATGGTATAGGTGCTCGCATAGGCCTCGAAGTTCACCGTGGCCGTCTCGCCCGACTTAAGGGTGACCGTCAGCCCGTCCAGCATGCCCGTAAATCCGCTCGCCCATCCTGAACCCGTCTGCATGCTGAAGGACAAGATTTGCTCGCCGCTGTAGTCCCAGGCCGCTCCGTTGGCCCAGGTGACAGCGCCGGCGGTGATGGCGGACAGGAGCGGATCGGCGTAGGTGCCGTAGACGCCCCCGTTGCGAAGGGCGTCGAAGTAGCGCAAGGGGTGGACGGCGTCGCTGGTGGACCAGAGGGTCCAAATTCCCGGCGTGTACGTGCCCCCCGAAAGGTAGGGCTCGGAGTTGAGCCGGCTGCGGTACCATGTGCCGGTGTTCTGGTTGTCGTTTTGGAGAGCTGTGTAGATCAGGTTGTACCAGTCCGCGATGCCCACCCCTTTGTTGGTCCACCAGGACACAGAGGCCAAATCGCCGACCTTCACTGGATGGCCAAACAGGACCGCCGCCGGGACGGAGAACTCGGCCTTGGTTGAACCACCCGCCTGCCAAGCGCTGGGCCCGAAGCCGGGCGCGGAGGTGGCAAGGGTGCCTGTGACATTGGCGACCGGGCCCGTGATGTAGGTTCCCGCCGCGCTCCCCGGGTCACCCTGCATGAAAGCGCCCTGGTGGGTCTTCACGCACCCCAAGTCTGGCGCGGCCAAAGGCAACGTGCCGAAGTACACGGTGCCACTCGCGAAGGCAAGCCGGTTCTGGGCGTCGTCCAGGAGGACGTAGTCCATCGTGAATGTGAAGGGCATGATGGCGGCGTAGGCGGCCCGGACGCCGTCCACCGCGGTTTGCTGCTGCTGGGTGGTGCATCCCGGGCAGTAGGCGTCCATGGCGTTTCCGCCTCCCACGTAGACGATCTCATCGACGGCCTGAGTGGCTGGCCCAGAGGAGATCCGCACGTCGTCCGCCGTTCCCTTGATCCCGTCGGCGCCGTAGTCGATGCCTATGGCTTTGTCCGAATAATTCGCGCCGCCGAAATTGTCAGACCAGCCAAAGGTATCGTCGGGATCGGAGGAGTGCATGTGCCGGGACAGGTTGCTGAGCTTGATTTTGGTTCCGTTCCCCATGATATGCAGGCCGAAGGTGATGCGGTTGCCCAGTTCGCTGGCGAAGGCGGGCCCGAAAACTGTTCCAGGATCGGCATAGCCCCTCCAGCTCGCAAATCCCGTCACGATGTTGTCCCTGTCGCCAAGGACGGTCACGCGGTAGTAAGCCGCCGGGGTAAGAGTGGGATCGCCGACGGCGGGAATCCCGTTTTCGATGGCGTTCAGGGCGTTGTCACGATAAGCGGCCCAATTGGGCGAGCCATAGATGTTCGGAGCGGGCGACGGGAAGACCTGCATGGAGACGCCCGAAGATTCCGTCCTGCTCTGAGAGCCCGGCACATCCTGCCCATAGGCCGCCAGCGCGAGGAGCGCCAGCGCGAGAACAGCCATCTTGCACAACCCTTCTATGGTGCTGGAACGCCTTGAATCTTGACCCATCTCGCCCTTCCTCCCCATCGCCCTGAGGTTCTAATGTTCACACTGCCACGCTGCGGGGGCCTGAGTACGCAAGTTCAGAGCCAAGGTCGCCTTTCAGCGAGTGACCTGTATTATCAAGGTAATAGCTTATGGAAAAGGTTGATCTAGACCACTGTCATGTAACCGAATGGAGCCATTCCGTCACGCCGCCGTTCGCCTGAGCCGGAAGCCTGCCCAAGGTTCTACGCCCCTTTGATGGGATCAAACCACCTGCTGGACAGGCTTGCACGGAGGCTTTACATTGCGGGCATATGGAGCATTGCACGTCACGAGCCCGGCCAGATGGGCCACGGTCATGACGATGAAGGCCGTTTATCTAGTAGGAGAACGAGAGGAGGCCACAAGGCATGGCATGACAGGCGAACCGAGGGCGGCCGGAATACCGGAACCGCCCGTCTCCGGGGGGATGGATGCCGGGCCGGCCGACAACGACCCGGCACCGGCGGATCTACTTCCGGCCTGCCTAGGCCGGGACGGCGACGAGAGGAGGACTCATCCCATGGAGTGCAAAGATTGCCTGCGCGTGTTTGAAGAGATCGGAAGCGCCCTCAACGCCCCTCTGGACACGGATGAGCTTCTCGGCCAGATCGCCAGGGTTCTGGTAGGCCGGTTCGGAGTCTCCGGATGCCTCGTGCGCCTCCTCAGCCGGGACCGCCGCATCTTGGAGGAGTTCGCCTCCTTCGGCCTGAGCGACCGCTTCCTGGGCAAGGGGCCCGTTGATCCCGAGCTCAGCGCTTGGGAGGCCATCGAAGGAAAGCTGGTGGTCATCCCCGATTGCCGCACCGATCCCCGCGTCCAGTACCCCGCCGCTCATGCCGACGAGGGGTTCGTCACCGTTGTCATCGTTCCCCTCGCCACCCGCGGGCAGGTGGTGGGAGTCCTCAAGCTCTACGCCAAGGAGCGGCGGGAGTTCAGCCAGGGAGAGCTGGACACCCTCCAGGTGGTGGCCTCCTTCTGCGCCAGCGCCGTGGTTCACTCCATGTTCCACAACGTCCTTCGGCATATCAATAAGACCGTCCGATCCTCTCTGGAGCCGAGGGAGCGTCTGAACGCCATGGTCCAGCTCATCGCCGAGGACCTCCGCATCAAAGGTACCTACATCCAGCTCCTCGAACCCACGGGCAAGCTCTCACCCCTCTCCTTCTCCTTCGGACTCAGCGGCCCCTTCCTGGACAAGGCGGTCTCCCTCTCGGGACCCATTCTCTCGGAGGTCCTGGGTGGAACCATGGTGGGAATCCTCGACGCGGCCCATGAGCCCATGATCGGCTTCGGACGGCAGGTGGAGGACGAAGGCATCACCTCCATGCTCTTCCTTCCCCTCATGATCACCGAGAAGCCCATGGGGATGCTCGTCCTGTGCACCCACCGCGCTTACGAGCTCTCCCGCGACGAGCGGGCCCTTATGCGCAGCATCAGCGACGAGTGCGCCCTCGCCATCCAGAACGCCCTCACCTACGCCGCCATGAAGAAGCAGTACGACAGCCTCATGGAGGATTTCAAGAGCTGGGTGGGCCAGAGCGGCGGCTACTTCCCGATCACGTAACACCTTAGCGCCCAGGACACGGCGGCGGGGGATACTGGCCGCCGAAGCTTGCAATGCAGGCCCCGGCTTTCGTAGTATTGGCCGGGAGGAGCGATGGACTTCGCCGGCCTGCTGGGATCCGCCACATGGTCACTGCTCAGGAACAAGCTCAGGAGCCTTCTCACCGTCCTGGGAATCACCATCGGCATCGCCGCCATGATCTGCGTCGTGGCTATCGGCAAGGCCGGACAGGCGCGCGTCGAGCAGCAGATGAAAAACCTGGGCGACAGCTTCGTGTGGATCGAGGCGGGAGGGCGCGCGGTCAACGGCATCCGCATGGGATCGCACAGCACGAGCAGCCTCACGGCCGCTGACGCCGCCGCCGTGCGGACCCAGGTTCCCCTGATCAAGAGCGTCTCCCCCAACGTGGACGGCTCGGTCCAAATCATCTACGGCAATCAGAACTGGTTTACGAGGTTTCGCGGCGTCTCGCCCGAATACTTCGACATCAAACGCTGGCCCGTGGACCATGGCGCCGTCTTCTCTCAGGACGACGTGGATTCGGCCGCCGACGTGTGCGTACTCGGCCGCACGGTGAGCGACCAGTTGTTCGGCGCCGAAGATCCCGTGGGCAAGATCGTCCGCCTGAAGGACATGCCCTGCAAAGTCGTGGCCACGCTCGTGCCCAAAGGCCTTTCCCTCTCCGGCCAGGACCAGGACGACACGGTGATCCTCCCCTTCACGACCGCCCAGAAAAAGCTCCTTGGGGAAACGTGGTTGGACGATATCCTGTGCTCCGCCGTGTCGCAGGACGTGGTGAAGCTCGCGGGCCAGCAGGCGGCGGCGCTCCTGCGCGAACGCCACCACCTCCGTCCCGAAGAGGAGGACGACTTCAACATCCGAAATCCCCAAGACGTCATCGAGGCCCAGATCGAAGCCAGCCGCACGCTTACTCTCCTGCTCATCGCCATCGCCTCCATCTCGCTGGTGGTGGGAGGCATCGGCATCATGAACGTGATGCTCGTCTCGGTGACGGAACGCACCCGCGAGATCGGCGTGCGCGTGGCCGTGGGAGCCACGGAGGAGGCGATCCAGCTCCAGTTCCTGGCGGAATCCGTCATCCTCAGCTTGGTGGGCGGCGCCGCCGGCGTTCTGGCCGGTGTCGTGGGGTCCTTCTTCCTGGGCCGCGCCCTCGGCTGGGCGACGGAGATGTCCTTTGAGGCGGTGTTCCTCGCCGTGTTCTTTTCGGTGGCGGTGGGCGTGTTCTTCGGCTACTACCCCGCCCGAAAGGCCTCCCGGCTTGATCCCATCGAGGCCCTACGTTATGAGTGAGGTGAACGTGCTCCCCTTCCTGCGCGAACTCCCGAAGCGTCCCAAGATCTGGATTCCCCTCGCCGGCGCCCTCCTCCTGGCCGCCCTCATTCCAGCCCTCGTCCTCCACCGGGGCAGCGGCCTGCACCATTTCACGGCCAAGGTGCTGCGGGGAGACATCCACGATGCCGTGGAGGCCACGGGCACGGTCAACGCGGTAATCAACGTGCAGGTAGGCTCGCAGGTCTCGGGCACCATCGCCGCGCTCAACGCCGACTTCAACTCGCGCGTCCGCAAAGGAGACGTCATCGCCCTCATTCAGCCCCAGCTTTTCGAAGGTGATCTCAAGCAGGCCACCGCCGACCTGGCGAACGCCATAGCCAATGTGGCGGCCTCCAAGGCCAACCTCAAGAAAGCCAACGCGGAGCTTGAGCAGATGAAAGCGGAGTACGGCCGGGAAGTGACGCTGGCGAAGGAGGGCGTCCTCTCCCAGCAGGCCCTCGATCTGGCGAAAGCCAACTACGAGTCGGCCAGTGCTTCGGTGGACGCCGCCTCGGCCAACGTCGTCCAGGCCCAGGCCCAGGCCAGCCAGAAGCGTGCCGCCGTGGGAGTGGCGCGCACTAACCTCGACTACACCATCATCAGGTCGCCTATCAACGGCGTCGTCGTGGCACGGAACGTGGACGTAGGCCAGACCGTGGCCGCCTCGCTGCAGGCGCCCACCATTTTCACCATCGCGCAGGACCTCACCAAGATGCTCGTCTACGCCAAGGTAGATGAGTCGGACGTGGGCCAGATCCGCATGCAGCAGCCCGTGACGTTCAAGGTGGACGCCTTCCCCAAACGCGTATTCCACGGCACGGTAACGCAGGTGCGAATGAACCCCACCATGATCCAGAACGTGGTCACCTACGATGCGGTCATCGAATTCGCGAACCCGGACATGAAGCTCTTCCCGGGAATGACGGCCTACGTCACCATTCCCACGGCATCCGCCGAAAACGTCGTGAAGATTTCCAACGCGGCGCTCCGCTACAAGCCCCCCATGGAACCCGGCGTGGTGCGCGCGCTCTACGCCAAGTATGGAATCGACGACACGGGGAAGGGCGTCGCAGGCTCCGCCTCAACAGGCGGCGCGCCTCCCTCCCCGGATTCCATCCCCACGCGCTCGCAGCACGCCGAGCGCGCCGTTGTCTGGAAGCTGCTCACGGATGGTTCCATCCAGCCCGTGGAGATCGCCCTCGGCATCACCGATCATACGTACACCGAGGTCGGCCAAGTCGTTGTGGGATCGCTGAACCCCGGCGACGACGCGGTGACCAGCTCCGTGGCATCGAAGAGCGCGCCTCCCGGCACGCAAGGAATGCGGCGGTGACTCCGGACAAGGGAAGTCCGGTCATCCTCGTGGACGATGTCCACAAGTATTACGACTTGGGAGAGACGCGCGTCCATGCTCTGCGCGGCGTGAGCTTGTCCGTGAACTCCGGTGACTTCGCCGCCATCATGGGGGCCAGCGGGAGCGGCAAATCCACCTTCATGAACATCCTGGGGTGCCTCGACCGCCCGAGCTCGGGCCGGTACTCCCTCGAAGGCACGGACGTGTCAAGCCTGGGCAAGCACGAGCTGGCGGCGATCCGAAACCGCAAGCTCGGGTTCGTCTTCCAGGGATTCAACCTCCTGCCACGCACGACGGCCCTTGAAAACACGCTGCTACCCACCCTGTACACCAAGATGCCCAAGGCCGAGCGCACGGCGCGGGCCAGCCAGGCCCTCGCTCTGGTAGGCCTCGAGGGGCGGTCCAACCATTACCCGTCCCAGCTCTCCGGCGGCCAGCAGCAGCGCGTGGCCGTGGCGCGAGCTCTGGTGAACCAGCCGGCCATCCTCCTGGCGGACGAGCCCACGGGAAACCTCGACAGCCGCACGTCAGTGGAAATTATGGAGGTCTTTCAAGGCCTCAACGAGCGCGGGCTCACGATCCTCCTCGTCACCCACGAAGACGACATCGCGAATTTCGCCAAGCGCGTGATCCTGTTCCGCGACGGGAAAATCCGCCAAGACGAACCGGTGCCCAATCCCCCCCGGGCCGGCGATGTTCTTAAGACCCTCCCGGCCCTGGAGGATTGACGGGGAACGACGCCCCCGAGCGTCCACTGAGGAACCGAGCACATGGATCGGATCGTCATGGGTACGCGCGGACGTCGCAGGCTTCGGTCGCCTCATGGTGGGATCAGTGACAGAGCGGGCTATTCGCGGCGCTTCGTGCCCGGTGCTGGTGGTGCGCGGATAACGCCGGACGGCACCCGGCCCCCCGCGATATCAGCGGAAGGTAGACCCGAGCGCGCCAAAAGCGCGCGAGTGTCCACCGATCAAACGGCCACGGCGTCCACCCTTCGTCAACGTACCACACCCGATAAGATCGGTGGACAGCCAACGAACGCTGTGCACCCTACCGGTTTTGCCGTGGAACATGAGTTCACAGTGCTGGTTTATGACCACAAAATATACCGGTCCCAAGTTCACACTTATTCCTCCTCCAGGCAAAAGATGAATCCTGGCTTGCATTCTGACAGGATACCGGCCTACACTGCATTGGTGGCCGCGCATGCGAGCGGCCACTTCGAACACATCGATGGCTGAGCCTGGAGGGGCGAAGGAGAACACCGTGGGAAAGGGTGCGTTGGTCGCGATGGCCGTGGCGTGTGCTCTGGGCCCGTGCATGCCCGCCGCTGCCGTCGACGCGTCCAAGCTCATGGTCCAGTACGGCCATCACGTCTGGCGCGAGAAGGACGGCCTTCCCCAAAACTCCATCCAGGCCATGGTCCAGTCCGGTCGCGGCTACATCTGGATAGGCACGCAAGAGGGGCTGGTCCGCTTCGACGGGGTGCGCTTCACCGTCTACGACGACGAAAAAACGCAGGCCATGCCCGGAAGCGACGTGGTGGCGCTCTGCAAGGACCCCGGCGGGGGCCTGTGGGTTTGCCTGGGCAGCGGCGGCCTTTACAGGATGCTCGGCGGGGCGCTCACCGTGCCCCCGGAGGTGAGCGCCCTTCAAGGCTACCGGTTCATGTCGGCCATGACGGACGGAATGGGCAGGCTTTGGCTCGGGACGGACACTAGGGGCCTCGTTCTCCTCGATGGCGAGTCTGTACACCGGTACACTACCGCCGAGGGCCTGCCGGGGAACGTAGTCTACGCCACGTACGCGGCCCCTGACGGCACCGTCTGGATCGGCACCAACCACGGCCTGGCGCGCTGGCGATCGGGGCGCGTGTCGGTCTTTCCCCTGCCCATGAAGGAGCGGAATTGGTATTACACCATCGCGGGAGACGGCAAAGGCGGCGTTTGGGTAGGGAGTTTCCGGGGCCTTCTTCACGTCGCCCACGACGACTCCGTTACGCGCTTCTCGGTGAAGGACGGCCTGCCTAGCGGCACCGTCAACACCCTGCTTTACCAGCAAAACGGCGCCTGCCTGTGGATCGGCACGAAGAACGGGCTCTGCCGTTACCACGACGGGGGGTTCGAGTCTTACGGCACCGACGACGGGCTCTCCAGCGGTCAGGTCCTCTCGATCCTCGAAGACCGGGAGGGGAATCTCTGGGTGGGAACAGCCGATGGCCTCAACCGGTTCAGGGACGACAAGTTTTTCACGCTCACCAAGGCCAACGGGCTGCTGAACAACATGATCTTGAACGTCCTCCAATCCAAGGACGGGAGCCTCTGGGCCGGAACCGACGGGGGCGGCGCCTCCCGATGGAACCACCGGGCTATCATGAACTTGACCAAGGCACAGGGCTTGCCGAGCGACACGGTGGACACCATGATGGAGGACGCGGACGGGGCTATCTGGATGGGCCTGGACGTGGGCGGTATCGTGCGCTGGAAGAACGGCCGGCTCACGCGCCTGCTCCCCAAGGACCAGCGGTTGGGCAACACCGCCTTCACGTCCATGCTCAGGGACCGGGATGGTGCCCTGTGGGTCGGTTGCGCCAACGGCGTCTTCCGCATCCAGGACGGCCGGGCCGTTCTCCTGGAAAAGAAGGATGGCCTTTCCGGCCAGACGGTGGACTGCCTCCTAGAGGACCGCGACGGCGGCATCTGGATGGGCACTGATACGGGGGGCTTGGATTATTACAAGGACGGCAAATTCACGGCCTACACCACCCGGCAGGGTCTCGCCACCGACAGCGTACTTTCCCTCTATCAAGAAACGGATGGCACCCTCTGGATTGGCACGACCGAGGGCCTTAGCCGGCTGCGCGGCGGCCGCATCACCAACATTAACTACCGGCAGGGCCTCTTCAGCGGCAATGTTTTCGTGATTCTTGACGACGGAGCCGGCCGGTTCTGGATGAGCTGCAACAAGGGAGCCTTCAGCGTCCTCAAGACCGAACTCGATGCCGTGGCCGACGGCAAGGCATCCCAGGTCCACTGCAATGCCTATGGCAGATCGGACGGCATGGGAAGCAGCGAATGCAACGGCGGCGCCCAACCCGCCGGGTGCCTCACCCGCGGAGGATGGCTCTGCTTCCCCACGGTCCAAGGCCTGGCCGTGCTCAACCCCAAGGCGATCCGTCTGAATACCCAGCCGCCTCCCGTGGCCATCGAGGAGATGCGCGTGAATGGCCGCCCCGTACCCATGAAGAGTGGCCTGAAGCTGGGGCCCGGCCGCCACCGCATCGAGTTTCTTTACACGGCGCTCAGCCTCGTGGCGCCCGAGAAAGGGCGCTTTCGTTACCGCCTCATAGGGTACGACGGCGATTGGAACCACGCGGGCACCCAGCGCGAGGCCGTCTACACCGGCCTGCCCCCGGGCCGGTATACCTTTCAGGTCATCGCTTGCAATAACGACGGCATTTGGAACGATAAGGGCGACACCTTCACCTTCGAGCGCCTCCCCTACTTCTATCAAACGTGGTGGTTCGTGCTCCTGTGCGCGATCCTCGCCGGGGCCGCCGCTTACGGAGCCGTCACCCTGAGGCTCAAGGCCGCGGCCCGGCGCGAGGCCGCCCTGACCCGGCTGGTGAAACAACGCACCTCCGAGCTTGCCAAGGTCAATGAGACCCTCGTGGACCGAGGCCAGCAGCTCGAACTGGCCAATGCACAGCTCAAGGAGCTTTCCAACCGCGATGACCTGACGGGCGTGGCGAACCGGCGCCGGTTCGACGAGGCGCTGGACGCGGAGTGGCGCCGCGCGGCGCGCACGGACCCTCCCCTGGCGCTACTCATGGCCGACATTGATCACTTCAAGCCTTACAACGACGCCTACGGGCATCAGCAGGGGGACCTCTGCCTCAAGCAGGTGGCCGAAGGCATGGCGGGAGCCCTGCACCGAGCGGGCGACCTCCTGGCGAGGTACGGCGGGGAGGAGTTCGTGGCCATTCTGCCCGGCCAGGACCTGGCAACCGCGGCCGGCGTCGCCGAGCGCCTGCGCTCCCGCGTCGAGGCCCTCGCCATTCCCACCGGCGTCTCGGGCGTCTCGCCTCACGTCACCATCAGCATCGGCGTCGCCACCACCACCCTGGCGAACCTGGCCAAGCCCGATGACCTGGTGGCCGCCGCCGATGCCGCCCTCTACCGCGCCAAGCGCGAGGGCCGCAACCGGGTATGCACCGCTGGCACTACCTAGCCGTCTCCATAGAGGCCCGGTAGGCAGCAACAGGACGCCGTGTACCCTATATGGCTAACGCTGGAAGAGCGAAGAGCAAAGTGCGCCGGGCCTTTCGGCCTCGGCGCACCGTCGACACCTATTAACAATATGCTGGAGCCGACGCGCGGAATCGAACCGCGGACCTACTGATTACGAATCAGTTG
>JBBIKI010000068.1:0-15891 GCA_037445535.1 Acidobacteriota bacterium | reverse complement strand
ACGGCACCAACCTTCCCGACGCCAAATCCCACGCCGAACGGGCCCTGGCCCTTCTCCAGTCGCAGACCGTGAACATCCTGGACGTGGCGGGGGAGAAAAACCTGGCCGAGCTGAGCCGGGACCTGGGCCAGTACGACGCCCTGCTGGGCCAGTGCGTGGCGCTGGAGAACGCCGCCTCGCGCGCAGGCAGGAGCGGAAAGGTGGAGGCCGAGCTGCGGGACCGCGGCTCCCGGGTCACCGACCTGGCGTGGGCGCTGAACGGCAGGGAGTCGGCGGCCGTGGACCGGATGCTCACGCTGTCCCAGGCCATCCCCTTCATGTTCCTCGCGGTTCTTTTGCTCCTCATTTTCTGGGTGGCCCACCTCCTCGCCAAGACGATCACCCAATCCCTCGTGCGTTTTCAGGGCTACACGCGGCGGATCGCGGGGGGAGATTTCGACCCCATCCGCCCGGCCAAGCCCTTCCGCGACGAGTTCTCCGATATGGCCATGGCGGTCAACCGGATGCTTTTCGAGTTGAGGGCCAGGGAGGCCCAGGTTCTCCAGGCGGGCAAGCTCGCCGCGGTGGGAACCTTCACGACGGGCATCGCCCACGAGCTGAGCAATCCCCTGAACAACATCTCCCTCACCGCCGAAGCCCTCATGAACGAGTGCGAGACGAGGGAGGACGAGCGCGGCCACAAGCTCCTGGCCGACATCCTCCAGGAGACGAACCGCGCCAACCTCATCATCATGGGCCTTTTGGATTTCATCCGGCAGAACGCCCCGGAGCGCCAAGCCATGGACCTGGCGGACGTCGTGGAATCGGCCCGCCAGATCGTGGAAAACGAAATGGCCCTCCGCGGCGTCCGCCTCGTGCAGGACATCCCCCCGGGCTCCTCCATGGTCCTGGGGGCTCCGAATGAGCTGCGCCAAGCCTTCCTCAACCTCTTCCTCAACGCCATCGAAGCCATGCCCAAGGGCGGCAAGATCGTGGTCAGGGCCAAATCATCGGATGAGGGCATGGTGTGCCTGGAAGTCTCGGACGAGGGCCGCGGCATTCCTCTGGAGGTCCTCCCCAAGGTCTTCGATCCCTTCTTCACCACCAAGCAGGGCGGCAAGGGTACGGGGCTGGGGCTCTCCATCTGCTACGGCGTGATCAAGCGGCACGGGGGGGACGTGCAGATCGAGAGTGTGGAAGGGCGGGGCACGACGGTGCGCGTCTGTCTGCCTTCCGTGAAGGCCTGAAGGGCGTCAGGCGCCTGCGTCCTTCTTTTTTCGCCTGAAGGAACCGCCGAAGACGGCCCCCGCCGCGAGGCCCGCGGCCAAAGCGATCAGCACCGCCAGCAGGCCGTAGAGCGTTCCATGGCGCTCCCCGAGGCGGCTGATCCACGCCTCCAATCCGGCCTTTCGGACCAGGATGCCCACGGATGCGGTGGCCACCACACTGCCTCCCTTCACCGCGAAGGCCTTCAAGGTGTAGGCGCCGGAAGGCGCATGGGCGGGCCACGTGAACTCGGCCTGGTAGGTGCCCTCCGGCCCCCGCGTCACCCCTCCTCCCGCCCAGCCGTAAAGCCCGCGGTCCCGCTTGAGGCGGAGGAATTCCGATGCGAAGAGGTCCGGGGCCTCGCTCCCCTGAACCCGCAAGGCGGCTTGAAGGCCGAAGATCCCCAGGTTCTCGCGCGCCTGCTCCTGGGGCTGGAGGAGGGCCTCCACGGGCCGGGTGGACCTGAGCATGTAGACCCGCGGCGCACCCTCGAAGCGAGCCTTGCCCACGGTGAGCCAGAAGGGTCCGCGCTTTCCCTTCACGTCGAGGGTCTCCTCCGCCAGGGCGGAGGTCAGGCGGAGCACCACGTCGCAGGTCTCGGGCGCCGTGCCCGCGGCGCGAAGAAAGTCGCCGTGGAACCCGGAGGTGATTCGAATTTCGGGCTTGTCCACCGTGAGGGTGATCCCCTCCCCTTGAGCCGCGGGTAAGCCGCCGCCCCACGCGGCTGGCGTCAGGACTACGGCGAGAACCACGGGCGCCATGACCGCGCCCCTCACGGCCCGCCTCCCGCGGCAAGGAAGTGGCGCGGAAGGACCAGAAGGTCGTCGAACATCTTCACGGAGAGGGCCAGCAGGAGGAGGGCCAAGACCATCTTCAACTGGTCGCCCTTGAGGCCCCGGGCCACCCGCGCCCCGCCCTGCGCGCCCACGGAGGCCCCGAGCAGAAGGCCCACGGCGAGGAAGGCGTCCACGCTGTGGTTCATGGCCGCCTGCATGATGGTCACGGCGGCCGACGTGAAGAGCATCTGGAAGAGGCTCGTGCCCACCACCAGGCCCATGGGCATGGCCAGAAAATAGGCCATGGCCGGGATGAGGAAAAAGCCTCCCCCCACGCCCAGGAGCGCCGCCAGGACTCCGACGAGGACCCCCAGGACGACGGGAGCCAGGGCGCTGGTCTTGACCCCGGACACGGGGAAGGTCGTGGAGAAGGGCAGCCGCTGGAGCAGGCGGTAGCCCCAGGATTCGCCCCGCTCTTCCGTCTCCCCCTTCACCTGGCTGGCCAACCCCTCCACGAAGAGCACAACGCCCATGACGGCCAGGAGCATGACGTAGCACAAGACGATGACCACGTCCGCGTTGCCCGCCCGCCGCAGGGACCGTACCAGCAACGTTCCGGCGCCACCGCCCGCCACGCCGCCCACGAGCATGAAGGTGCCCATCTTGAGGTCCACGTTGCGGGCCTTGAGGTGCGCCATGGTTCCCGAGGCGCTCGCCCCGACGATGGCGTTGGTCCCCGAGGCCGCCGCTACGAGGGGGTCGATCCCCAGCATGATGAGGAGGGGCGTCAGGAGGAAGCCGCCCCCGACGCCCAGAAGTCCCGAAAGGAAGCCCACCAGCACGCCCGCGCCCACCAGCACCGCCGCGTTGATGCTCGTGCCCGCCACGGGCAGGAAAATATCCATAATCGCAGTATACCGCGGCGGGCTCCTCGCGGGCAGCCCCGCCGCGGGATACCCGTCTCAGTTGCCCTTCTTGTCGCGTTCCTTCTGCTGGGTCAGGTTCATCACACGGAGGGCCACGTTCCTGCCGCCCTCAACTCTGTAGACCATCCTCACCATGTCCCCGGGCACGGGCTCGGCTCCGATCTCGGCCTTGCTGATGTCGTAGGTGAGCGGCTCGCCGCCGGGCTTGGTCTCATCCTGGACCACCATGGTCTTGCCGGCCGTGTCCACGCTCACCACCTGGCCCTGCACGACGGGCGCCGCCGGGCTGCACGCCAGCGCGGCGAGCAGGGCGGCGAGGAGGAAAACCCACGCCGCGATGCGGCTCGGCGGCTTAATGTCCCTCATGGCTCAGCCTCTTAGCCCTTAGCTCCTGGGCCGCTCCTTTAAACATACCCACGATGACCACCAGGGTCATGATGCTGACGGCCGTCATGATCACCCAGGAGGCGGCGCCTCCCCAACCTATCTGCTTGAGGATCACGGAGGCCATGGCGCAGATGACGGTGACGCCGAACATGAGCCGGATGCCGTAGCCCCGGATGTATTTGGTGGCGATGGTCCCAATTTGGGCGCCCGGAGCTGCCCCCGCGAGCATGATGAGGACGGCCAGCAGCTCGATGCGCCCCTTCACGCCGTAGGTGAAGGCGCCGTAAAGCCCCGCGAGCATGATGGTGAAGAGGTCCGTGCCGACGGCCACGAAGGTGGGGCAGCCGATGAGGTAGACGAGGGCGGGCATCATGAGCAGGCCCCCGCCGATGCCCAGAAACCCCGCCAGAAGCCCCACCATGAAGCCCACGGAAGCGGGAAGCCAGAGGGAGCATTCCACCCCCGCCACAGGGAGCTTGACCATGGGCGGAATCTTGATCTTGTGGAGGGTCTCGTGCCACGTGATGGCGGACTGGACTTCGCCGGCCCCGGCCTTGTCAAGCTGCTGCTTCTTGTAGAAATCGTAGAAGACCAGCATGCCGATGAGGGCGAGGAAAACCACGTAGACCCACCGGATGACCGGACCGGCCAGGCCAAGCTTTTCCAGGAACATGACCACCCGGGCCCCGATCTCGATGCCCACCACGTCGAAGGCGAGCATGATAAAGCCCAGCTTCATGTCCACGTTCCCGAATTTGGCGTGGCGGCGGGTCGAGATGATGGATTTGCCCGCCATGTGGCACAGGTCCGTCCCCACCGCGAAGGGCATGGGAAACCCGAAAATGTTCAGCGCCGGGGTGACCATCCACGCGCCGCCCATGCCGAAGAAGCCCCCGAGCACCCCCACGGCCACGCCAAGAAGAACGAGCAGGAGGGCGTTGATTTCCACGCCGGAGATGGGCAAGGTGATGGTGAAGAAATCCATGGCTTCCCCCTATTCCTTCACGGAGCGCTTGCTCAGGTCCAGGCCGATGACCGACACCAGCTTGTCCATGAGGATGCCCAGGGTCACGCCCATGATGACCGTGATCAGGACGGCCTCGATGGCGAAAAGGAGCCGGTTGGTGTTGTACAGGTCGGCGAAGTAAAGGTTGAACCCCGTCAGGCCCCTCGTGTCCGCCACGTGAACCAGCTTGCCCTGCTTCTCGCCCCCCTCCGCCATGATCCCCAGAGGCGCCAACGTCATGGCGAGCCCCCAGGCCAACGCTTGCAGCTTCCTCTTTCTGGTCATGATTCCCCCCTCCCCGAAATACTTCTCTATCCCACCTACGTCATGGTAGGGCTCCACGTCCGCAAAACGGGGATTCCGCGTCTCGACGTAAATCGGTGAGCCAAATCTCCCACCCATGAGGGCCGCTGAACAGTCAGCGCCTATCCCTGCAAGTATTGACCCGGTGAACCATTGCCACTGTATAGGCAGCTTACTCTCCCCAAATCGGTGAACCAGCTGTTCCATTTTCGCCAAAACCGCGCGATTTGCCCAAACAGACGGCTCAAGCTCTCTAGCGGGGCCCGTGGCCGGTGATACAATGCGTTTGCGTCACACTTCCTCGGAGGGGTGGTCATGACGGCCGCGACGCAGGGGGGAGCCAAGGCCAGCCTTTGGGAGCCCAGCCGGCTCCTGAGAAGGTCCATTTTGGCCCTCCTTCTCACGCCCCCCACCTGCCTAGTCTTTCTCGGCCTCGCCATCCTTTTTTGGGGGCCGGACCGTTCCGAGGCCTTCTTCGTTCCCCTTCTCGCGGCCCTCGTCCTCTCTTCAGCCCTGGGCTGGCCCCTCGCGGCCAAGCTCCGGCGCCAGCTCGCGGCCTTGGCACGGCAGCGCGACGCCTTCTACCAGGAGCTCATGCGCCTCTCCAAGGCGGCGAGCCTCGGGGAAGTGGCGTCGAGCATCGCCCATGACCTCAACAATCCCCTGGCCATCATGCGGGAAGAGGCGGGCTGGATTCAGGATTTGATGAAGGGCGGAGACCTCCAGGGCAGCCACACCCAGACCGAGATCGCCAATTCCCTTCAGCAGATCGACATCCAAATCGAGCGGTCCCGCGAGATCACCCGCCGCCTCCTCCAATGGGGCCGCGACTCGGCTCCCCGCGCGGAGGCGGTGGACATCAATCTCCTCCTCAACAAGACCCTCTACCTGCTGGAAAGCGAACTGGAGTCCGCCGGAGTCAAGGTGGCCAAGGACCTTCCGCCGGACCTGCCCCCCGTGGGAGGAGGCGCGCCCGAACTGCGCCAGGTCTTTCTGAATCTCATGAAGAACGCTCTGGACGCCATGAAGGCCAGCGGAGGAACCCTGACGCTGGCCACCCGCGCGGATGCGGCCGGCCTCAGAATCACCATCGCCGACACCGGTCCCGGAATCCCGGCCTCCTCGCTGGACCACATTTTCGAACCCTTCTACACCACCAAGCCCGCCGGCGAAGGCACCGGCCTGGGCCTCCCCATCAGCCGCTGGATCGTGGAGAAGCTCGGGGGGACCATCGACGTGGAGAGCCAAGAGGGGTCGGGCACGTCCTTCCACGTGACCCTCCCCGTTCAGGCAAAGAAGGACGCACCCGGATCGTAGCCGGGGCTCGGATGCCAGCTCCATAAGGGAGCCGGCGCAGCACACACGACGGAGGCACCCATGACCAGGCCCATCCGCTTGCTCATCGTGGACGACGAGGCGCGCCTCGTGGAAACTCTATCCAAGAGGCTCACGGCCAGGGGCCTGTACGTGGAAGGCGTGCACTCCGGCGCCGATGCCCTCGCCCTCCTGCAAGGCAAGCCCTTCGACGTGGCCCTTTTGGACGTCCGCATGCCGGGCATGGACGGCCTCACTACCCTCCGTGAGATCAAGAAGCTCCAGCCCTTGCTGCAGGTCATCATGCTCAGCGGCAACGCCTCCATCAACGCGGCTGTGGAGGGGATGAGACTGGGAGCGTCCGAATACCTGCTCAAGCCCGCCAACATCGACGACGTTTTAGCCAAGATCGAAGAGGCGTTCCACAAGAAGCTCATCCAGGAAGAGCGTCTGGCCGCCCAGCACGGGCCCGGTGCCTGAGCGCGCATGAAGGCTCGGCGGTTTTTCCGAAGGCTCTTCGGGCGGGAGAGATGGAAGCCTCTGGAGGCCCGCCCCGACGCGCGAGCCGCCCTTCACCTCCAGTACCTGACTTTCAAGGACCTCATCACATCCAACGACGAGATCCTGGAAGTGATCGCCGACATGGAGAGCAAGCTCCAAGGGGGAATGACCTTCGGCATGGCCTTCGTCCGCTCCAGGGCCGTAACCGCCGCCAGCCACGCCTACCGCATGATCCAGAACCTCAACACCCTGTCCCGCCGCCGCTACCAGGACCTCTATCCTAGGTTCTCGGACATCCAGCAGGCGGTGGAGCGCGTCCTCGCCAGGGGACAGGCCCGCCCGCAGGGGCCGCTGGTGCTTCCTCTCGCATCGGTGAGCCTTCACGACCTGGACGCGGTGGGCGGTAAGAGCGCCAATCTGGGAGAGATGAAGAACCGGGCCGGCCTCCCCGTTCCCGAGGGCTTCGCCGTCACTACGGACGCGTGCATCGAGTTCTTCGAGGCGAACCAGCTTTGGGACGACATCCGCGCGCTCCTCATGAACCTGGGCACGGGAGACCTCCAGGCCGCGGCCGAAACCAGCGAATCCATCCGCCGCGCCATCATGGCCGCTCCCCTCCCCTCCCGCCTCGAAGCGGCCATCCTCGATGGCTACGAGCGCCTCTGCGCCTCCGCGGGCGGGACGCGCCGCGTGGCGCTGCGGTCCAGCGCCGTGGGCGAGGACGGTGAGATCTCCTTCGCGGGACAGTACGTGAGCCTCCTCAACGTCGCCCGGGACCAGATCCTCGGCGCCTACAAGGAGGTCATCGCGGGGCTCTACACGCCCAGGGCCATCTGCTACAGGGCCATCAAGGGCATCCCCGAGGAGGACATCCCCATGGGCGTCGCCTGCCTCGCCATGGTAGATGCCGTCGCCAGCGGCGTGGCTTCCTCGATGGACCCCAACAGGCCCGCGGCACCGCGCATGGTCATCAACGGCGCTTGGGGCCTGGGCATCGGCACGGTGGAAGGATCGGTGAGCCCCGACACGTGGACCGTGGCAAAAGACGGCACGAAGGCGGTCATCACCTCCACCGCAGGGCTGAAGGAGACCCGCGTGGAGCCGCTTGGCGCGGGAGGGGTCCAGACCGTCCCTGTGTCCGCCCACTTGCAGCCGGCCCTCTGCCTGACCGAGCCTCAGGTGCGGGAGCTGGCCGGGCTGGTGCAGGCCGCGGAAGACCACTTCGGCGGCCCCCGGGAAGTGGAGTGGGCGCTGGACCGCACGGGCCGGCTGGTCCTCCTCCAGAGCAGGCCCGTCCACGCCAGCGCCCGGGGAACCGAACAGGGAGAAACCCCGCGCGAGGTGGAAGGCCATCCTCTGATCCTCTCCGGGGTCCCCGCCTCCGGGGGTTCAGGCAGCGGCCCCGCCTTCCTTTCTTATGGTCCCGAAGACCTCCAGGGATTTCCTGAGGGAGGAGTCCTCGTGGCCCGCCACTCCCACCCCCAGTACGTGCGGGTTATGGACCGGGCTTCCGCCATCGTCACCGACATCGGCGCCCCCACGGGGCACATGGCCTCCCTGGCAAGGGAGTTCGGCATCCCCGCCGTTCTGGACACCCACCGCTCCACGTCGCTTCTCCGCCCCGGCGCCGTGGTCACCGTGGACGGCGGCCGAGGAGCCGTGTACGAGGGCCGCGCCGAGAGCCTGCTGTCGGCGGCTTCAAGCAGCGGCGCGAGGGGCATGGCGGGCACCCCGGTCTACGCCATACTCCAGGAAGTGTCCAAGCACATCGTCACCCTGAACCTCACGGATCCCAAATCGTCGGAGTTCACCGCGCGGTCCTGCCGGACCTTCCACGACATCGCCCGCTTCGTCCACGAGAAGACCTTCGAGGAGATGTTCCGGGTGAGCGACCAGGCCTCCTACGAAGAGCTGCGCTCCGTTCCCCTCGCGGCGCGGCTCCCGTTCACGGTGTACCTCATCGACCTGGGCGGGGGGCTCCCCCCCGGGGCCAGAGCCCGCGAAGTGACGCCTCAGGACATCCTCTCCTCCCCCATGAAGGCCCTCCTCGCAGGCATGACGCATCCGGAGCTGCGCTGGTGGATGCCCAAGGCCATGAGCATCGGCGGCTTCGCGTCCGTAACCACGGAGGCCATCTTCACGCCCTTCATGGAGTACGGCGAGAGGCGGCTTGGGGACAGGAGCTACGCCATCGTGGCGGAGGGGTACTGTAACTTCAGCTCCCGCATCGGCTATCACTTCGCCGCCGTGGACGCCTACTGCACCGCCTCCCCGAGCCGGAACTACATCAGCTTCCGCTTCAAGGGCGGCGCCGCCAGCGAAGCGCGCCGCGCGAACCGCTGCGTCCTTCTGGAGCGCATCCTCCGGAGCATGGACTTCCAGGTGGAGCGGCTGGGAGACCTCCTCAACGCGCGCATTCGCAAGTTCAGCGAGGAGGCCACCCTGGAGCGCCTGGACCAGGCCGGACGGCTCATCGTGGCGACGCGGCAGCTCGACATGCGCATGGGCCCCGCCGCTGATATAGATTGGTACGTGAGCGCCTTCCTCACGGGGAATTACCTCTTCGACCCCTGCTTCGCGGCGGCTTCGCCCCAGGGAGGATCGTGATTATGGGCATGGAACGGTTCCTCGGCTACCTGAAAACGAAGCTGGGCGGCCTTTCGGAGGAGGAGGCCAGGGCGCGCCTCCTGGCCAAGTACGGGGCGTTCCGGCGCCTGGTGGACGCAAACACCGAGGCCCTTGAAGTGATGGCCGACATGCAGGCCAAGGCCACGGGGGAGTACCTCTTCGACCGAGCCTACGTGGACGGGGCCTTCGCCCGCCTGGAGGACCTGTCCTCCATCGTGGTCCAGAACATCCAGGACCTGTCCGGCGGCCGCCACAAGGCCCTCCAGGGTGCCCTCGACAAGGTGACGAGCGCCGCCAGGCAGGAGGCGGGCCAAGAACCCAGCCACCACCACGGCCCCTCCGTGCTGCCCCTGGCCGCCGTGAAGGATGCTCCCCTGGATCTGGTGGGAGGAAAGATCCGGCGGCTGAGCGAGATCATGAAGGACGCGCGCCTGCCCGTCCCCGACGGGTTCTGCATCACGACGCCGGCCTGCGAAGCCTACATGCGACAGAAGGGCCTCCTGGAAACCATCAGCGAGGACGTGGCGCGCATGTCCTTGAAGGACAAGGAGGAGCTGAACCGGACGAGCGAAGCCGTCAAGGCCAAGGTCCTCGCCGCCCGGTGGCCCGAGGATTTGGCCCGCGCCATCCTGGACGCTCACGCCGCTCTCGAAGAGCGCGCGGGCCCGGGCCTTCGAGTGTCGGTCCGGTCCAGCGCCGTGGGGGAGGACGGCGAGTTTAGTTTCGCCGGCCAGTTCGACACGGTCCTCAACGTGAGCCGCGAGTCCCTCCTTACAAAATGCCAGGAGGTCCTGGCGAGCCAGTTCGGCCCGCGCGCCCTCGTCTACCTGAAAGCGAGGGGTGCCAGCGCGGGCGTGCTCCCCATGGCCGTCGGCGTCATCGCCATGGTGGATGCCCGGGCCAGCGGCGTCATGTACACACGGGACCCCCAAGAACCCCGGAAAAACGTGCTCGTGGTGGCCGGCCTGTGGGGGCTCGGCAGCCTCACCGTGGACGGGTCCGTCAACCCCGACGTCTTCACCCTGTCCAGGGGCCCCGAGCCGGCCCTCCAGGACGCCAAGGTGTCCGTCAAGGAGAGGATGCTCCTCTGCGGAGAGGCGCCCGGGCTCGTGAACGTGGACGTGCCGGGGTGGATGCGGGACCAGCCCTGCCTGAGCAAGGACCAGCTCGCCCTCCTGGGCACCTACGGCATGAGGCTGGAGAAGCACTTCGGCCGTCCCCAGGACGTGGAGTGGGCCCTCGGCTCCCAGGACAACCTGTTCATCCTCCAATCCCGGCCCCTCAGACTCTCCGCTCCCTCCAAGCCCGCGCGGAACGTGATGGCGCTCAGGCAGGGCCTCGTGTCCCTCGTGGGCGGAGGCGTGGTGGCGTGCCGGGGAATCGCCGCGGGCCCCGTGTTTCTCCTGGCCTCCGAGGAGGACGTCCACCGCGTGCCCGCGGGAGCGGTCCTCGTGGCGAAGACCTCCTCGCCCAAGCTGGCGGAGGCCGTGGACCGGGTGGCGGCCATCGTCACCGAGGCGGGTTCGGCGGCGAGCCACCTGGCCACCGTGGCGAGGGAGTTCGGCATCCCCTCCATCTTCGGCGCTCCCGAGGCCACGGATCTGCTCAAGGCAGGCACGACGGTCACCGTGGACGCGGATCTGGGCAGCGTCTACGAGGGCCGCGCCGAAGCCCTCCTGGCCAGCGCGCGCGAGGACAAGGCCGGGGCCGAGCAGCCGCCGCTCCTCAAGCGGTTCCGCGAGAGCCTCACCCACGTCACGCCCCTGAACCTCACCGATCCCAGGAGCCCCGATTTCAGAGCCTCCCGGTGCAAGACGATCCACGACATCCTGAGGTTCGCCCACGAGGAGGCGGTGCAGGAGATGTTCCTGGCGGGGAGCCTCGCCTCGAAGGGCACGCGCAACGCCCTCAAACTTCGCAGCACCCTTCCCGTGGACTTCTTTTTTATTGACCTGGGCGGCGGCCTCAAGGCCACATCCGAGGATCGCGCCGTGACCCCCGAGGCCTTCGCGTGCCGCCCTCTCATCCCGCTCTGGGAAGGCATGACACAGGTGCCCTGGCGGACGGAGGCGGCGGCGGGCGCTCGCGACATGGCCTCCCTCTTCGCCAACACCATGACCGCGCGGGACGCCCTGGAGCAGGCCGCCTCGCCCAATTACGTCATCGTCTCGGAGGCGTACCTCAACCTCAGCTTCCGGCTCGGCTATCATTTTTCCAGGGTGGACGCCTACCTCTCGGACCGCCCCGAGGACAACTACGCGAGCTTCCTCTTCCACGGGGGCGCGGCGGACCTGGCGGGGAAGACCCGGCGGGTCCGGTTCTTGGAGGGCGCCTTGGGGGCCGCGGGATTTCAGGTCCACTCCCGGGAGGACGCCCTCTTCGCCCGGACCGGCCACGTCCCCCCCCGGGAGATGGCCCTCCGGCTCAGGGCCCTCGGGCGCCTCCTCGTCATGACCCGCCAGGCCGACACCCTCTTCGGCGACGACGCCCAGGTGAACCGGGCTCTCGCCGCCTACGAGGCCGGCGACGTTTCACTGGGGCTGGAACCCCGGGAGGAGGAACCCACGTGAGGCGCTTCTACCCCGCACGCCGCATGGTGCCCCTGGTGGGCATGCTGGCCACGGCCTTGCTCCTCATCTTCGCCTTCGTCCTGGGACTGGTTTCCTTCGGCAAAATGAGGCAGGTGGTCACGGAGGAGTTCAACCGCCAGCAGCTCGTCCTCGCGCAGAACCTGGCGGCCCTCGTCCAGCAGGATCTGGAATTCCTCCGGAGGGAGCTCACCGTGCTCAACCTATCTCCCTCCGTGCAGTACAGCGAATCGCCGTCCCTGGGCAGCCGCCTCCGGGTGACCCTGCGCTCCATTCAAGCGGGCGAGCTCCTGGAGATCCGCCGCGTCTCGTCCACGGGGCTGGAGGCCGTGGTGCTGGACCGGGCCGGCGTGGCCACCACGGAGGAGGGACGGTTCGGGAACGACCCCTACTTCGCCTGGGCACTCTCCCCGCGGAACCGCAACCGGATCCTCCTCGACGAGCCGCCCGCCGGCATTCAGGCGAGGTTCGGCCCTCGTCCCCTCCTGATCATGGCCACGCCCCAGTACCAGGACTCGCCGGACGAGGCCCATCCCCGGCCCACGGGGCGCTTCGCGGGCGTTCTCCTCTTCGTGCTCGACGCCTCCTCCATCGCCAGCCGATTCGCCGAACACGCCAAGTCCGGCGCTACGGGATACGCGTGGGTCATCGACGAGCAAGGCACGTTCCTCGCCCACCCCATGCCCGCCTTCGTGGGCAAGAACGCCTTCAAGGCCCGCCCCGAATTCAACCCCGCCATGGGCTTCGAGGGCATCAACACGATCATGCGCGACCGGATGCTCAAGGGCCAGGAGGGCACGGGCTCCTACGTGTCGGGATGGCACCGCCAGGCGGTAGGCCCCATTCACAAGCTCATCGGCTTCTGTCCCATCCACATCGACCCTGACCGGCCCAGCCGCCTCTGGTCCGTGGCCGTGGTGGCCCCCGTGAGCGAAGTGCACGGCCTGGTGGCCTCCCTCTTCATGCGCCAGTTCTTCATGCAAGCCGCCATCGTCCTGGCCATCCTCGCGGGAGGCCTGTCCCTGGTCCGCCTGGAGCGCCACTGGACACAGATCAAGAAGCAGCGCGAACGGGAGGTTAACCTCAGCTCCCGGCTCGCCTCCCTGGGCATGCTCTCGGCGGGCGTGGCCCACGAGATCAACAACCCCATCGCCATCATCCTGGGGTTCACGGATTTGCTGTTGGAGAAGACGCCGCCCGGCACGGAGGCCTACGGCCAGCTCAAAATCATCGAGCGCCAGGGCCTGGCCTGCAAGAAAATCGTGGAAAACCTGGGCCGCTTTGCCCGCATACCCGAGCAGAGAGACGAGACCACCGATTTGAACGAGGAGATCCAGCGCGCCGTGGCCATGGTCACGAACACACTCCTGACGGACAAGATCCAGTGCCACATGGAGCTTCAGGAGAACCTGCCCCGGGTCATGGGCGACCCGCAGGGCATCCAGCAGGTGCTCTTGAACCTCATCACCAACGCCCGGGGCGCCATGAAAGAAGAAGGAGGCGTCCTCGCGGTATACTCACGCCGGGAGGACGGCCGGGTGGCGGTGGCCGTGAGCGACACGGGCCACGGCATCCGCAAGAAGGATCTGGGGAGGATCTTCGACCCGTTCTTTACCACCAAGGCCCCGGGCGAGGGAACCGGGCTGGGCCTTTCCATCAGCCACGGCATCATCGAGAAGGCGGGAGGAACCATCACCGTGGAGAGCCGCCACGAGGATGAAGCGGGCACGGAGCACTCGGGGACGACCTTGACGATCCACCTGCCCATCGTGCCCCACGAGTCCTGAACGACCGCACGGAGCGAGAGTGCTCCACAGGAGAGAGGCCATGCAGGAGAAGATACTCATTCTGGACGATGAAGTGGACATGCTGACGCTGCTCCAGACCATCATCTCCACCAAGACGTCTCACGACGTCGTGGCCAGCAACAACCCCCTGGAGCTCGAAGACCTCATGGCGGCCGATGCCTTCTCCCTCGTCATCTCCGACCTGAAGATGCTGGGACGGGACGGATTGGAGGTCATCGATCTCGTCCACGGCGCGGACGCCACCATTCCCGTGGTCATCATCACCGCCTACGGAAGCCTAGAGTCGGCCCAGGAGGTGGTGCGCCACGGCGCCTACGACTACATCACCAAGCCCTTCAGGAAGGAGCAGGTCCTCATCACCATCGAACGCGCCCTCGAATGGCGGCGCATCACGCTGGAGAACATGAAGCTCAAGGGACAGTAATCACCGGCCGAGGCCCCCTGACATTGTTCCCGAAAGGCCGATGGCTCATACTGAATCCATCGAGAGGGCGCCATGGAGGACGACCTGCAAACCCTGTCCAAGGCCGTGCACGACCCGACCCTGGCCGAAAAGCTAAAAACCGCCGAGGACTTCATCCTCGCGCGGCCCCGGGTCAGCATCCGGTTTCGGTTCATCGTGAGCCTCGCCCTGTGCTTCTGCCTATGCGCCACGGCCGCCCTGGTGAACTGGTACTACCTGCGCCAGGTGCGCGGCCGCCTCCTCCTCTTGGGCACCACGGAGAGCCTCGCCTTCGACCTTGAACAGGCCCGGCGCTTCGAGAAGGACTACTTCCTTTACGGCACCAACCTCGATGACGCCATCACGCGCGCCAGTTCGGCCGCGTCGCACTTGGGCGCGGAAACGCCCCGCATGCTGGACATGGCGGGCCCCGACGACCTGGCCGCCATCGGGGGCCACATGAAGGAATACCAGGCCCTCCTCGTGGACTGCCGCCGCTTGGCACAAGGCGGCACCCTGGACGCGGCCCGCAAGAGGGAGATCGAGGTCCGCCTCCGCGAACAAGGCTCCACCGTGACGGGCCTCGTGGAAGCGCTCGCCTCCCGCGAGCGGCGCGCCGTGGACCACATGCTGAGAGTCTCCGAGGTCCTCCCCATCGCCCTCCTAGGCGCCCTCCTCGTCCTCTTCGTGCTCATCTCCTACTTTTTTACGGAAGCGCTCCTCAACCCCATACGGCGGTTCCAGGCCTACACCCGCCGCATCGCCGAGGGCGACTTCACCCTCATCCGCCCCGCCAGGACCTACCGAGACGAGTTCTCCGACCTGGCCCTGGCCGTCAACCGGATGCTGGCCGACCTCCAGGCCCACCAGGAGAGGTGCGTGCGCGCCGGAAAGCTCGCCGCCGTGGGCACCATCACCTCGGGCATCGCCCACGAGCTGAACAACCCCCTCAACAACATCTCCATCACCACCGAAGCCCTCATGGAAGACTTCCGGACCCTACGGGACGACCAGAAGTGGAAGCTCCTCCAAGACATCTATTTTGAGACCGAGCGCGCCAGCGAGATCGTCAAGAGCCTGCTGGATTTCACGCGGGAGGACCGGCTGGATACGGCCCCCGTGGATCTGGCCGAGGTGATCCAGCGGACCTTCCGCCTCATTCAGAACGAAATGGCCATCAACAACGTCACCTTCGAGTGCGTGCTGCCTTCCAGCCTTCCCCGCGTCAAGGGAGCCGCCAACCAGCTCCGGCAGGTCTTCCTCAACCTTTTCATCAACGCCATCCAGGCCATGCCCGAGGGAGGAACTCTCGCCCTCAAGGCCCACGTCCACGACGAGAACAGCCTCTGCGTGGAAGTGAGCGACACGGGCACGGGCATTCCCGAGGAAAACCTTCCCCACATCTTCGACCCCTTCTTCACCACCAAGGAGCCGGGCAAGGGGACGGGGCTCGGTCTTTCAGTGACCAGCAGCATCATTCACAAACACGGCGGAGACATTGAAGTGACCAGCCAAGCGGGCAAGGGGACCACCTTCCGCGTGTGCCTGCCCCTCGCCAAAGACGAGGCCCTTCCGGGTAACGAACGAGAGGAGTGAATGCCATGGCGGAAGAAAAGAGCGTGATGGTCCTGGATGACGAACCCATCGTGGGAGACAGGCTCAAGCCCGAGCTGGAGAAAGAGGGCTTCGCCGTGGAGGTCTTCACGGATAGCTCCCTGGCCCTCGCCCGCCTCAAGGAAAAGACCTTCACCGCCATCGTGACGGACATGAAGATGCGAGGCCCTTCCGGCATGGACATTCTCCGGTTCGTCAAGGAGAATGCCCCCGCCTCCCAGGTCATCGTCATCACCGGCTACGCCACCATCGAGACGAGCCACGCCGCCCAGGCCCTCGGCGCCTACCAGTTCGTGCCCAAGCCCTTCAAGATGAAGGAGCTCGTCAAGCTCGTCGCCAAAGCTACCAAGTAG